>NZ_JBRKJK010000004.1:0-259836 GCF_052983295.1 Porticoccus sp. GXU_MW_L64 | reverse complement strand
GCATAACATTGAGAAAATCGCCAATTACGGCGATATAAAGTAGTACACAGTGTTATCCACAAAAATATCTGCTTCATTCGCATAAAATGTGATTATGTTGAATGGATTTGGTTAAATGGCAAGCAGTTGAAACAGAGAGTATCGGCCTGTGAATAAACGAAATCTGAAAGCTGTTTTTCTACGGGCTCGTTATGTTTAAAGAGTTAAAGAAGTGAAATACGTAAAGCTGATCTTGGCTGGGGTGATGTTGGCAATTTCTACCATTGCCTCAGTAAAAATATTGTTCTTCGGGGTGTACGTCGAGGACATTACTCATTTAAAGACAATTCGAGGTGAGCTATCAAGTATTACCTGCAAAAAGAATCGCTATCTACGATCCATAAAATTAAAAGGTAATTCCACTCGCTATTGGTTGGAGCAGAAACCAAAGAGATTGCCCAGTTGTGAGTCTGCTAAGGAACAGTGGCCAATTGGTAGTAATGTTCAGCTCTCACACACTACTAGAAAGCCTGGTTCAGATACATATGCATATGTTTTAACTGTTAATGATATTGCTATATTTGGTTACGATGAGGCAGTGGAAAGTATAAATTCCTCTAAAAATATTGTTCTAGGTTACAGTGCATTTATATGGGGATTGTTGCTGGTCGTTGTGCTAGCTCGGAAAAATAAACATAACAAGCAAAGGCTGTCGGACGCGTAAACGCGCCGTAGCTTTGGGCGTTAGATGAATATGAAGAAATCACTACTACTGGCGGTATTCTTTTTGGCGGGTTGTAATGTGCCGAATAATATGATCGGCTACGAGATGTCATTTGATAAGCCCATTGAAAAATATTGTGTTGATAAAGTACTTCAGGAATATGATGGGGTTGAAAGTTTTAAGGCTGACCAGAAAATTTCTGTTTTTGAGATTAATAAATATGAAGTTGAATTCGAGTATGAATTTGAGTCGCAACTAGTGTCTGGCTATACAATTACTATTGATGGAATGTGGTTGGGCGAGGAAATCGGTGATTTTTATCGAAATGCAGAAGAAATACAAAGAGACCTTCATAAGGAAATTAAAGGCATATGCTATTAATGGTAACTTCATATAACAAGCGTATGTTGGCCGCCCCTACGGGGCTGGGACGGTCTTCGCGATGCTCAGCCCGCCTTCGCCACCACAAGTAATACGCTCAAAACTCAAAATGTCGCAGTCGGCATTTGCTGGATTATTAGGTGTCAGTATGCGTACGCTCCAAGATTGGGAGCAGGGTCGACGTGAACCGCAAGGGCCAGCTATAGCTTTGCTCCGTATTGCGGAACAGCACCCTGAGGTATTCTCCCAGCTTCACTAAGCGTGTAACAAATTGCTGCACTCCATCTTTACACAAAACGCTCTCCGCAGTATGTGCCGGTGAGCAAGGTGTTAACTGCTATTTACAATTCGCGCCTTGACTATAATTACAGTGTAGTTATAGTGTCGTTGTGAGCTATCTAACATTCGAATGGGACGAGAAAAAGGACGCCTCTAATCAAAAGAAACATGGCGTTTCCTTTGGCGAGGCGAAATCAGTCTTTAGCGATCAATTTGCTCGCCTGATTGCCGACCCTCAACATTCTGATGATGAAGATAGGTTTATCTTGATGGGCACAAGCATAGAGTCCCGGCTTTTGGTGGTGTGCCATTGTGTCAGGGTCAATGATTCAATTCGCATCATTTCTGCCCGAAAAGCGGATAGGCAAGAACGTGCAATTTATGAAGGCTTCCGTCATGCGTAAACACTACGACTTTTCAAAATCTGTCCCAAATCCATACGCTCAGAAACTAAAGAGACAAATCACCATTCGCCTAGACGAAGATACTATCGCGTATTTTAAAGATATGGCCGAAAATAAATGCATTCCTTATCAAAGTCTAATTAACTTGTATCTCCGTGATTGTGCCCAGACACATCGCGAGCTTAAATTGCAGTGGCAGTAGGGTCAGCAGGGTTAACAGTTAACGAATAAGGAAAAGCACTTGGACACAGTAAAGCTTAAGGCGTAAAGGTTTTAAGGAAAGAATCTTTGCAATGACCAAACCGCACTCCTCGCATCTGGATGGACCCCTTTTCAGTCGCCAACAGTGGCAGATATGAAACCTCGACAGGCCCTAACCGTTCGCCCACATCAGCTATCTGCAACTACCTGATAATGCTCTTTGTGGCAGACCACTTTTAGCGGCGTATTAAAGCATTCGCTGATATTGCTGTCGGTGAGCACCTCCGGTTTATTTCCGTCCGCCAATATTTTTCCCTCTTTCAACAGAATCACTCGCTGAATATCCGGCACTATTTCATACAGGTGGTGAGTGACCAGTATCAGGCTCACACCCTCCTGCATCATTTGCCGCATTATGCCGATGGTTTGCTGGCAGCCTTGCATGTCCAGGCCGGTGGTGGGTTCGTCGAACAGCATGACGTCGGGGCGGTTGATCATGGCTCGCGCCAGTAGCAGGCGGCGTTGTTGGCCGGTGGACAGGCTGCCGTAGGTACGACGGCGCAGGTGTTCTATGCCCAGTTCTTGCATCAGGGCGATGGCGGTTTGCAGTTGTTGGTCGCTCACTTGGTGGTGTTGCCAGATGCTGTCGCTGTCGAAGTAGCCAGACAGCACCACATTAATGCCCGGCGCACCGTACATGGTGTGGCTTTGCAGGTCGTGGGATACCAGGCCCATGTGCTGACGCAGTTCGTTTTTGGCCCAGCGTTCGTGGCCCAGCAGGTGCAATTTGTGGCGTTTGTCTGCCACTGGGTAGAGCTCCCCGGACAGCAGTTTTAGCAGGGTGGATTTGCCGGAGCCGTTGGCGCCGATGATGGCGGTGTGCTGGCCCTGTTCTATGGTGAGGTTGAGGTTGTTGTAAACCAGGGTGTCGCCGTTGTAGAGGGTGAGGTCGCTGATTTCGAATAGAGGGGGCATGGCTGGGCTCAGTTGTGTGTAACTATTCAGCTCACGCGTCAAAACGCGCATGGTTGTGTTAAAAATTGATCATTTACATATGTAAACTCAACAATTTTCGCCTTGCCCTGCACGTTTTGACACGCAATCTGAACAGTTACAGGACATACTGAATAGTTATAGTTGTGTTTTGCGGGGGAGCTTACCGCACGTTTGTGCTATGAGCCACAGGGGGAGGTATTGTCATTCTGAGCGCAGCGAAGAATCTCAAATGTTGGTGAGTTTGAGATGCTTCGCTGCGCTCAGGATGACAGGGGAGCGATTTTTTAGACGACAGGGGCGGGGACTTTATAGTCCCCGCCCTGGTGTCCAGGGGGCACCGATTTTATCCAGTGTATTTTCCAGTTCCACCAGTTTGCGCTCGCCGGCTTTCAGCATGCTTTCCAAATCGCCGTACTGTTTTTCGGCAATCTGGTAGGCGCTGCGGTAGGTGCCGATGGGCGCTGCCTGGGAATTCCAGTGGCCACCGATGATGGAGCCGATGCGCTGGTTCAGGCTCATGGGAGCCGGTTCATTGGCGCCGGTTTTGATGCGGTCGCCATTGAGCAGTTGCCCGGCGCCGCGCAGTTGCCCTTGCAGGGCGCGGGCCTGTTGCGCCAGGTCTTCACCGGCTTGCGGACTGATGTGGATGGTTTTCAGCACGTGCTTGAGGCGGTTGTCCAGCTCGCCCAGATAGCGTCCGGCGGCCGCAATCCTGCTGTTCAGCGCTGCGGTTTGCTGCTGGAAGGCCAACAGAGCCGGGCGGTCACTGGTGGTGAGCGCGCCAACACCCAGTTCGGTGAGGTTAAAGCTCTGTGGCTGTGACAGGGCACTGAGCTTGCCCTGCTGACGCTGCATCAGTTGCACCTGATATTGGCCAGTGGCAGCCAGCGGCTCTGCGGATGCGCCACCCCAGGGGCTCGCTTCACGGCTTTGCAGTTCTACCGGCTCCTGGGATTCCAGGCGGAAGTCCCAGGCGACCCGGTGCAGGCCTTTACCGGTGCTGGCATTGACGCGGCGAATCACCTTGCCGTTGGCATCGCTCACTTGCAGCCAAACCTTGGGGGCTTCTTCATTGGCTTCTGTGTGCAGGGCATCCCAGCTTGGGTAAGGGGTGTCCTTGCCGTCTTTTTGCAGTTTTTTCTCGCTGGCCTGGCGTTTGGACTTGGCGGTTTTCAGGCCGTCGCGCAGGTAGTAGCTAAACACCACACCGTAATCCGGGTTGGGGGCGATAAAGAAGTTGTCGCCCATCATGCCCTTGTCGCTGTGGTAGCCACCCCAGCGGCGGGTTTCGATGTAGATGGGGGTGTCTTTCACCGGAAACAGGGTGGCTGCGCTGTTGTTCAGCTCGCTTTCCTGGGTGCGCAGCGGGCTGTAGTCGTCCAGCACGTAGATGCCGCGGCCAAAGGTGCCCACCAACAGGTCACTTTCCCGGCGCTGAATGTCCAGGTCGCGCACCGCAATGGTGGGAATGCCTTTCAGTTGCTTCCAGCTGCCGCCGCCGTTTTGACTGAAAAACAGGCCGTATTCGGTGCCCACAAACAGCAGGTTGGGGTCTACGTGGTCTTCCATAATGGTGTGCACGGTGCCGCGCTGAGGCAGGTTGGCGGCGATGGAGGTCCAGCTTTTGCCCCGGTTGCTGGATTTCAGCACATAGGGTTTGGCGTCGCCGCGCTTGTGGTTGTCGAACACTGCGTACAGCACGTCTTTGTTGTGGCGGGAGAATTGCAGGTCTTCCACCAGGCTCATGTCTGGCACGCCTTTGAATTTGCTGTAGCGTGCCCAGTTTTTGCCGCCGTCACTGGTGACGTGAATCAGGCCGTCGTCGGTGCCGGTGGCGATCAGGCCTTCCTGCAGGGTGCTTTCGTCCAGGGCAATCAGCGAGCCGTACACGGAGGTGGAGTCGTTTTTGGCAATGGCGTCGATGCTCCACACCCGGCCCATCACGTCCAGTGTGTTGCGGTCCAGGCCGCGGGACAGGTCGCCGGAAATGGCCTGCCAGCTCTCGCCGCGATCGTCGGAGCGGAACAGCTTTTCGGCACCGTAGTACAGGCGTTGGTGGTTGTGGGGGCTGATCAGCAGCGGTGAGCTCCAGTTCCAGCGCAGGGCGTTTTCACCTTCTTGCGATTGCGGGGTGATGTACACTTTTTCGCGGGTCTGGCGGTCGATGCGGGTCAGGCCGCCGTACTGGTACTGGGAGTAGATAATGTCCGGGTTGGTGGGGTCGACGGCGGGTTCAAAGCCGTCACCGCTGAGGGTGACGGTCCAGTCGCTGTTGGTAATGCCTTCCACCGAGGTGTTGCGCACGGCGGTGCCCAGGGTGTTGTTGTCCTGGGTGCCGCCATACACGTTGTAGAACGGCAGGTCGTTGTCGGTGGCCACCCGATAGAACTGGGTCAGGGGCAGGTTGCGCAGGTGGTTCCAGTGCTGGCCGTTGTCAAAACTTTCGTACACGCCGCCATCGCCGCCAATGCGAATATGGTTGGTGTGTTGCGGGTTTACCCACAGGGTGTGGTCGTCTACGTGGCGGGCACGGATTCCCAGTTGCTCAAAGGTTTTGCCGCCGTCCAGGGAAACTTTACTGAAGGTGTCCAGCACAAACAGTTTGTTTGGGTTGCGGGGGTCTACCACCATCTCCTGGTAATACTGGGGGCTGGAGGTGAGGGTGTTGGAGCGCTTCTCCCAGCTTTCGCCAAAGTTGGTGGTGCGGTAGACGCCCTTGTCGGCGTCGTTGGCTTCGACAATGGCGTACACCGTACCGGGTTGGCTGGGGGCTGCGGCCAGACCAATGCGGCCCAGTTCGCTGCCGGGCAGCCCTTTGCTGAGCTTGCGCCAGGTTTTGCCGCCATCGCTGGATTTGTGTATTGCCGAGCCGGGGCCGCCGTTAATCAGCGTCCACACATGGCGGCGGCGCTGGTAGGATGAGGCGATCATTTCGTCCGGGTTGTTGGTGTTAATAACCACTTCGTTGATGCCGGTGTGTTTGTCGATATCCAGCACCCGCTGCCAGTTTTGGCCGCCGTCGGTGGTGAGGTACAGGCCCCGGTCGCCGCCGTCAGACCACAGCGGCCCCTGGGACGCGACAAATACCCGGTTGCTGTCGCGGGGGTCGATAATAATCTGGCTGATGTGGCCGGACTTTTTCAGCCCCATGTTTTTGAAGCTCTTGCCGCCGTCTGTGGATTTATACACGCCGTCGCCATCCGCCACCGAGCGCTGCGAGTTGTTCTCGCCGGTGCCTACCCAGATAACGTCCGGGTTCTTCGGGTCCAGCTCCACCACGCCGATGGCGTAGGAACCGTAGTTGTCGAAGATGGGTGTCCAGGTGGTGCCGGCGTTTTCGGTTTTCCATACGCCACCGGAGGCTACGCCTGCGTAGTATTTATGTGGCTGCCCCGGCACTACGGCAAAGTCGGAAATGCGCCCGCCGGTGTGGGCGGAGCCGATGCCCCGCAGCTTGATATTGGAATACGCCGATGAGGTATCGCTGGCGCTGTCTTTGGCGGCCACAGCAGGCAGCGCCGCAGTAATCGCCAGTGCACAGCCCAGGGCGGCAATGGTTTTTGGTAGTTGTGTAAGTGGCATAACGTCCCTCCAGTGAAAACTTGTGTGAATTATTGACTGGCAAGCCGCTTGTGTTTTTGCCAGCGTTTGTAGTGAATCAGTGCGAACAGATATATCCCCGTCAGCCACAATACCAGCAGCAAAATACCTGCGGGCAGGAACAGCCCCAGTTTGGCCCAATCCGCAAACCAGCTGCCATCGTGGATGGCCTCAATCACATCGGAGCGGCGTTTGGCCAGCAGCAGCACTTCGCCGCTGTGGGAGTCTATCTGCGCCTCCCAGTTGTTGGCGGCGACAAACTTCACCACGCCTTTGCCGGGTTTCACATCCACCCGTTCCAGTTCAGACCAATGCTGCACCTCCATTTCGGGAATGGCTGTAACCACTGCAAATAACTGGTCAAAACGTTGCGTGGGCACTGCCTGACGCTGCTCGCCTTTTTGCGTGGGTGGTTGAATCCAGTTGATCTCTTTTTTCAGCATCAGCAAAATGCCGGTGCCAATAGTGGCCAGCAGCGGCAGGGCGATGATGATCGACCCCCAATGGTGAATTTTGCGGTAGAGTATTTGTGACTTCATACAGTCTTGATTTGGGCAAAAACGCTATCCTGCAGACAGGGCAGTTGGCGATACAGCCGCCAACTATACTTGACTGCTTATGATTCGGCATAAGTATGTACGACGAATAACAAAAATTAACACTTTGGAGAAACAACAAAATGGACAAACACCCACTGGCCGAGGCACTGGAAGACGCGATTCAACAGGGCAATCTGGAATTGCCCATGCTGCCTGCAGTGGCCAACCAGGTGATCCAGCTCACCATGGACCCGGAATCTTCCAGCGAACAACTGGCGGAATTGTTGCAGCGCGACCAGGCGCTGGCGGGGCACGCCATGCGCATCGCCAATTCCGCCGCCTATTCTCCCGTCAAAAAAATGGATTCTTTGCAGCAGGCCATTACCCGCTTGGGTATGCGCGCCATTGCCGAAATTTCTTTGGCCTCTACCCTCAGTGCCAAACTCTTTAAAGTGCCCGGCTACGAGTGGCGTGCTATTGAAATCTGGAAGCACTCACTGGCCACGGCCCTGTGGAGCAAGGAAATATGCCGCCAACTGCGCAGTAACCAGGACACCGTATTTCTGGCCGCGCTGCTTCATTCTATTGGCCGCCCGGTGGTGCTGCAGGGGGTTTTGGTGTTGGCTGGCAAACTGGGGGTTGAGCCGATGCCCGCTGTGGTTCAGCAGCTGGAAGATCAGTATCAGCAGCAGGTGGGCCTGAAAGTCTGCCGGGACTGGACGATGCCATCACTGGTGATTCAGGCAATCAACCAACTGGACAGCGACGAGGCCACCAACCGCAATAACGACCCGGTAGCCATTATTCAGGCTTCCATTGCGTTTGCCCGCCACACCGTTGACCCGGACACGCTGACTGAAGATGCATTGCGCCGCCAGCCGGAATTGGCGGCGCTGGGTTTGACGGAAGATCAACTGGACAAGCTGTTTGAACAGCGCGAAAGCCTGGAAAATACCCTGACAACGATTGCGGGTTAAGGTTTTTGGGCTCTTGTCTTTTGGTCTACACCAAAATAGAATCTCCGCGATTTTTATCTATGCGGTTTGAAAATGACTTCACTCGCTCAACCCGGTGTTCCGCCGACCGTGGAAAAAATTGGCCAGGCCTCCCGGTCTATTGTTGCCTTTGATCTGGATGAAACCCTGATCAACGGCGATTGCGCGCAGTTGTGGCTGGAATTTTTAATGGACCAAGGCTGGCAAATTGCAGCGGCTTATGAGCGGTGCTGCCAGTTGATGTCCAGCTACGACAACGGCCATATGGATATGGAGCGTTACATGGCGAGCTGGCTGCAGCCGTTGCTGGGTAAATCCATCGGTGACTTGTCGCCGCTGTTGAACCAGTTTGCCGAGCAGTGGATTGCCCCGCGCATTTATGCAGAGGCCCGCGACGAGCTGGAGCAACATCGCGCCCAGGGCCATGTGCCGTTGATTATTTCCGCCAGCCCGGACTTTCTTGTCAGGGCCATTGGTCGCCTGCTGGGTGTGTCTGACTGCATCGCCATTGCGGTGGCTCTGGAAGACGGCGCAATTACCGGCCATTGCCACCCGCCCATCAGTTACCGCGAAGGTAAAATTCTCTGTTTGCAACAATGGCTGGGAGTGCAGAATTTTCCGCAGCTGGAAAACTCCGTACGCTATTTTTATTCCGATTCCCACAACGACCTGCCGCTGCTGGAACAAGTGGCCAACCCCTGTGTTGTCAACCCGGATGCCCGCCTCGCTGAAGCCGCTGCAGAGCGCGGTTGGCGAGTTGTTCGCTGGGGCTGAGTGTCACGAAAATTGCCGAATGACGAGGGAGAAAGTAGTCCGTCATCGCGAGCGAAGCGCGGCGATCTTGTCCAGGATGGCAGAGGACTTGAGGCAATGTTGTAATCGGATGGAGATTGCCGCGTCACCTTCGGATTGACTCACACCATCCATGGTATTCGGCCTACGGCCGTCTTCGACGCCCAAATCGGCTTTCCTGCCGATTTGTCTTGCAATGACGGAGAAAAAGTAGTCCCGTCATCGCCGCGCTCTTTATTCAAAGGGTCAGGTAAAAGTCAGTGTCGCCTGGTTTTCGATTTGCAGGGCATCGTGACGCCAGTGTTCTTCGTCGTACTCCAACACCTGTCCCTTGTTGTCGCTGATGACCCGCACCAGTTTCAGGCCGAGGGCGCCTTCGTTGGTTTCCAGATAAGCGGCTTGGGGGTTTAACAGGCAGGTGGTATCGACACTGACATCGAATACCAGGCTCTTCAGTTTGAAGTCGTTTTTCAGTATGCCGGTGATTGAACTGGACAAATCTTTTTGCTCCATGCCCGGCATGGTTTTTGGGTTAAACCACAAGCGCTCCACCAGCACCGGGCGTTCATCGACAGAGCGTATGCGGATCAGGTGTACGGCGTGAGCCCGTGGGTCCATTTGCAGTGCTTCGGCAATGTGTTGGGGGGGCTTGAGTTTTTCCTGACTGACCACTTTGGTGTGTGGCTGAAAACCCTGCTCCGCCGCATACTGCAAAAAGGAAATGTGGCGCATGGGGTTGTAGCGCAGCTTGCGCAGGCAAACAAACCAGCCGACCCGATTCTGGCGAAAAATTAACCCTTCGTTTTCCAGTTGCGCCAGTGCTTGCCGCAGCGTAGGCCGGGTAATGGCGAACTGTTCGCACAACTCTCTTTCCGTGGGCAGCTGCTCACCCGTGGCCAGTTGCCCGGACTGTATTTGCCGGGTAAGTACATCGCGAACATAAGCGTAGGCGTAGGAGAAACGACTGTTGGGATTCTGGGTCATTGGCTACCTGCAATCTGTACCCTTGGTTTAAAGCAAAATATAACCATCACATTCAAGACACAAAACTATCACAGTATTGTCACACACCACCTCTAAAATTCCCTTCGAGCTTTTGGTATAGACCAATATTAAGGGGAAACTTATGTTCAATCAAACTCAACTCAAAGACGTTCAGAAAAAGCTGTTGACGGTTGCCATTGCTTCTACAGTGTGTGGCTACGCCATGGCTGACAGCAACGACAAAACAGTTATTGACGAGGAAATCGTTACCACCGCCCGTGCCCAACTGCTGGGCTTTGGTGAATCTCACGCCAACAACACCATTCGCCTGGAAGACATCAAGTCGCAAACACCGGCCAATGACGTGTTGAATTTTATCAACCGCCTGCCCGGTGTAAACGTGACCCAGGGCGATGCCATCGGCAGTAACGACTGGTCCACCCGGGTATCTATTCGCGGTATGACCAATGGCCGCAGCGACAGCCAGGTCGGTTATATGGTGGATGGTATGCCCAACGGTGCATCCAACTACGGCGGTGGCCAGAAGCCCAATCGCTTTATCGACAGCGAGAATGTTGCCCGCATCAATGTGGGCCAGAACGCCTCCGACATCAGCAGTGCGTCCAACTCGGCACTGGGCGGCACGGTGCGTTACTACAGCAATGACCCCAGCAATGAGTTCGCGGTTAAAACCCAGATTACCGGCGGCGACGATGAATTGCGCCGCGGCTTTTTCCGCATTGACAGCGGTGAAGTTGCCGATGGTCTGACCTCTTACCTGAGCTACTCGGAATCCTCCGTTGCCTCCTGGATCGGTGCCGGCTCCGGCGACTTCGACCGTCAGCACGCCGACCTTAAAGTGGTCAAGGATTACGACGATGGCCTGACCATCAAATTCAAAGGCTCTTACAACTACCGCAACGAAAACGACTTCGACTCTGTCAGTTTGCAGGACTTCCGCGACGACCCCACTACCGATGGCCTGGTGGACGTATTTTCTTTTGATACCGTTGCCGACTTCCGTCCGGCCTGGGGCGGCACTCGCCGCGACAACGCTTTCTCTCTGGAAATCAGCAAAGATAATGGCGAAGACGGCAAGTTCTCGGTCACCCCGTACTACCACAAACAATCCGGTGCCGGCTGGTGGGCGCCTCCCTACGTGTGGTCCAAGCCCGATGGCCAGATTGAAGGCGCGCGCGGCCCCCGTGAATACTTTGCCAACACCTTTGCGCGGGACGCCGATGGCATTATGACTGCTGCCGCCTCTCCCATCGATGTATCCGGCAACCCCTGCCTGGCAGGGCTGTACGCCAATGACGAAGTGGCCTTTGAGCTCAACCCCGCCTTCGACTGTGCCAGTGCACAGCGGGTTGCCACTCGTCGCCGTTCCGGTTACGCCACCGACCGCCTGGGTTTTACTGCCGAAAACGAAATGTACTTCGGCAACCACAATGTGACTGTGGGTGCCTGGTTTGAATATCAGGATCGCGACAACGGCCGCGAATGGTTCTTCCTGGACGCCAACGACCCCGGCACCATCAACCCGTCTCAGGACGACCTGTTCCACCGGGATTTTGACCGCAACTTCGAAACCGCGACCACGCGCCTCTATGTTGAAGATCGCATCGACATGGACAAGTTTGAAGTGACCGCCGGCTTGGTGTGGCACCGTGTGGATACCGAGTACGTGTCGCGTATCGACAGCGTTAATCTGGAACAAACCCGCGACGAACTGTTGCCCAAACTGGGTGTGGTTTACCGCATGGATGATTCTTCGGAATTCTTTGCGTCTTACTCGCGCAACGTCAAAATGCTGTCGGAAGGTCTGCTGACTTCTGGCGATACCCGCCTGCTGAACCCGGAAACGTCCGACAACGTGGACCTGGGCTATCGTTGGAATGGCGACAAGATGGGCCTGGTGGTTCAGGTGTTCTCCCAGCGCTTTAACGACCGTTTGGGCTCCGTCAATGTGGCCGCCTCTGGCGGTGATATTTTTGCGGAAACAGACGCCAACTTCCTCAACATCGGCGGTGTGGAAAACAACGGCCTGGAATTTGCCATGTCCTACGACATTTCCGATACCCTGAGCATGTACAGCTCTTACTCTTACCTGAGTGCCAAATACAGCGAAACCGAAGGTGCTGGCGAGAGCATTCGCGAAGGCGAGCGCATCCTCAACGTGCCGGAAAATCAGTTGTTTGGTGAAATCACCTGGACTCCGGAAGCACTGGACAGAAACCTGCGCCTGAGCCTGAATGTGAAGCACGTTGGCGAAGTGGTTGGCCTCAACGAACAACGGGACGAAAACCAGCAGGTACTGCGCGCTGGAGAAGCGCTGGACGCTTACACACTGGTTGGCCTGTCCGCCACTTACTCACTGCAGGAAGTGATCGGCCTGAAAGACCTGGAATTCCAGCTGAATGCCATCAACCTTCTGGACGAACAATACCTGTCCGGCACCGACGGCGACCAGGGCGGCCTGTACTTCCTGGGTGCTCCGCAAACCCTGAGCATGACCATTCGCGCCAGCTTCTAACGATAATAATTATCCCTCCCCCCTCGGACGATTTGCCCGGCAGGAAACTGCCGGGTTTTTTTGCCTGTGGCTTGTTACCGGCATTGGAGCAAGGCGCACACTGTTGGGTAAACACTATGTGGGATAAGCTGAGCCCGGGCCATTATGACGATTTGTGTGTGCTAAACCCGGACAAACACTGGGGCCACTTGATAAATTTGGGCGTCACTATGTTTCAGACAGATCGCCCTCAAGCGTTGATTGAGTACTTGTCTGAAAACAATATGAAATAGTAACCGCTAAAAATGATAGAGCTGTTCTTGGGGTTTTTCAAAAAAAGTAAAGCAATTTCTGTTCGCAATGATTCAGATCCGGATGTAGTTCGCGAGCTGCGTCGCCGAAAGTGGTCAGTATTTCTGACCATTACCTTCGGTTACGGTTTTTACTATGTCTGTCGTTTAAGTTTTAGTGTGGCGAAAAAGCCAATGGCGGATGCCGGTGTCTTTGATGCTTCTGAAATGGGGGTTATTGGTTCTGCGCTTTTCTTTGCTTATGCTTTCGGCAAACTAACCAACGGAATACTCGCCGACCGAGTTAATGTGCGCAAGTTTATGTTTATAGGGCTGTTTGTTTCTGCCCTGGTGAATATCGCCCTGGGTTTCACTTCTGTATTCTGGTTGTTTTTGCTGCTCTGGGCAACCAATGGCTGGTTCCAGTCATTTGGTGCCCCCAGTAGTGTTGTTTCCATTTCTCATTGGTTCGGAGGTAAAGAGCGGGGCAGTTTTTATGGTATGTGGTCTAGCAGCCACAATATCGGTGAAGCAATTACATTTATTGCCACGGCTGTGGTTATAACTCAACTTGGTTGGGAGTGGGGTTTCAGGGTAGCCGGCGTCCTTTGCCTGATTATGTCTTTGTTTATCTGGCGCTTTCTCTATGAGCGCCCTGAAGTTTATGGCTTGCCTGCGGTAGTTCATCCGGTCAACAAACAATCACGAAGTCTGGGGCAGAAACAATGGGCTGTTTTTAAAAATCCATATGTATGGATACTGGCTTTGGCCAGCGCCTTTTTTTATGTTACCCGCTACGCCATCAATAGCTGGGGTGTTTTTTTTCTGGAGGCTGAGAAAGGTTATAGCACCATTGAAGCAAGCTCCATTGTGTCAGCCAATGCGCTTGCTGGAATATTGGGAACCTTTTTTTCTGGCATTCTTTCAGACAAGTTCTTCAAGGGCAAAAGAAATCTGCCTGCACTCATATTCGGCATTCTTTATGCGCTGGCTACGGCCCTTTTTGTATTGGGCCCAAAAGATCCCGCTATCGATACTCTCAGCATGGTTCTCTTTGGTTTGGCTTTGGGAGTGTTGTTGGTATATCTCGGTGGTTTAATGGCGGTGGATATATGCTCCAAAGAAACTTCCGGTACAGCCTTGGGGGTTGTTGGTGTGGCCAGCTATATGGGGGCAGGATTTCAGGATATTCTCAGTGGTGTGTTGATCGAAAATCATAAAACCGTCATTGACGGTCAAACGATTTATAATTTTGATGCCGCAGGCATGGTGTGGATTGGCGCCGCTATTATCTCTCTGATACTGGCGACTTTTGTATGGAAGGCGAACAGGCCGGATATGTAAATGCAATAATGCACTTTTTAAAGTTGATTGTGGCCTCTACGAAATCTGACAAGGGTTATCTCAAAATTTCACTCAAATTCAAGGCGCTGATTTTCTGTCTGTGGCAGAGATTCAGGTCTTCTGCCACACGGATTGAGATCGCCGCGCTTCGCTCGCGATGACAGGTCGAAAGTAGCGACCCACTAATTGCTCGCACCCCCTGGCTTGTCATCGCGAGCGCAGCGCGGCGATCCAGCGGCTTAATAACCGCCAAAGGCCAGACTGCCGTTTTTGTGGGCAATGCGTATTTGCCGGAGGATTTTTGTTTTGAAGCGGCGGTCTTTAACGTTATCAACGGTAATAAAATCCACTTCAGCCTTGTCGCGAGTCAGCATCAGTTTTACAAAGCCGCGATGCAGGCAGTCGGTCCATAATACCTCTTTGTTGTGCTCTGCCATCATGTGATCCAATTGACGGGCGGCGTCCGGGCTGTAAGGCTCAAAATCCCCGGGAGAGGTAATGCCCGGTGCGCCCAGTTCCACACCCATGGCGTTGCCGCTGTCATCAAATAACTGATTGGCCCAAAACGCGTGGCTGTCGCCGGTGAGTACCAGAAAGTCGGAAACCCCCTGTTGCCGGGCAAGCTGATACAGGCGTTCGCGTGCGGCGGGGTAACCGTCCCAGGTATCCAGAAACAGGGGCAAATCCTGGTCGCCCACATTGAGGTAATAATCCAGCTCTTTGAGAACTTCCGGGGGCAGCTTTTCGGTGCTGGGCACTTTATCGCGTATTTTCGGCATGTGGGTACGGGCCATGGGAATCTGGTTGCCGATCAGCTTCCAGGGGCGTTGATTGGCCACGGACTCTGCCAGGCTATCGGCAAAAAATTGTGTCATTTCTGCAGAAATCATATTGCGTTCAGGATCGCCCAGTACCTTGCTTAAAAATTCCTGCCGCTGTTGCGGTGTGTGGATATTGGGCAGGTGTTCGCCGTAGTCGATCTGTTTGTCGCGGCCGCTATGACGGGTTTCCAGCGTGGTTAGCGAAGCCAGGTCGCCAAAGGTAAAGTGACGCCACAACTGTTCGCGCTTCATGCCTTTGCCGGGCTCGCGAATGGGCATCCACTCGTAATATGCCTGCACTGATGCGTTCCGCCGGGATGTCCATTCTCCTTCGCTGCCAGGCTGGTGATTTTGCGCCCCGTGCATGTAGGGGTTGTTGGCACTTTCGTGATCGTCCCAGGTAGGGATCAACGGGTGGGAGGCATGCATCAGGCGAGAGCCCTGGTCGGTTTTATACTGCCCGTGGCGCAGCCGGTAGTCTTCCAGAGTGACGGTTTCATGGGGTGGAATATGCTCGCGCCCCAGTTGACGACCGGTTTCGGCACTCCAGGCGTTTTCCCCGCCGTACTCGTAAATGTAATCCCCCAAATGCAACACAAAATCCACATCGGGGTCGGCAGCGATCACTTCGTAACCATTGAAATAACCGAAGGCGTAATTGGAGCAGGAGGCAACAGCCAGGGTCAGTTTGTCCAGCGAGCCGGCAGGTAATGTGCGGGTGCGGCCCGGTTCGGAGCTGATGCCGTTGCAGCGGAAACGGTAATAGTAGGTTTGTCCCGGTTTCAGGTTTTGCACGTCAATTTTGACGGTGTGGTCGCGGGAACTGTTGGTGATAACCGAGCCGCGCTGTATGGGGTTTTGCAGGGATTTATCCGCAAACAGCTCCCAGGAAACTGGCGTATCCCCTTGAGCGGAAACCCGCGTCCAGATAATCAGGCTGGTGTGAGTGGGGTCGCCGCTGGCCACGCCGTGAGAAAAAAGTTGATTGCCAGCAGGCTCTGCCAGCGCCGCCAACACCTGGTTGCTCCAGCCGCCCAATACAACGCCAGACGTGGTGGCAGCCCGCAAAAAACGCCGCCGGGAAATAGGAAATGCCATTGATAGTTATCCAATAATATGGTTTTTGGTGTAGACCAAAATAAGGGGTGTGGGTGGCAGTTTTGTGACAGCCGTAGCTCAATCTTAAATGTGGTTTTGTATAGCATGGAAGCCGTGCTATTATGCTCTCATGATCGTCTCGTTTAAGGACAAAGGAAGCGAAGATGTTTTTAGCGGCATCGCCTCAAGGCGGGCCAGAAAAACATGTCCTCAAGCTATTTGGAAAATTGCAGGACGTAAACTGGATCAGCTGGATTCTGTGACCCGTTTGGAGGAGCTTAAAATCCCCCCTGGAAACAATTTGGAATCTTTATCGGGTAATCGCGCTGGGCAATACAGCATTCGTATAAATCAACAGTACCGTATTTGCTTTGTTTGGACAGACACTGGTCCAGATAGAGTTGAAATAACGGATTATCATTGAATTTAGGTGGCATCATGGTTCGTGTACCGACAAAAAGAGAGCCGACACATCCTGGCGAGATGCTTCTGGAAGAATTTCTTGCGCCAATGGGTATCAGTCAGCGGGAGCTGGCCGATGCCATTCGGGTTCCTTATCAGCGTGTTAATGAGCTGATTAACAAGAAGCGTGGGGTAACACCAAGTACGGCACTTCGTCTGGCGCGGTTTTTTGATATGTCTGCTGATTTTTGGCTGGGCCTGCAAATGCGTTGGGATTTGTACAAAGCGCAAGAAGCAGAGACGGACAGTTTAAAAATGATCCGGGATTATCATCACTTGAAAAAAACCGCTTAAGCGCTTTTTATCTTTCCTCCCAAAATTCTGCATTCTTTATCCCCAACTTTTCCGGCGAAAAAACAATTTCTTTGTCGCCGGATTTTCTCTGCCGTTCATAATCCCTCAGCGCTTTGATCGCCGGGCGGCCAATGCAGAAAATAATAATCATGGCGATGATATTGACCCAGGCCATCAGGCCCACGCCAATGTCTCCCAGCCCCCAGGCAAGGTTGGCGGCTTTGACGGTGCCGTAGAACACCATGGCCATCAGGCCAACTTTAAAGGCGGTCATGGCGTGGGGAATTTTCAGGGTGCGTTCCATGTAGGCCAGATTGCTTTCGGCGATATAGAAGTAGGCCAGCAGGGTTGTAAACGAGAAGAAGAATAATGCCACCGCCACAAACGGGCTGCCCACGCCGGGTGCGATGCTTTCAATGGCCAGTTGGGTAAACGCCGGGCTGTTGGCGTCGACGCTGGCGGCCAGGTTTTGAATCAGGAAACCGCCCTCCGGGTTGTGCACGTTGTAAGCGCCGGTAATCAAAATCATAAAGGCGGTGGCGCTGCACACAAACAGGGTGTCGATATACACGGAAAACGCCTGCACCAACCCTTGCTGGGCCGGGTGTTTTACTTCGGCAGCGGCGGCGGCGTGGGGGGTGGTGCCCTGGCCGGCTTCGTTGGAATACACCCCGCGTTTTACACCCCAGCCGATAGCGGCGCCTACACCCGCCATGGGGTTCATGGCATCGCCGATAATCAGCGTTACCATGGCGGGCAGTTGGTCGATATGCAGGGCAATAATCACACAGGAGGTAACGATATAGGCCAGCGCCATAAAAGGCACAGCCACCTGGGTAAAGTGCGCGATGCGCTTAACACCGCCGAATACGATCACGCCTAGCAGGGTGACCACACAGAGCGCGGTTATGATTTTGGTGGTGCTGACCTGCCCAAATACGGTATCCAGCAAGGCGCCAGCGCCCACCGCCTGTTCCAGCGCATTGCCAATGGCGTTGGACTGCACGGTGGGCAGCAGAAAACCGCAGGCGACAATGGTGGCGATGGCAAATATCCAGGCGTACCATTTCTGGCCCATGGCTTTTTCGATGTAATAGGCGGGGCCGCCGCGGTACTGGCCCTGTTGTACTTCCTTGTAAATTTGCGCGAGTGTGGCTTCCACAAACGCGGTGGCGGCACCCAAAAAGGCCACCATCCACATCCAGAATACCGCCCCGGGCCCACCAAAACCGATGGCGGCGGCTACGCCGGCAATGTTGCCGGTACCCACCCGGCCCGACAGGGACATGGTTAATGCCTGGAAGGAAGAAATGCCCCGTTCGGAATCTTTGTTGTTTATCAGCAGGCGCAGCATTTCGCGAAACTGTCGCACCTGCACAAAGCGGGTGGCGATGGAGTAAAACAACCCGGCGGCGAGAAACAGGCCGATAAAAGCGGGGCTCCAGATAACGCCGTTAATAAAATCGATTGTAAGTTGCATGCCCGCCTGCTGTGTAAGGTTGGTGTCTATTGTAGGGCGAGCATAAAGAAGTGATCAGTTGCGGACAAGCTGTCCTGTGGATTGACGCCTTTTTGTGCGCCGTTTTTTTCTGGCCCGATAAATATGCACTGTCAGCAGCAACGGCAATAACAGCCCCACGGCGGCGTGGATATTGGCCACCCAAGCGCGCACATCTTCGTTGGCCAGGTAGTACAGCAGCCAGGCGCTGACCACCATCAGTGCGGCGGCAATGGCCATGGCTACCCCCATGGGGTGACGTTTTTTTGCGGGCCAGGTGTTGGCTACATGGCCCACAAAAAACGCCCCCAGTAACATCATCATTAAAAATGCCGCGCCGCCGTGTACTTGCAGCAGAGGGAACTGCAAGGGGTGACGTTCCGGGCCGAAGGCCCCTTCAATACGCACCCAGCGGCTGAGTATGTAAAAGCCGGTGCCGGTGCCCCAACTGGTGGCCAGCACCCCGTAAAGAGTGCGCCGCCAGTGTTTGCCAATTTTTACGTAAATGCCGGACATATTCGCTTTCAGCCGATGTCATTCTGAGCGCAGCGAAGAATCCCCATGTTTATATCAGTGGAGAAATCCTCTGCCGCACTCAAAGTCGGTTATAAATGCCGTAACACCAACTCCCAGGTATGCGTCAGGCGATTGATGCCGTCGGTGAGGTGGCGACAGGACAGGGTGGCCCCGGAAATATTTTGAATATCCCGCCGCAGTTTCAGGGATTGCGGCGATGTGCCGGCAGGGGTTTTGGCCCCCGGTTTCCAGTTGCTGAACTGGGCGCGCCACTTGGAGTTGCGCACTTCGTGGCCGTAAGTTTCCCGGTAGGTCAGTACCTCGATGCCGCGCACCGAGCCGTCGGCATTCAGGCCCACTGCCAGGTCAATGTTTTCGTGCTTGCCAATCACCTGATCGAGAATAAACCAGCCGCCATCGGCGGTGCGCCAGGCGTTTATGTCCAGGTTGCGCACCCGCACTCTGCTGGCTTTTTTGATGGCTTTGGCCTGTTGTTTGTCGAGCGTGATTGATACCGCTTTCATGGCGGTATCGCCCCAGATAATGTTGCGGGCTTGGTCCATGGTTAGAAAGGTTTCTGCCTGGACAGCACTATTCAGCAGCATTAGAGAGGCGAAAGCAAAAATAAGGTGTTTCATGGCGGTTCCTATTGGAGGCTAACTGTCATTGCGAGGCCAAAGGCCGCGGCAATCTTCACCAGCCTGGCAGAGAGTTGATGGAGATCGCCGCGCTGCGCTCGCGATGACGCTGCGTCAGAGTGAATGTTTCATTAAAACTGACGCGCAAACGTCAGGCCCACATGCACTTTTTCGTGCTCGTCAAAGTTGCGCCCGCCGCGGTTAAAGGACGCAAAAGAGCCGCCGCCTTTAAACTGCCACAGGGCGCCCAGAGTGGCCCACCAGTCTTTTGTGCCGTAGTGAATGCTGGGGCCGACGTAGGAGCCGTATTGGTGGCGGCTGCCGATGCGGAAATCGCCAATATCGAAGTTGGAGCGTTGCAGGTCCGGGTCAAATTCGCCGCCTTCCAGGGGGTTGAGGAAGTCGGATTGCTGACGCCACTCCAGGCCTACATACCATTTAGGGGCAAAGCGGTAGGAAATACCGGCGCTCAGGTCGTAGGCAAATTCTTCTTCCAGCACAGAGTCTTCGGCACCGGCTACGTAGCCGGGATTTTTGCGGCGCTCGAATTCCAGTTTGGTGTTGAACACCACGGCAAGGGTGTCGTCCAGAAAGTTCTTTTGCAGCAATATATTGGCCACATAGGAATTCTGGTTGATGTCGGCACCGTCCAGGCGGTAAACATCGCGGCGCTCAAAGGCCAGGCCCAGGGTCAGGCCCACAGGGTCGGCGTAGGGGCTGAGAATGTTGTACTTGGCGCCAATTTCGTAACCGGCAAACTGGGTGTCGTCAAAACCGGGGCCGGGGTCCACAAGGGCAGTTTCGTCTTCGTTGCACTCGCCGCCCTGGGTTTCAAACATGGGGCCGATGCAGTCCAGCACACGGTAGTTGTGGTCAAAAAACATCAGCTCGGCGCTCAGGGTCAGGCGGTCGGTCAGGCCGTACTCGAATTCCGGGCGAATGTCGTTAAAGGTGTAGCTGCCGGAGTCTTTGCCGCGGCGGGAAATGGTGTTCAGCTTTACCTCGTATTTGCCTTCCGGCAGGGTGTCGGTGCCCTTGGCGTACACCCACAGGCTTTCGTCGGCGGATACGCCGGTTGTACAGAGCAGTGCAGACAGGGTGGCTGCGGTGGCCACTAAGCGTTTGGTCATGGTAAATCCCCTTGATGATTGTGGTTTTATTTGAACGGTGCAGATGATATTGCTATTGATAACTATTATCAATAGCAATATCATCTGCACCGTAAACTTTTGTTTGGCCAGTTTCTTATCCCCACCCCCACCACCTACAATGGCGCCATGAATTTCCGCAGTATTCTTTTTGGTCTTTGCTCACTCCTGGCTCTTGTTTCCTGTGTACAAACTGCCCATGCTTCCAGCGATACCGTGCTGGAAGAAGTGGTGGTTACGGTCACTCGCACCAGTGCGGCCCGTTCCGGCAGGCCCTATTCCATTCAGGTGGTTGATAAAGCCGCCCTGCAACAGCAGTTTGCCCGCAGCCTGCCGGAAGCGTTGCAGCGGGTGCCCGGTGTGGCAGTGCAGAAAACCGCCAATGGTCAGGGCTCGCCGTTTGTTCGCGGTTTTACCGGCTACCGCACGCTGGCGCTGATCGATGGTGTGCGCTACAACAATTCCGTGTATCGGGATGGCCCCAACGAGTATTTTTCGCTGATTGATTTCGCCGGCCTGGAGCGTTTGGAACTGCTCAATGGCCCCGCTTCCAGTGCCTATGGCAGTGATGCCATTGGTGGCGCGCTCAACCTGTTCACCAAAACCGCCGGGGCCTCTCGGGAGCCGCTGGCTGAGAGCTTTATTCGTGGCCGCCAGAGTTACCGTTTTTCCGCGGCGGAAAACAGCCACCTGTCTCGCACGGAGCTGGCTCTGGGGCGCGGTGGCGAATGGGGTTTGTTACTGGGCTACAGCCACAAAAAATTTGGCGATGTGGAGGCGGCGGATATTGGCTCGCTGCCCAACACCGGCTACGACGAATCCGCCTACGATGCCCGTCTGGATATGGAATTGTCGGATGTCTGGACGCTAACCGCCGTGCATCAGGGGTTGCAGCAAGACGATGTATGGCGCACTCACTCGACGATTTTTTCCCGCTCTTTTGCGGGTACCGAAGTGGGTTCCGATTTGCGCCGCCTTAAAGATCAGCGCCGCTATCTCAGCTACCTGCGCCTGTCGGCAACGGATTTGATGCCTGGTGTGGACCGTACCCTGATTACCCTGTCGCAACAGGGCTGGGCAGAAGATGGCGAGCGGGTGCGGAACAGTGGCCGCGCCCTGACGGAGAGCTTCGACTCCCGCATGCGCGGTCTCGAAGTGCAATTCACCAGTGCCACGGAGGTGGCGGAACTGGTGTACGGTGTGGATTTTTATCGGGATCGTGTAGACAGTGCGCGCACGGACTTTAATGCCGATGGCAGTGTGGACCGGGTGCGCATTCAGGGGCCGGTGGGTGACGATTCCCGTTATGACCTGGCAGGTATTTATCTGCAGGCAGAATTGCCTTTGAATCAGCGCACCAGTGTAACTCTGGGCAGTCGTTACTCTTATACCGCTGCGCATGTGGGCCGCTTTGAAGACCCGGCCAGTGGCCAGGCTGCATCATTTGACAACAGCTGGAGTGCCCTGGTGAGTTCGGCCCGTATCAGCTATCAGCTGGGGCTGGATAACCGCTCTGGCTGGCTGCTTTGGGGTGGCCTCAGTCAGTCGTTTCGCGCCCCCAATATCGCCGACCTGAGCCGCTTTGGTGGCAGCCGCAGTAACGAATTTGAAATAGCCGCCACCGGGCTGGATGCGGAAAACTTTCTTACGGCAGAGCTGGGAATCAAAACAGAAAACGACCGTTACAGCCTGTCTGCCAGCCTGTATCACACGGATATTTCCGATTTTGTGGCCAGCACTCCCACCGGGCGCATCGTCGATGGACTGGTGGAAGTGAGCAAGCAAAACAGCGCTGGCGGTTTTGTTCGCGGTGTGGAAATCAGCACTCGCTGGCACCTGACCGGCGGATTTTCCCTGGATGGCAATATTACCTGGCTGCAAGGGGAGCTGGATGCTGCGCCCACCCTGGGGGCGGCAACTGTCCGGGAGCCACTGAGCCGCATTACACCGCTGACTACCAACCTGGGACTGCGCTGGGACAGCGAAGGCGGGCGCTACTGGGCATCCGCCAACGCCACCATCGCCAGCCGCGCCGACCGCTTGAGCAACGGCGACCGGGGTGACTTGCAGCGCATCCCTCCCGGCGGTACGCCGGGTTACAGGCTAATCAACCTGCAGGCGGGTATGGCGCTGAACGACGCTATTAACGCCACTCTGGGAGTCGGAAATTTGCTCGACGAGGCCTACCGCAGCCACGGCTCGGGCAGCAACGAACCGGGGCGGGGGATTCGGTTGGTAATGGAGTTGGTCTTTTGAGCAGTCTGTCATTCTGAGCGCAGCGAAGAATCTCTGATTTTTAGATCCTTCGCTGCGCTCAGGATGACAGGCCCGACTGAATAAACTCAGTGTGACAGGTCTGACGGAATAAACTCAGTGTGACAGCCTGACGGAACAAACAGCAAGCGGGCCTACTGGTCGGCCTGTTGCTTTGCCACTTCTTCAGCAATCATTTGCTGTAGCTCTTGCATATGAAATTGCACTTTTTGCATACCGAGTTGGCCGCCCTGGATCATAAGTTGAGGCATCAACTTGGCCGCTTTTTGACCGGTTGGTGAGTTGTTGAACGCAATCATGTCTTCCATTTCGGCAACGCTAAAGGCTTCTGCGTAAATGGCAACCAAATCCGGCTTTAACGATTCGTAACTCATGTACTTCCGAAAAAACTCCTGCATCACACCGCGAAACGGTGCCATTGCAGGTTGCTGTTGAAGTTGCATGTCGAGGGTTTGCGAAATGGATGTTTCCAGCAGCTCCTGCATATCCATGGAATTCATCAGTCGCTCGGCGGCTTCGTAACGTGCTTGCTCGGAGGCAAAGGACAGTTGCGCAGAAAACAGCAGTGCGGCGAGTACAAACAGAGATTTTTTCATGGTCAATCCTTGATCGTTCAGGTTAAGGGAAACGTAGACTACTACACTGGCAAGTCTGCGGCTACAGTGTTAAGCCAACAACTCCCGATGCTGCTCCGCCCGCAATCTGGGCCCGTACTGGCTGACCACCTGCGCCGCTGCGCGACAGGCAAAGCGGCCGGATGTGGGGTAGTCCCAGCCCTGACTCAGGCCGTACAAAAACGCCCCGGCAAACATATCGCCCGCGCCGTTGGTGTCAATGGCGTTGGCCGCCACGCCCTCCACTTTGTGCAGCGCCGCGCCGTCATAAACCAGTGCGCCGTCGGCGCCGAGGGTAATGGCAAAACAATCGGCAGTGACTTTTATCCGTTCGCAAGCGTCTTCAATGGCGTCTGCGCCGGTCCAGCCCAGGGCCTCGTCGCGGTTGGCAAACAGCAGGTTGACGCGCTCGCCAATCATTTCCTGCAAGCCGTCTTTAAAGAACTGCACCATGGCCGGGTCTGACAGGCTGATGGCGGTTTTTACCCCGGCTTGTTGAGCAATTTCACGGGCGGCTACCGCTGCCGGACGGCCCGTTGCGGAGGTCACCAGGTAGCCTTCCATATACAGGTATTCGGAATTGGCGATGGCTTCAGCATCCAGGTTGTCGGTGTCGATAGTTTCACTGATACCCAGGAAGGTGTTCATGCTGCGCTCTGCATCCGGGGTGATCAGCACCAGGCATTTGCCGGTGGTGCCCGCAGGCAACGAGCCGTTGCGGTGGTGGGTAACTCCCGCATCGCTCAGGTCGCGCAGGTAGAAGTGGCCGTTGTCGTCGTCCGCCACCTTGCAGGCGTAGCAGGTGCTGGCACCAAAATAGCTGGCGGCGATGATGGTGTTGGCGGCGGAACCGCCGCTGGCTCGTTTGGAGGTAACCAGGTGATCGCTGAGGTGGTCGATCAGCTCCTGCTGGCGGGCCTCGTCCACCAGTGTCATCAGGCCTTTTTCAACCCCCAGTGCTGACAGGTCGCTGTCTGTGACTTCCACTTCGGTATCCACCAGGGCGGCGCCCAGGCCGTAAACGTGATATTTCGCCATATCTCCACAATTCTCTGTGTTCGTTTTATAGAAGGACCGCTATTATCCGTGCTGGAACAATGACTGCAAGCGACCCTCCTTTGGCCAAGCGAAAAAACACCATCAAACGCAAAAAATCCCGCGCTAAAAACACTCGCCGTAAACGGGGTTTTTGGGGTGCTTGCTGGCGCCTGGCGTGGAAGGGGCTGCTGTGGTTTGTGGTGTTGATGATTCCGGTGACAGTGGTGCTGGATTTTATGGTGCGCGCCAAGTTTGAGGGCAGCAAGTGGGCGCTGCCCGCCCACGTTTACAGTCGCGCACTGGATATTTACGAAGGCTTGCGGCTGGACGCCACCGAACTGGTTTGGGAGCTGGACAAGCTGGGCTATCGTGCCAGCGCCGCCCTCGATACACCGGGCCAGTATCGCCGCCGTGGTAGTCGGGTGGAATTTTACAGTCGCGGTTTCCGATTCTGGGACAGCGACGAACCCGCCCGGCGCTTGCAGGTGAGTTTTGACCGCGATCAGGTGTCCGGCTTGCGCGCCGGCGGTACATCGGTAGCGGTAGCGCGGTTGGAGCCTCTGCGCATTGGCGGTATTTTCCCGGAGCATCTGGAAGACCGTGAGCTGGTGCGTTTGGAAGCCTTGCCGCCGTATCTGATTGACGGCCTGCTGGCGGTGGAAGATCAGCATTTCGACGAGCACAGTGGTGTCTCCCTGCGAGGTATCGGCCGCGCTGTGCTGGCCAACCTGCGGGCGCGGGAGCTGGCCCAGGGCGGCAGCACCATCACCCAGCAGCTGGTGAAGAATTTTTACCTCACCAACGACCGCAAACTGTGGCGCAAGCTGGTGGAAATCCCCATGGCGCTGCTGCTGGAACTGCACTACGACAAGGCGGAAATCCTTGAGGCTTATATAAATGAAGTCTATCTGGGGCAGGCGGGCAAGCGCGCCATTCACGGTTTTGGCCTGGCCAGCCGCCACTATTTCCGTCAGCCGGTGGGCGAGCTGGAGGTGCATCAGGTGGCGCTGATGATCGCCTTGGTGAAAGGGGCGTCTTACTACGACCCCTGGCGCCGCCCGCAGCGTGCCCTCAAACGCCGCAATCTGGTGATCGATGTGATGGCCAGCCATCAGTTGATCGACAAAGCCAGCGCCCAACGCGCCAAAGCCAAAGGACTCGGAGTGTTGGCCAAACGGGGTACCGCCTTTAACGACTATCCCGCGTACCTGGACCTGGTTAAGCGCCAGCTGCGCCGGGATTACAGTGGCGATGACTTGCGCCGCGAAGGTTTGCGCATCTTTACCAACTTTGATCCCCAGGCCCAGCGCCAGTTGGAAAAAAGCATAACTAACCGCCTCGATAATCTGGAGCAGGGCTATCGGGTGGCCAAAGGCCAGTTGCAGGCGGGCGCAGTGGTGGCGCGGGTGGGCTCTGGTGAAGTGCTGGCAGTGGCCGGTAGCCGTCAGCCCCGCTACGCGGGCTTTAACCGCGCTCTGGATGCCCAGCGGCCAGTGGGTTCTACCATCAAACCGGCGGTGTATCTGACGGCGCTGCAGCAGGGTTACAGCCTGGCCACATTGATTCCCGACCGGGAATTTGAGATCACTACCGATGATGGCGCCTTGTGGCGGCCTCGCAACTTTAGCCGCGACAGCCACGGCGATGTGCCGCTTTATCAGGCTTTGGGACATTCTTACAACCTGGCCACCGCACAACTGGGCTTGGAACTGGGGGTGCCAGCGGTGGCCAGCACGGTGGAGCGGCTCGGTCTGGAGCGGTCTGTGCCCCAGGTGCCGGCCATGTTGTTGGGGGCCAGCGCCATGTCGCCCATGGAGGTGGCGGGCATTTATCACACCATCGCCGCCGATGGCTTTTACACGCCGCTGCGGGCCATCAATGCCATTTACAGTGCCGATAACCAACCACTGCGGCGCTATCCCTATCAGGTGGAGCAGCGCTTTTCAGCAGAAGATGTGCACTTGCTGCAATACGCCATGCAGGTAGTGGTGCGCGAAGGCACCGGGCGCGGTCTGTATCGCCAATTGCCATCGCAGTTGGCGGTGGCGGGCAAAACCGGCACCTCCAATGGCCAGCGGGACAGCTGGTTTGCCGGCTTCAGCGGCAATTATTTGAGTGTGGTGTGGCTGGGGCGTGATGATAACGGCACAATGCCCCTCACTGGCGCCAGCGGCGCACTGCGGGTGTGGGGGGATATTATGAAGGGTATGGACAATCGCTCGCTGGATTTCCAGAAACCCCGGCAAGTGAGCTACCTGTGGGTAGACCCCCAGGGGCGACTCAGTGGCGAACGCTGTCGCGACGCCCGTTACCTGCCATTTGCCGAGGGCACAGAGCCCCGACAAAAAGGCCCCTGTTACGACAGTGGCCGCTCGGTAGCGGATTGGTTCAGGCGGTTGTTTGATTAATTGATTGCATTCGTCATCCTGAGCGCAGCGAAGGATCTCTCTACAGAAGGATATCTCAACTGGTTGTGGACATTGAGGTCCTTCGCTGCGCCCAGGATGACGGGTGCTCCCAAAGGCGAGTTATGTTTGTGATAAAAATACGATTATTTATTTGTTTGTTGTTGCCAGTGCTGCTGTTGAACGCCTGCGTGAACCCCTACCGCCCTCCGGCACCGGTCAGCAGTGTGCCGGCGCCGTCCAATGGCCCCTGGGATTCCCGGCCACAACCCCGATCCCAGCCGGACCATGAGGAGCCACAGGCGGCACCGCCAGCAGTGGTTATTGCCCCCGGCGAGCGCCGTGTCAGCAGTGTCAGTACGGCGGTGGATAACCTGCTCGACGAGGGTTGGCAACTGTACGGTCAGCAGCGCTATGATGCCTCTATCAGTGTCGCTGAGCGGGGCTTGCGCATCGACCGTCAGCGGGTGGAGTTATACCAGTTGCTTTCCCGCAACTATCTGGCCACACTGCAATTGCAGCAGGCGGAACAGCTGGCTCGTCAGGGGTTGTCTATCCCCTCTGCCAGCCGTGTACAGCGCGCTGCCCTGGAAGATTTGCTGCGCGAGATCAAGGCAATAAAATAAACTATAATTCAGGGCTTGTTACAGGCCGTAAGCCAAATAATCAGGGAAGGGGAGACTCTGGTGTCACCGAATGCATTACAACTCAAGCGCAGGGGGCTAAAAGCCGCACAGGATGCGGTGCTGGATTATTCCCGTGAGAAACTGCCGGAATTTTTTTCCGGCTTGATGGACGAACTCATTGATCTTACGGAACAGGGGGCCTTTGTCGGCTCCAAACATGAGTACTTCTACGCCGGTTCCAAAATCAAGGATTCCGCCGACGCCATTACCGTCAATTTTGTCGAGCACTTCAAAACCACCTTTAAAAAGTTTGCCGCTCGCTCCCTGGAAGACGCCGATGCCCTTCTGGACAAAGATCAGGAATCCTCCCTCGCGCTGATTGAGGAGGCAGACCTGGAAGAACGGGTCACCCTCACCACCATCAAGCAGCGCGCCGAAGGGCGCTTTCGCGATGCTCTGTGGGCGCTCAATCAGCGGGTGTCGATACTCAATGACGGCATTCCGGTGGATGAGAAGCTCAACCCCCTGGCGCCGGGGCGTTTTTGCCTGGCGATTCGCGACAGCCTGCGCCAGATCGATATTTCCACCGACACCCGCATCGAGGTGTACCGGGTGTTTGACCGCCGTGTGATGGATTGTCTGGGGCATATTTATCAGCAGGCCAACGACCAGTTGGCGCAACTCCATGTGTTGCCCAACCTGCGTCATTCCGTGGTGAAGGCGCCGGATCGGGGCTTCTCGGCAGCAGGTGGTGGTGCTGTACCGGGTGTGGAAGCAGAGCCGCCCGGCGAGTCTGCAGATGGTTGGCTTGCCGGTGCCGTGCAACACCAAATGGCACCCTACCCCGGTGTCGCCCCTCAGCCCACTTACCAGGGGCAATTGTTCGCCAATATTTCGGCATTGCAGGATCGTGTGCAATGGGTGGCTGACCCCAGTGGTCAGGCATCTATGGTTCCGCAGGTTACTTTTGGCGGCAGTGCGGGGCCGGGAGCAGGTGGCGTTGGCGGTGGCACTATCGGCCTCAGCGGTTTCCCGGTGATGAACTACTCCGGGTCCGATTTTGGTCAGGCATTGGACAGCTTGCAACAAAGAGACCTGCAAGTGGCCCAGCAGGGCTTTAGCAATGCCAGTGGCGAACTGACGCCACGGGCGGTTACTCCGGTTGCCGGCAGTATTGTCAAACAACTCAAAGAGCTGCTGGGTCACGACAAACATGAAGACACCGACATCAAGGTGGCGGACCAGAAAACCATCGACCTGGTGGGCATGGTATTCCGCTACATGCTCAACGACGAATTGGTGCCACACGAAATAAAAACCCTGCTCAGCTATCTGCACATGCCCTTCCTGAAAGTGGCCTGTGCCGACCGCGAGCTGTTTGCCCGGTCTGAACACCCGGCGCGGCAACTGCTTAACCGGCTGGCAGAGGCGGGTACCCGCTGGACCGGCGAAGGCAAGAAAGACCGTCACAATGTGTACGGCCATATCAAGGAAATTGTCGAGCGCTTGCTGGGCTACACCGGCGAGGATGTGCAGCCGTTTGAAAACGAATTGATCGCTTTTAACCAGTTCCTCAAGCGTATGGAAGCGAAAGCGGAGTTGATGGAAAAACGAGTGGCGGAGCAGGCCCAGGGCGAGGCCCGCCTGCAAAAAGCCAAGGATCAGGTACGCGTCAAGGTCAAAAAAATGATCGACAAGCGCGACCTGCCGTCGCCGCTGTTGGTTTTCCTGCTGCAACCCTGGACCGATTACCTGGTGTTCCTGCTGGTGCGCAACGGCGCTGATTCCCCAGAACTGAAACTGGGCGCGAAAGTCATTCGCGACCTGTTTAAAGGGCTGGAAACCGAAGGGGACGAACGCAAGATCAAACGCTGGAAAAGCGGTTATTCAAGGCTTAAAGAGCGCATCGAACAGGGTTTTGATGCCATCGGCTATGACGAAAAAAGTCGCAAGGAATTGATTGCAGAAATGGAACAGGTTTTTGATAAATCCCTGCAGAAAAAACGCGTGCGCCCGGCCACCAAAAAAGAGAAAAAGCGCCTGGTGGAGGAATACGAGGAAGATATGTTCAACCTCTTCCAGCAGCAGAGCCAGCTGTCTGACAACGAAAAGCAATACCTTGACCAGTTGGAGAATGTGTCCATCGGTACCTGGTTTGAAGGTGCCGACGGCAAGCGGGAAAAAGTATCCTGGTTTAATCTGGATACCATGCAATTCCTGTTTGTGGATCACCGTGGCCATCGCACCGGGTTGCGTTCCGGGGTGGAACTGGCCCAGATGTTGGCGGCGGGTGAAATGAACGTGATAGAAATGGACCATCGCCCGCTGATCGACCGCTCCCTGGAGCAGATATACGCCGACCTGTGCGGAGCTCAGGACGAGCTGAAAAGCGCCGAAGACGAGGAATCCGAGCTTGAAGAGCTCAACGCTGAAGGTCCGGACGGGGAAGACAGCAATTCTCAAGAAAAGGCCAGCTGACGCTGATACAAACTGATTAAACCCATATGGCTAAATCACCTGACGAGCAAGCGAAGCCAGCAAATGCCGTAGCGGAAAACGGCATGGCGGTGCTGCGCCTGCTCGCCAGCCAGCGGCCCCGGGAGCTGTTTACCGGTTTTCAAAAACAGCTGCTCAGCCAGATATCTCAGGCACTGGGGCAAACGGAACCGCGCCGCCGTGCCATTCTGGAAAAGGTTTATCGGGCGCTCAGCACCATGCCTAATCAACTGTTGCAAGACATCTATCACTACCTGCACAGCGCTCTGGATCAGTTTGCCAATCATTGCCTGGTGAGCAGTGATGCGGCCTTGCGTGCCAATGCTGATCCTGACAATACAAGCCTGAGCCTGGTAAGCCCGGAGCTGCTGGAAGAACAGGCATTGATCACCAGCCTGCGGCAGCGTGCCGACAGCCGTTACCAGGGGTTGTTGTGGCCGCTGAGCAGACAGATGGCGCAGGTTTCCGGTGGCAGTGCGAACCTGGACGGCAACCCCCTGGCACCTGTGCGCTTCTGCCTGGCACTGCGCCATGGCCTCGATAAAGCCGGTGTTGAACTGCCGGTGAAAAAAATCATCTATCGCCTGTTTGATGACGCGGTGCTGGCGCAACTGGAACCGTTTTACCAGCAATTGAGCGATGGCCTTAAAGTGGTGGGCATTGTTCCGGAACAGCACTTTGATGTGGTCAAAGCGCCACTTCATCAGCCGCAACCTCTGCCAACATCCTCGCCGCCACTCAGCGCCCCCCAAGCGGTTGCCTCCCCTCCGCCTGCCGTGGATCACAGCGGCGACAATCTGTTGCACCAGCTCACCGCCCTGCTGGGCAATGGCCAGGTGGTACTGCACGAAAGCCACCGCCACACCATAGAGGTGGTGGATGGCGTAATGGCGGAATTCTCTCGCAACAGCCGCCTCAGCGCCGAGGTGAAGGCGCTGTTCAGCCTGTTGCATATGCCGCTGCTGAAAGTCGCCCTGGCGGATCCGCAGCAGTTCCAGCAAATGCACCACCCGGCGCGACAATTACTGGTGGATATGGTGGAGGCCGCTACCGACTGGTTACAGGGTGAGCAGCGGGAATTGGCGGTGTTTCACCACATTCGCGGCGCTGTTGAACGCCTGCTGCGCAATACCAGTGTGGACAACAACGCCTTTGCCGAAGAACGGGATAATTTCCGCCAGCAGGTTAGCGCGTTGCATCGCAGAAAACGCCAGCAGGCCCGGCGCCAGGCCAGTGCTCAATCCAGTGCCCGCTCCAGAGGCGAATCCGTTGCAACGGCGTTGCGCCGTCGCATAGGCAAGCAGGCGTTGCCAGAGGCCATCAGCGAACTGCTCTACGGCCACTGGACCGACTACCTGAAATCCCTGGCCATTGAGTTGGGCAGGGAGTGCCACCAAAACAGTCGCTGGCAAGACGCTCTCAGCGTAGTGGATGACTTGCTTTGGGGGCTGCAGATCAACCCGGACAATCGCAGTGAAAGCCAGCGTTGGCGCCAGAACTACCTGTGGCTGGAAGCGGTGCTGGCCAGCGGCCTGGACCACTTGAGTCTGGACAGTGGTCAGTGTCAACGGCTGTTGTCAGCGGTGCGTGGTGAATACAGTGGTTTGCTGGAAAGCCGCCGCGCCCCCACGAAAGCCAGCGCCGACGTCACGCCTTTGTCTGAGCCGCAGGAGAAACAACGGGCCGCTGTGACCATAAACACTCAGCAGTGGCTCGAGAAGCTGCCGGAAATAGAGCTCCACAGCTGGCTGAACTTTGCCAGCGGCCGCCGCGAGCAACTGGTGTGGCGCAACCTGCGCACCCTGCAGTTTGAATTCCGCGACCCGCAAAGCGGTAAAAGCAGCATTCGCACCGGCGATGATCTGGCGCGCTTGCTGGCAGAACAAACTGCTACTCTTGAACAAGTGGCAGACGACACCAACGATCAACAAAACAGCTCTGATCCCGTTGTTCGCGGGATTAACTACATTGCCAAGTAACGGCCAGAACGGTAACTGACATGAGTGAGCAAAACGATCAGCGCCGCATCCATCGCCACGAAATCAGTGGTCAGGTGGAAGCGTACTTGCAGGGAAACAACACCAAAGTTGGCAAACTGCTGAATGTGCACCGGGAAGGCCTGCTTTTGGAATGCCCCCAGGCATTGATTCCGGAGCAGACTTACAACCTGCGTTTGACCATGACCGGCGAGGTCAATATGCCGTGGATTGACCTGCAGGCCAAATGCCTGTGGATGTCGCAACAGGATAACGGCTTTCGCTGTGGCTGCCTGATAATGGATATTGAGCGGGAAGCGCTCGCGGTGCTCCGGCAACTGGATTTGTGAGTCGGTCGAGGGTTGTTAGTGGTACAGTGGGTTAGGCTGGATGCCGCCAAGCGTCATCGCGAGCGCAGCGCGGCGATCCAGAGTCTTTGCCTTGAAGCCACTGGGTTGTCGCGTCGCTACGCTTCCTCGCAATGACAGTAATGGAAAGTTCTTTAAGTATGGATAAACACTAATATTCATAGAGCCGTAAGGCCGGAATAACCAAAAACATGCAAGCACAACAGATAACAGGCAAAGGGGTGGATGCAGCGCTGGGGGTAGTACGCCAGCATTCCATTGAATTGCTGGACAAATATTTCGAGAAACTGCTCAACGAACTGATTGAGTGCTCCCAAAGCAGCACTTTTGTGGGCAGCCAGCACGAATATTTCTACGCCCGCGCCAAAATCAGCCAGTCGCGCAAAGAAATCGCCAGGCGTTTTGTGGACTATCTGGAAACCACCTTCCAGCAATTTGCCAATCGCTCCCTGGTCAATGCAGACGAGCTGCTGGGTGCGGGCAACCCCAGCCTGTCACTGGTGGAAGAAGACGCGCTGGAAGAACGGGTGATTCTCACCACCATTCGCCAGCGGGCGGAATCCCGTTACAGCGACGTCATGTGGTCGCTCAATCGGCGCTTTTCCGTGCTTAATGGTGGTCGCGAAGTCACCGACCAGACCAATCCGGTCGCCCCCTGCCGCTTCTGCTTTGCCCTCAAGCAAGGGTTGCAGAGTATCGATGTGTCCGCCGCCGCCAGAGCGGAAATCTACCGCATGTTCGAGCGGGTATTTGTGGACCATGTGGGCCGTATCTACAGCGAGGTCAATAACGCACTCACCGAACTGGGGGTGTTGCCCAACTTGCGTCACGAAGTGGTCAAAGGCCGCGATGGGGGTGCGTCCATGGGTGCCGGTGGCGCTGCTCGGGCTTCTCATGTGCCGCCAAATATGTCTCCCAATATGCCGCCACAGGCAGACCCAAACATGCCGCCCCCAAACATGTCAGCCCAGGCGATACCGGCACAGCCCGCAGCGGGTGCCTCTGCCGGTTGGTTGGGTGGTGGTGGCCACGCCAACCTCAATTACCACCAGCAGGTGTATCAGGATATATCTTCTTTACAGGATCAGCTGGCGGGTGCCCCTGCCGGTGCACCCACTGGGGGTGCTGCTGCCGCGCCAGGGGTTGCGGTTGGTGGCGTCAACTACAGCGTCAGCGATCTCACCGCCGCCATTAACCAGATTCAAATGGCGGACTGGGAAACCGCTCAACAGATACCCAACAAACCGGTGGGGGGCGAAAACCTGCAGCCACGCCTGATCGCCCAGGTAACCGAGCTGCTGCTGCACCACCTCACCAAATTGCTGGGCAGCGAACAGGAACCGGCGTTCAAGGTGCCGGACCGCAAAACCATCGACCTGGTGGGTATGATCTTTGAGTACATGCTCAACGACGACCAGCTGCCGGACTCGGTGAAAGCCCTGCTCAGCTACCTGCACACCCCGTTCCTGAAACTGGCTTTTGCCGACAGTGACTTCTTTGAGCAGAACGAACACCCGGCGCGGCAACTGCTCAACCGCCTGGCGGAAGCGGGCACCCGCTGGGTAAACCGGGATGGCACCAGCGAGTACGGCGTATACGGGCGTATTCGCGAAGCGGTGGAGCGCTTGCTCAAAGACGTGAGCGAAGACACCCGCCCGTTCACCGAAGAACTGCTCTCGTTCAACACCTTTATCAAGCGGGTGGAGCTGAAAATTACCACGCGCGAAAAACGCGCCACCGAACAGGCCAAAGGTGAAGACCGTATGCAGGAGGTCAAAGACCAGGTGCACGACACAGTGCAACAGGCCATTGGCAAGCGCGACTTGCCCAGTGCGGTATTGATGTTCCTGTTACAACCCTGGTCCGATTACATGGCTTTTGTGTTGCTGCGTTTTGGCGACGAATCGGAACAGTGGCAAGAGGCCCAGGATGTTATCGATGATCTGCTCTGGGGCCTGGCACTGGGTGAAGACGAACAACAGAAAAGCAAATGGAAAGAGCACTACCCGCAACTGGAAGCGAACATCGCCAAAGGTTTTGACTGCATTGGCTACGACGAGGGCCGGCGCCGCAAAATGACCTCTGCCATGGACTACGTATACGAACTTTATCTGCAAGGCCTGGCGGCGCGCCCGGCGCCGGCAGAGGTGCGCAAAAAACTCACCGACAGCAGCGAACGGGGCAAAACTCCGGAACAGCAAACTGCCAACCTCAACGACTCCGAGCGTCAACACCTGAATGTGCTGGAAAAAATATCCTTCGGCACCTGGTTCGACATGGGCGACGGCAAACGGGAAAAAGTGGTGTGGTACAACCTGCGCACCATGCAGTTTTTGTTCGTTAACCAGAGCGGCCACCGCACCGGCATGCGCACCGGCGAAGAACTGGCCCGGCTGATGGAAGTGGGCACCATTCGCATTGTCGACAGTGAAGAAGACAAACCACTGGTGGATCGCACCCTGGAACAGATTCGCGCCGATCTCAGCGCCAGCGCTCAACAGGCCAGCGCCGGCTGATACCAAACACCAACAGATAAGTAAGACACAAATATGAAAACCGACGACAACCAAAACCAAGAACGCCGCCGCCTGGAACGCCACGAAGTCACCAGCCAGGTGGACGCGGTGGACCGCATCACCGGCCAGTCCGTTGGCCGCCTGGTAGACATTCACAGCGAAGGCCTGATGCTGATTACCGGCGACCAGGTAGAAGTGGGCAATATCTACCAGCTCAGCCTGAAACGAGGTAGTGACATTTGGCTGCAAGTGGGCGTCGACTGCCTGTGGAAAAACCCCGCCAATGGCGAAGGCCGCTATTGGGCGGGCTTTCGGGTCATTGATGCCACGGATGAAGCGCTGGAGGAATTGGGGAATTTGGGTATGGATGTTTAGTGCTGCTCACTACATCATAGAGAGCGAAATTCTTACTGTTACGAAAAGGGATGGAACCCATGGGCAAATCAAAAAATCATCAGGTTATTCAGACAATTGATATTGAGCGTCATATCCTTTTTATCCGGGATGAAAAAGTGATGCTTGATGCCGATTTAGCTGCTCTATATCAAGTAGAAACTAAGGTGCTTGTTCAGGCCATGAAACGCAACCTTGATCGCTTTCCAGAAGACTTTATGTTCCAGCTTAGTAAAGCGGAATTTGATTACTTGAGGTCACAAAATGTGACCTCAAGTTGGGGCGGTCGCCGTTACCCACCCTACGCATTTACTGAGCAAGGAGTGGCCATGTTATCCAGTGTATTGCGCAGCTCCAGAGCAGTTCGGGTTAATGTGGAAATTGTGCGTGCATTTGTCCGTCTGCGGAAACTGCTAGAAAGCAATGAAGAGTTGGATAAGCGTTTGTCAAATTTAGAGAAAAAGTATGATCAACAATTCAAGGTGGTGTTTGACACTATTCGAGAATTAATGGCGCCTACGCCAACCAGCAGCAGACCTATTGGTTTTATTTGGACTGAGTCGGACAATCAAAAGAAAAGCAAAGGAAGTTAAACTACATGAATGCTGGACAAAAAGCCTTCCCCGGCGGTTCAAAAACTAGAGTAAGCCGAGCCGGGAAAAATGTAAGAAAACGCCAAGCCACAGAAGATGATTTCAAGTGTATTGAAGATTGGCGTGCTGCTCATAGAGCTGTTTTAAATGCCGCGGATTCAACTTCGAAGTGCATTTAGAAATTATTTTTCTGATGCAAAAGATTTTGTTAGATTGCTAACGAAAACAAGGAACGCATTGCTGAAAGAAGTTAAAGCTAATACACCTCCACTAACTTAAAACTCCGGTTCTCCGCAACAACTTCCACCGAATCAAAAATCTTCGCCGCCTTCTGTGGTAATGGTACAAAGCTGTTCACCACAAATAATCCCTTGCCGCTGCGCCGTAGCACGCGTTTGGTGGTGGCGAGGAATTTATCGGTTAGCCGACCATCGCTGACAAATCCCTGGTGAAAAGGTGGATTGCAGAGCACGATGTTGAATCGCTCTTGAATATTGTTGCCGGCATCGTCGGCGATCACTTCTCCGGCAATACTTAACTCTTCAAAATTTTTTTGGCAAGCAGTCAGTGCGGCGGCGTTATTGTCGGTGGCGACGATTCGCGAAAATCCATATTTTTGTGCGCAGGCAGCGATATAGCCGTAACCGCAGCCCAGGTCTAACAGGCTGGTATTTTCTGGCAGATGTCTTAAAAACTGTGGTAGATGTTCCACCAAAAAATGGCTGCCTTTATCGATTTTCTCCCAACCAAAAATTCCGGGTTTGCTCAATAGCGTGCGGCTTTCACATTGGATGGTTGGCCGTAGTTGGGAATAGTTTTTATCGTCTAATCTTTCGCCGCAGTGACTTGAATCTTTGCGAATATAGACGGTATAGCTGTTGCCATTTTTTTCGATATGACTATCGTGTTGAAAATAGTCTCCGGATTTTTTTGCGTAGGTTTTAATGCCGTCGTTTTTTTCGCCGCAAAGAATCAGTTCGCCACCTTGTTGGAGCAAGTGGAATGCCGAGTTAATCAGGTGGTGGACGATGGATTTTTCCTTGGAAACGCGATACAGAATTTTTTCAAAATGGTCCGAGGGAAAAGCGCTGGTGTCGAAGTCGTTAAAGTGGGTGTTGACTCCTGCGGCTTGTGACTGTTGCCAGATGTCGTAGCGGTTGGTGAGCAGGGTGACGTTGCTGCTGGCCAGTGATGCAAAAGGTGCATCCGGCAGGTTTTCGTCAGCGATCAACAAAGTGGGACCGGTGGTTTGGCGAAATTCGTAAAATAGCTGGTTTGTCATTTTATTTCTGTTGAGATCCTTCGCTATGCTCAGGATGACGGTTTTAAAGTGCAGAGTTAATTTCTGTTTCTGTTAATGGTCGGTAGTCGCCCGGTTTCATATCCGTATCCAGCACTATAGTGCCTATACGTTCACGGTGCAGCGCCGTTACCCGGTTTCCCACAGCGGCAAACATGCGTTTTACCTGGTGGTACTTGCCTTCGCTGATGCTGAGTCTGGCTTCGGTGGCGGAGAGCATTTGCAATTGTGCGGGCCGGGTGCGGCGTTTTTCGTGGTTGAGCCAGATACCTTTGGCAAATTTGTGGGTGACTTTTTCCACCTCTGCCAGTGGCTCTGCCAGTTGTGCCCGGTAGGTTTTCTGGCAGTCGCTTTTGGGGGAGGTCAGCGCGTGGTTCCACTGGCCGTCGTCGGTAATCAGCAACAGGCCGGTGGCGTCAATATCCAGGCGGCCAGCGATTTGCAGTTGCTGGCTGCGGGGTTCGTCTACCAGTAAGTCGATAGCGGTGGGGTGTTCGCTGTCTTTGCTGGCGGATACATAGCCCGCAGGTTTGTAGAGCATGAAGTAGCGCAGCCCCGGCTGGCTGATGTGGTTGCCATGGAGGGTGACGTGGCTGCTTTTATCAACCGTTTGCGCGGGGTTGCTGGCGGTGATGCCGTCCACTTGTACTTCCCCCGCCTTGATCTGTTTTTTGATCTCGGCGCGGGAATAGTCGCTGGCGTTGGAAAGGTATTTGTCGAGGCGCATGGTGTGTTGGCTCATGTCATCCTGAGCGCAGCGAAGGATCTCTGTGCCTGCCGGAGATGGGAGATTCTTCGCTGCGCTCAGAATGACAGGCTGGTTAGCTGTTCAACAACTCCGCCGCATCTTTGGCAAAGTAGGTCAAAATTCCATCTGCACCGGCCCGTTTAAAGGTCAGCAGCGATTCCATCATTACCGCGTCTTTGTCCAGCCAGCCGTTTTGTACGGCGGCCATGTGCATGGCGTATTCGCCGCTCACCTGGTAGGCGAAGGTGGGGGCGCCCAGTTCGTCTTTTACCCGCCGCAGCACGTCCAGGTAGGGCATGCCCGGTTTCACCATAATCATGTCGGCGCCTTCTGCCAGGTCGAGGGCACATTCGTGCAGGGCTTCGTCGCTGTTGGCCGGGTCCATCTGGTAGCTGTGTTTGTCGCCGCCTTTGATATTGCCCGCCGAGCCAACCGCATCGCGGAATGGGCCGTAGTAGCTGCTGGCGTATTTGGCGGAGTAGGCCATGATTTTGGTGTTTACGTGGCCGCATTGCTCCAGCATGGCGCGGATATCACCGATGCGGCCATCCATCATATCGGAGGGGGCGACGATGTCCGCCCCCGCTTCGGCGTGGGAAAGCGCCTGGGCGATCAGTGCTTCTACGGTGGTGTCGTTGAGTACGTAGCCATTGTTATCAATGATGCCGTCCTGACCATGAGTGGTGAACGGGTCCAGTGCCACGTCGGTGATTACGCCCATTTCCGGCACGGCATCTTTCAGGGCTTTGACGGCACGTTGGGCAATACCGTTGGGGTTCCAGGCTTCTTCGGCGTTTTCGCTTTTGTGTTGTTGGGGTGTCACCGGAAACAGCGCCATGGCGGGAATGCCCAGCCCGGCCAGGTGTTTGGCTTCTTTTACCAGCAGGTCGATGCTCAGGCGTTCGACGCCGGGCATGGAGGCAATGGCCTGACGCTGGTTGTCGCCGTCGAGCACAAACACCGGGTAGATCAGGTCGTCCGGGGTGACCCGATTTTCCCGCACCAGACGGCGCACAAAGTCGGCGCTGCGATTGCGGCGCATGCGGGTGGTGGGGAAGTGACGAGGGGGGATTTGGTTGGGCATGGGTTTTTCCTTTGTGGTGCGTAGGGTGGATTAGCGCAGCGTAATCCACCGTCCTGAGTGTGGTGGATTACGCTGCGCTAATCCACCCTACGGCCTACAAGTTACTAAAGACCTTTTCTGCCGCACTCAGAGTAAATTGCACGTCTTCGTCGCTAATGGCCGCCGACATAAAGCCCGCTTCGTAGCTGGCCGGGGCCAGGTATACGCCCTGTTGCAACATGCCGTGGAAGAAGCGGTTAAAGCGTTCGGTGTCGCAGGCCATCACCTGCTGGTAGTTACTTACCTGTTTGGCATCGGTAAAAAACAGCCCGAACATGGTGCCGATATGGTTGGTGGTAAACGGAATATTGGCGGCTGCGGCCCGCTCTTTTAACCCGGAGATCAGAGTGTTGGTGCGCTCAAACAGGGGGCCGTGGAAATCCGGCTGGCTCACCCGTTCGAGTGTGGCCAGGCCAGCGGCCATGGCCACCGGGTTGCCGGACAGGGTGCCCGCCTGGTACACCGGGCCCAGCGGGGCGATGTGCTCCATGATGTGCCGCTTGCCGCCAAAGGCGCCCACGGGCATGCCGCCGCCGATCACTTTGCCCAAGGTGATCAAGTCGGCGTCGATGTTGTAGTGACCCGTGGCTCCGGTGCGGCTGACCCGAAAGCCGGTCATCACTTCGTCGATAATCAACAGGGTGCCGCTGTTGCTGCACTGTTCTCTCAAGGTGTCCAGAAAGCCGGGCAGCGGCGGAATGCAGCTCATATTGCCCGCCACCGGTTCCAGAATCACACAGGCCACTTGCTCGCCCAGTTCTGCAAAGGCCTGTTTTACGCCGTCCATATCGTTGTAGGTGAGGGTGATGGTGTGCTCTGCCAGCGCCGCCGGCACGCCGGGGGAGGTGGGCACGCCCATGGTGAGGGCGCCTGAGCCCGCTTTGATCAGCAGGGAGTCGGAATGGCCGTGGTAGCAGCCTTCAAATTTGATGATCTTGTCGCGCCCGGTGTAACCGCGGGCCAGGCGGATGGCGCTCATGGTGGCTTCGGTGCCGGAGTTGACCATGCGCACCATGTCCATACCCGGCACCAGTTGGCAGACTTTGTTCGCCAGCTGGGTTTCCAGCTCGGTGGGGGCGCCGAAGGTGAGGCCTTTGTCCAGCTGGTTGCGAATGGCATCCAGCACTTGTGGGTGGCCGTGGCCAAGGATCATCGGTCCCCAGGATTGCACGTAGTCCACATAGCGATTGCCGTCGGCGTCGTACAGGTAGGCGCCGTCGGCGCGCTCAAAGAATACCGGGGTACCGCCCACGGCGCGGAAGGCGCGAACCGGGGAATTAACTCCGCCGGGGATGTGTTGTTGGGCGGCGTCGAACAATTGTTGCGAGCGTTGCATGGCAATCCTTTCGGGTGATGGCAGAAAGGGCTGAATTATCGCAACTTGGCGGGGTAAAGGCCATTCTTTAGGAAACAGGAAACAGGAAACAGGAAACAGGAAACAGCCACAGCGCGGTCTGCTGTGAGCTGTTACCTGTAGCGCGAAGCGCGTCCTGTAACCTTTATTTCACCGTTTCCAACAACACTTTCACCGCTTTTTCAATTTGCGGGTCGCGACCATTGGCCATGGCGTTGGGGTCGTTGTTGATCAGGTGGTCGGGTACCAGGTCGCGGTTTTCCTGCAGGTTGCCGTTAGTGTCCAGCATGCCAATCTGGGGGATGCCGAAGGTCACGTCGCCGCTGATCATGGTGTCCCACCATACCGCTGTGCCTGTGGCGGGAACCGGCATGCCGATTACCGGGCCTATGCCCAGCAGCTGGTAGCTGTGTGGGAACAGGTAGGCATCGGAGTAATTGCCTTCGCCGGCAACCACCGCAGATGGCTTGTACCACTTGGCGATTGGTTCGGAGCCAATGCGACGGCCACGGGGGAAGAAGTCGTAGTATTTCTTGCCAGACAGCAGGGTGTTCAGGTCGTCGTGTAGCCAGCCGCCACCGTTAAAGCGGGTGTCGACAATCAAGGCCTCTTTTTTCACATTGCGGCCCAGTACCTCGGAGTAGGTTTCCTGGAACGACGGCGTGTTCATGCCCTTTACGTGTACGTAGCCCAGTTTGCCTTTCGACAGCTTTTCCACCAGGTTGCGACGATTTTTTACCCAGCGCTGGTAGCGCAGTTCCAGTTCTGACCGAAACGGCATGGCTTTTACGGCCTGCTCGAACGATTTGGGTTCTTTCTTGCCTGCTTTGGGGTTGGTTACCGTCAGCAAGACTCTTTTGCCTGCCTTGTGGTTCAGCAACGCGTAGTAGTTGCTGTTGGCGTTGATTTGCTGGCCGTTGATGGCGCTGATAATCATGCCCGCTTCAATTTTGTTGTCTTTGCTGAGCAGTGGGCTTTTATCGATGATCTCGGCAATTTTGATGCCGTCGCCGCGGTAGCCGTAGTTGGGAATAATGCCCAGTGCGGCGGTTTGGTCAGCCTGGCCATTGCCTCTGGAGCGATAGCGAGCGCCGGTGTGGGACGCGTTCAGTTCACCCAGCATTTCGCTGAGAACATCGGCAAAGTCCTGATTGTTGTTAATGTTGTCCAGTTTGGGCAGGTATTCTTGTTTGTAAAAGTCCCAGTCTACGCCGTGCAGGTCTTTCACGTAGAACTTGTCCCGCGCCTGACGCCAGGCGTGCTCGAACATGTAGCTGCGTTCGTCGGCCGCGTTCAGCTCAAACTCGGCGGCGTAGGCAACCGGTTTGGGAGCGCCGTTGCCCAGGGTGATTTTGCGGATGCTGCCATCGGCAATCACAAACAGGGTTTTGCCGTCTTTGGACATTCTCATGCCAGCTTGTTTGGCGCCCAGCTTGTTCAGCGGTTTGGTGCTGTTTTCATCGAAGTCGCGCACCCACAGGTCAAAGCCTTTTTCGAACTTGGCCAGGTAGTACAGTTTGCGGCCGTCTTTGCTCAGCAGGCCCATGCCCAGCTCCGCTGCGTGCAGGGTAAGGCGGGCGCGACGGTCTTCGATGTTGGCCAGGTCGATATCAATGGTTTTGGCTTTTGGTTCTTTGTCCTTTTTATCCTTGTCTTTTTTGTCGTCTTTCTTTTTGCTGCTATCGCTTTTTTTACTGTCTTTTTCAGCCTCTTTTTTGAGGGCGTATTCTTCCTTGTTGAGTTTGAATTTGTCCCAGCTGTCCTGGTTCAGGAATACCCCGTAGACATCCATTTCCGAACCCCAGCTGCCGTGGTTGCGGCGGCCGTGTTTGGCGGTCATCCAGGTAATGGCGTTGCCGTTCATCGCCCATTGAGGGGCCACATCCGCATAGCCGGACTGGGTGAGGTTGATGGGTGCCTTTTTGCCTGATACATCGATCAGGCCAATCTCTGTAATCCAGCGACCATCGATGTAACTGGCGGCAAGCCACTTGCTGTCTGGTGACCAGGAAAAGGAAATGTCGCCATCGCTGTAGGAGTAGTTGTACTTTTCCTTGAGCACGGTGCGGCTTTTGCCGTTGGCCAGGTTGAGCACTTTGATAGTGTCGCGGTTGGACAGGTACGCCACTTCTTTGCCATCCGGTGAATAGGCGGGCTGAAAGGTTTCTTCGCTGTTGGCCAACAGGGTTTTCTCGGTCAGCTTGAGGGCGTTGTAAAAGTACTTCTGATCTTTGCTGGCCAGAGAGCTTTGATAGAGGTTCCAGCTTTTATTGCGCTCGCCCGCGTATATCAGGCTGCGGCCATCCGGGGAGAACGACACAGAGCGTTCCATTTCCGGGGTGTTGGTGATGCGGCGAGTGGTGGGGTATTCGGTGGAGGTGACATACACATCGCCACGGACAACAACGGCCACTTCTTTGCCGTTGGGGGAAATGGCGAATTCAGTGGCTCCACTGCCCATAACGGCCCGCTGGATGGGGTTTGTCTTGTCATCGTTATTGATGGCAATGGCCAGCTTTTGTGGTTGGCCCCCGTCTGCCAGACGGTAAATGGAGCCGTGATAGCCGTACACAAGGTTGCCGCTGTTGTCTGCTGACAGAAAGCGCACCGGGTGGTGTTTGTGGTCGGTTACCTGGGTGGCTTTACCGCTCGCCAGGTTTTGCTGCCACACATTCATGGTGCCGCTGCGTTCGCTGGTAAAGTAGAAGCTCTGTTCGTCGTTGCTCCAGAGCGGGTTGCGGTCTTCACCCAGCCAGTGAGTCTGCTGGCTGTATTTGCCGGATTTGGTGTCGTACAGCCAGATATCGCGGGTTACCGAGGAGCGGTGGCGTTTGCGGAACTGATCCTCGTAGCCTTTTTTGTCCTGGTACAGAAACTTGTCGCCAGCGCGGTTGTAGCGGGCTTTCTCCGCGACAATGGTGGTTACTTGGCGGGGGGTGTCGCCGCTCAGGTTGACGCTGTAGGTTTCTTCCAGTCGGCCGCTGGGGAATTGGGTGTTTTGTACCGAGTCCATGCGCAGGGAGGTGAACAGTACGCTGCTGCCATCGGCGCTGAAATCACTGGGAATGTCAGGCGAGGAGTGGTGGGTAAGGCGTTTTACGCCACCGCCGTTGGCGTTCATCACAAAAATATCAAAGTTGCCGTAGCGGTTTGAGGCAAAGGCCAGCTTTTTGCCGTCTCGGGACCACACCGGGTAACTGTCATAGGCACTGTGGCTGGTTAGTGCGGTGGCGGTGCCGCCGTTGCTGTTTACCACATAGATGTCGCCGTGGTGAGTGAAGGCGACTTTGCTGCCATCCGGTGATACCGCCGGGTTGCGATACCATTCGCTGTCGGCGGCCTGGGCGGTTACGGCGCCCAGTGCCAGGGCAGAAGCCAGAAGTGATTTCAATGTCATGGAGCTACCTCTCCTCGGTTTTTGTGCAGGTATTTTTTTGAAGGCTCAAGAATATAAACGAGCGAAACTGCCCAAGCCCCCATTAAAGTTCAAATTATTTCGCGAAACTTTACATAAAGGCTGCCTTGTACATCGGGCTTTCCACATAATGGCGGCGGCCAGGGTGACGTACGGATCAATAGCAGTAAAAAAGACAATCGGTTGTTTTACTGTATATAAATCCAGTTTGCAGCAATGTTAGAATCCAGCCCATGGATGTTACTTCGATACTCGACCAACTCAACCCGGCTCAGCGGGAGGCAGTTTCCAGCAACGACGCCAACCTGCTGGTGCTGGCGGGGGCGGGCTCTGGCAAAACCCGGGTGCTGGTGCACCGCATCGCCTGGCTGATTCAGGTGGAACACGTCTCCCCCTACGAAATCCTGGCGGTGACCTTTACCAACAAGGCCGCCCGGGAAATGCGCGAGCGCATCGACGCTCTGCTGCCCATGCCCCCCAGTGGTATGTGGGTGGGCACTTTTCACGGCCTGGCCCACCGCCTGTTGAAAACTCACTGGCGCGAGGCCAACCTGCCGGAGAGCTTTCAGATTCTCGATTCAGACGATCAACAGCGGGTGGTGAAGCGGGTCAGCGCAACCCTGGGGCTGGACGACAGTCGCTGGCCAGCGCGCCAAAGCCAGTGGTTTATCAATGCCCAGAAAGACGAAGGCCTGCGCCCGCAGCATATTCAGCACAGTGGTGACCCCCATCTGACCATGATGGTAAAGATTTACAGCGCCTATGAAGAAGCCTGCCAACGTGGAGGCATGGTGGATTTTGGTGAGTTGCTGCTGCGCGCCCACGAATTGTGGCTCAATCACCCGGAGCTGTTGCAGCATTACCAGAACCGTTTTCGTCATATTCTGGTGGACGAATTTCAAGACACCAACAGCATCCAGTACGCCTGGCTGCGGCTGTTGGCAGGTAGCGATGCCTGCGTGACTGCGGTGGGTGACGACGACCAGTCCATTTACGGTTGGCGCGGCGCCAAAGTGGAAAATATTCGCAACTTCAGCCGGGATTTCAGCAATGCAAAGGTTGTAAAGCTGGAGCAGAACTACCGTTCCACCGGCAATATCCTCAATGCCGCCAATGCGGTGATTGCCCGCAACAGCGAACGGTTGGGCAAAAATCTCTGGACCGACGGCGCCGATGGTGAGTTGATCTCCCTGTACGCCGGTTTTAACGAACACGACGAAGCGCGCTTTATCGGCGACCGCATTCAGGCCTGGGTGAAGGATGGCAACAGCCACAGCGATGCGGCCATTCTGTACCGCTCCAACGCGCAATCGCGGGTGCTGGAGGAGGCGCTGCTGCGGGCGGGCATTCCCTATCGCATCTACGGCGGGCAAAAATTCTACGAGCGCCTGGAAATTCGCAATGCCCTGGCCTACTTGCGGCTGTTGCTCAACCGTCATGACGATGCGGCCTTTGAGCGAGTGGTGAATGTGCCGCCCCGTGCCATTGGTGACAAAACCGTGCAAGCGTTGCGGGATGCGGCTCGCGCCAGCGGCCAATCCCTGTGGCGCACTGCCAGGAGCGCCGTGGCGCAAGGCCAGCTCACCGCCCGCGCGGGCAATGCAGTGGCGGGTTTTTTGACCCTGATCGATCAGCTGGATGGCGACAGCGAGGCATTGCCTCTGCACGAAGTGGCGGATCATGTTCTCGCCCGAAGTGGCCTGGTGGAATACCACGGCAAAGAAAAGGGCGAGCGCGGCCAGGCGCGGGTGGATAACCTCAAAGAGCTGATCAGCGCGTGCAAGGGTTTTCGTCCGCAAGACCCGGAAGGGTCGGTTCTGGGGCAGTTCCTCGACGAAGCGGCGCTGGACGCTGGCGAACGTCAGGCGGATGACGGCCAGTCTGCGGTACAAATGATGACCCTGCACTCCGCCAAAGGGCTGGAATTCCCACTGGTGTTTGTGGCGGGCATGGAGGAAAATCTGTTTCCCCACCGCATGAGCATCGAAGAACCGGGGCGCCTGGATGAGGAGCGTCGCCTGGCCTACGTGGGCATTACCCGGGCCATGGAAAAGCTGTACCTGACGTTTGCTGAAAGCCGCCAACTGTACGGCAGTGAGAGCTTTAATTCTGTGTCCCGCTTTGTGCGGGATATTCCCGGCGAATATCTGGAAGAAGTGCGCCTCAGCAGCCAGGTACGCCGCCCCACCAGCTACGCCAAAGCCGCCAGCGCCCCGCGCTTTTCCGACAGCGGTGCCGATACCGGCTTAAACCTGGGGCAGCGCGTACAGCACAAAGTTTTTGGTGAAGGTACAGTGCTTAACTTTGAAGGCAGTGGCAGCCATGCCCGGGTGCAGGTAAATTTTGAGGCGGAAGGCAATAAATGGCTGGTGTTGGCCTATGCCAATTTGGAGGCAGTTTGAATTTCCCGTCATCGCGAGCGCAGCGCGGCGATCTCGTCCAGTATGGCAGAGTGCTGATGGAGATTGCCGCGTCGCTGCGCTCCCCGCAATGACAGCAGAGATAACAAAGATCGGTGAATGAAATGAAACTACAAATAATGAAACTATTGCTGGCTACTACGCTGGTTGGTTTTCTGGCCAGCTGTGGTGGCAAAGAGAGCCCTCAAGGGGAAGCTGCCGTTCAGCCCCAAAAAGTCTACAAGTGGAAAATGGTCACCACCTGGCCAAAGAATTTCCCCGGCTTGGGTACGGCACCGGAAAAGTTCGCCAAGATGGTGGACGATATGTCCAATGGCCGCCTGAAAATCAAAGTGTACGGCGCCGGCCAACTGGTGCCCGCATTGGAGGTATTTGATGCGGTGTCCCGTGGCACGGCGGAAATGGGCCACGGTGCCGCCTATTACTGGAAGGGCAAGGCGCCGGCAGCGGTTCTTTTTGCCACCTACCCCTTCGGTCTCAATGCTCAGGAGCTCAATGGCTGGCTGCATTACGGCGGTGGCCTGGAGCTGTGGCGCGAGCTGTACGAACCTTTTAACCTGGTGCCCTACGCCGGCGGCAACACCGGGGTGCAAATGGGCGGTTGGTACAACCGGGAAATCAACAGCCTGGAAGATTTAAAGGGCCTGAAAATGCGAATGCCCGGCCTGGGCGGTGAAGTGATCAAACGCGCTGGCGCAGAAGCGGTGAATATCCCCGGTGGTGAACTGTTCACCTCCATGCAAACCGGCGTAATTGACGCCACCGAATGGGTGGGCCCCGCCAACGACCTGGCGTTCAGCTTTCATCAAGTAGCCAAGTATTACTACTACCCCGGCTGGCAGGAACCGGGCCCGGCGCTGGAAATTATTGTCAATAAAGACAAACTGGAAACCCTGCCCGCGGATTTGCAAGCCATTGTCGAGGTGGCCGCCCGCGCCGCCAGTACCGACATGCTGGACAGCTACACCGCCACTAATGCCGGTGCCCTGGATGCCCTGGTTAATGAACAGGGTGTAGAAGTCCGCCCGCTGCCAGACGATGTACTGAAAGAGCTGTATCGCATCAGTGAACAAGTGCTGCAAGAACAATCCGCCGCCGACCCCATGTTTGCCAAAGTCTACAAATCCATTAACGACTACCGCACCCAGGTGCGTAAGTACCACAAGCTCACCGAGCAGGAATACTACCGGGTGAGGGATTTGGATAAATAAGACCGCTACGGGCTTCGGGCAGTGTGTAGAAGGTGCCACCCGTCATTCTGAGCGCAGCGAAGACAAATTGGCTTTCCTGCCAATTTGTCTTCGCTGCGCTCAGAATGACAATTTCGCTCGATCTGCTCGCCCCCGAAGCCCGCCGCACGTAGCTTTATTCCTCTAACCACCGTCGCAGTACAGACTCCAGCTCTTTCAATCCATCCTTTTTTGGCGCTGAAAAAGTCTGCACACTGATGTTGTTATCCAGTCCCAGCTGCTTCAGTTCTTTGCGTACCTTCTGCAAGGTGTTCTGCCCCGGCCCGCGTTTCAGTTTGTCTGCTTTGGTGAGCAGGATGTGGGTGGGCATGTTGGCGTCGGCGGCCCATGTCACCATTTGCAGGTCGTAGGGTTGCAGGGGATGGCGAATGTCCATCAGTAATACCAGGCCGCGCAGGGAGCGGCGTTCCTGCAGGTATTCTGCCAGGTTGCGATCCCAGCGTTCTTTCATGGCTTTGGGTACTTTGGCAAAGCCGTAGCCGGGCAGGTCTACCAATCGCTGGCTGTCGCTGAGCTGAAAAAAATTGATCAGTTGGGTGCGCCCCGGTGTTTTACTGGTGCGGGCCAACTTGTGGTTGTCGGTGAGGGTATTGAGCGCGCTGGATTTGCCCGCGTTGGAACGGCCCGCAAACGCCACTTCGCTGCCCTTGTCGGAGGGGCATTGGGCCAGTGTGGGGGAGCTTTGGGTAAAGGTGGCGCAAGTAAAACTCAGTGACATTCGCAAGCCCTTGGTACTGTTGGCGATGCAAGCTATAATGCGCCGCCAAGCCGGTGGAAAACCGCTGCGATAATAACCCAGATGACCGCACTGATGGTGTTTGTTGCGCCAAATACTGTGCGACCAGGTCACTCGCAAAATCATAAGGTTCGTACATGAAGCAGGTTCTTAACAACACAATTGCGGCTGTCACTATTGCTATGGGTCTTGCGGTGGCACCGCTGACCCAGGCCGATGGCGACGCTGCTGCGGGTAAAACCAAGTCCGCTGCCTGTGCAGCGTGCCATGCAGAAACCGGCAATAGCCTGAGCCCGGCATTTCCGAAAATTGCCGGCCTCGGTGAAAAATATCTGCTCAAACAAATGAAAGACATTCAGTCCGGTGACCGCGAGGTGCCAGAAATGGCGGGTCAACTGGATGCCATGAGCGAGCAGGATCTGGCCGATATTGCCGCTTACTACGCCGGTAATCCCATGCAGATATCCGGTGCCAGGGAAAAAGACTGGCCCTTGGAAGAACTGGGCAGTGCGGAATTTCTGGCTCTTGGCGAGCAGGTGTTCCGCGCCGGCAACATGGAAACCAACGTCCCCGCTTGCACGGGCTGTCATTCACCCACAGGCCAGGGCAACGGTCCCGCCGGTTACCCCAAGTTAGGTGGCCAGTTTGCTGACTATCTGGTGAAGCAGCTGAAAGCGTTCCGCAGCAACGCCCGCACTAACGATGGCGATACCCGCATTATGCGCGATGTGGCGGCCAATATGAGCGACAAGGAAATCGAAGCAGTGGCCAACTATATTTCCGGCTTGCACCTGGGGGCAGCTGAGTGATTGCTCTGCGTTTGCAAAAAAGGCAGCTTCGGCTGCCTTTTTTGTTGCTGCTGTGGGTGTACCTGTGGTTTTCCGCTGCAGCAACCGGGGCGGATCAATTCCAGGCCGGTGTGCACTACCGGGTGTTGCCAGAGCCGGTGGCCACTGCCGATCCCAAACGGACGGAAGTGGTAGAGGTGTTCTGGTATGGCTGCCACCACTGCTATCGCTTTACCACTCGTATTCGCCAGTGGGCTGCGCAGCTGCCCGACGATGTGCAATTTGTACGTATGCCCGCCATCTGGCACCCCAAAATGGCGCTGCACGCCCAGGCGTACTTCGCCGCCGAGGAGCTTGGAGTGCTCGACGCAATGCACCCCAAGCTGTTTGATGCCATTCATACCAAAGGCAAGAAGCTGGACAGTGAATACGAGATTTACCAACAGTTTGTGGCTGCCGGCGTCGAGGAAGATGCTTTCAACCGCAGTTTTAACAGTTTTCGGGTGCGCAGCCGAATATTGCGTGCGGAACAGCGCAGCCGCCAGTACCTTGTCATCTCAACCCCCTGCATGGTCGTTAACGGCAAATACCTGGTGACCGTTGAGGGCGCTGGCAGCCGCGAGAAAATGCTCGATGTGGTGGAGTTCCTGCTGGCCCGTGAGAACAATTAATATTTCATCAATTTAATTTTGTCGAGCTCACTGGTGCAGTGCCCACAGCACTACCAAGGTGTTAAATGGTGTTAAAGCGAATTGACGCCGCCCGGGTAGCAGGTAAGATAGCGTTTTTTTGAACTATGCCGTGCAAGGTTTTGGAGGGAGTAAATGGGTAAGTTATTTTCCATATTTTTTTCTGTGGCTGTGATGACCCTGGCCATAGGTTGCCATGCAGACAGTGGTGAAAAATTTGAGGCGGGCAAGCACTACTTTGTACTGCCACAACCGGTGCGCACCAGCGACCCGAAGAAGATCGAAGTGGCGGAAGTGTTTTGGTACGGCTGTCCCCACTGTTTTCAGTACACCACCCAGGTGGAAGAGTGGGCCAATGGCCTGCAAGATGATGTCACCTTTGTGCGCAACCCCTCTACCCTGGGGCGTAAAACCTCCGAAATTCACACCCGTGCGTACTACGCTGCCAAGGCCATGGGCAATCTGGACGAGATGCACGGCAAATTGTTCTCCGCCTATCACGTCAAGCAAAATCGCCTGAGGAACGAACGCGAAATCAGTGACGTATTCCTGGAGGCCGGTGTGGAGCGCGATCAGTTCAGCAGTGTATTCAACTCTTTTGGCGTGATCAGCCAGTCCATGCAGGCCCAGTCGCGGGTTACGGGATATCGGGTAACCGGTACGCCCTGTATTATCGTCAATGGCAAATACCGCATTACCGGGGAATCCGCCGGTAGCAACGAAGGCATGCTGGCAGTGGCGGAATTCCTGATTGATAAAGAGCGTCAGGCAAAAAAATAGGTTATATCACTGCTGTCCCATAAATTTTGAGCCCAGAGTTCCTAAATCGTGAGAAATACAAGGGTGTCAAAGGGTTTAAGTTCTCAGCAGACATGAATCGGGTCTTGCTTGCTGTGACGCGCCGTGAACCCATCCCTGGGGGCTCGAGGCCAGCATCCATGCTGGCCACGGTCACAGCAAGCAAGACCCGATTCATGTTGTTCGAGTTTGTGGGACAGCAATGAGGTTATATACATATATTTATGTCTGATACCCGCAGTTGCTGACGCGCTGCGGGTTTTTTTATATAGTAGCGCCCTCAAATTACACGGCATCGACCGCCTTTCCTTATTGTCATTCTTTCACCACAGGTACAACCATGAAGCCCAGCCTGAAACCGGCTAACCCCAATCTTTCCTCCGGCCCCTGTAGCAAACGTCCCGGATACGATGTGGCGTCTCTCGATCTTCGCACCCTGGGCCGCTCCCACCGCTCCAGTATCGGCAAGGCAGTGCTCCAGCAGGCCTGTACCGATACCGCAGAAATCCTCGGCCTGCCAGAAGGTTACCGTGTGGGTATTGTCCCCGCTTCTGACACCGGTGCAGTGGAAATGGCATTGTGGTCACTGCTGGGCTCGCGTCCGGTGGATGTGATGGCCTGGGAATCCTTTGGCAGTGGTTGGCTCACCGACATCACCAAACAGCTGAAACTGGACAAGGTAAACGCCCTGACCGCGGATTACGGCCAGTTGCCTGATGTCAGCCAGGTAAATCCGGATCACGACCTGGTATTTACCTGGAATGGCACCACCTCCGGGGTGAAAGTACCCAACGGTGACTGGATTGCCGATGATCGCGCTGGCCTGACCATCTGCGACGCCACCTCAGCGGTTTTCGCCCAATCATTGCCCTGGCAGAAGCTGGATGTGGTGACTTACAGCTGGCAGAAAGTGCTGGGCGGTGAAGGTGCCCACGGCATGCTGATTCTCAGCCCCCGCGCTGTGCAGCGGTTGGAGAGCTACACACCGCCCTGGCCGCTGCCAAAAATTTTCCGGCTTACCAAAAATGGCAAACTGATCGATGGCATCTTCAAGGGCGCCACCATCAATACGCCCTCCATGCTGGCCGTGGCGGATTACCTGGATGCCCTGCAATGGGTGAAATCACTGGGTGGCGTGGAGGCGGCTATTGCCCGCTCCGAGGCTAATTTGGCGGTGGTGGAAGATTTTGTAGCGCAACACGACTGGATCGACTTTCTCGCCGCTGACAAGTCCATTCGCTCCAATACCAGCGTGTGCCTGAAGCTGGCTCTGCAGGCAGACCAGGTGAAGGCTCTGGTGAAACTGCTGGATGACGAAGGGGTTGCCTACGACATTGGCTCCTACCGCGATGCCCCGGCGGGCTTGCGCCTGTGGTGTGGTGCCACGGTTGAGGCGGATGATCTCAAGGCGCTGATGCCCTGGATAGAATGGGCTTATCAGCAGGTTAAGTCAGCAGCGTAAATAACTGCTTTTATGTCATTCTGAGCGCAGCGAAGAATCTCACTGTAGCTTGAATAATGAGATCCTTCGTTCCACCCAGGATGACAGAGGCATGTAAGGCATTACCGAATTAATTTCTCTGAGTAAACACTATGTACAAAGTTCGCACCTACAACCAGATATCCGCCAAGGGCCTGGATCAATTCCCCCGTGATAATTACGAAATCGCCAGCGAGTTTGCCACGCCGGACGCCTTTATGTTGCGCAGCCAGAAGCTGCACGATATGGAGGTGCCGCAGAGTGTGCTGGCCGCCGCCCGCTGTGGTGCCGGGGTGAATAATATCCCCGTAGACCGCTTCAGCGAGCAGGGTATCGTGGTGTTCAACACCCCCGGCGCCAACGCCAATGCAGTAAAAGAACTGGTGATTGCCGGTATGTTGCTGGCGTCTCGCGATATTGTTGGCGGCATGAATTACAGCCAGAGCCTGACCCACATCGACGATGCCGGGGTAATGTCGAAAGATGTGGAAGCGGCCAAGAAAAACTACGCCGGTGGGGAAATTTCCGGCAAGACCCTGGGTGTTGTGGGTTTGGGGGCAATTGGCTCCATTATCGCCAACACCGCCCTGGAGCTTGGCATGGATGTGGTGGGCTACGACCCGGCCATTTCCATCGAGGCGGCCTGGAGCCTGTCGAGCCGGGTGGAGCGCATGGAAAATCTGCAAGCGCTGTTGTCCCGTTCCGATTTCATCACCCTGCATGTACCGGCAATTGAGGCCACCCATCATCTGATGAATGCCGAGATGTTGCGCTGCTGCAAACCCAATGCGGTAATACTGAACTTTGCCCGCGAGCAAATCGTCGACGAGCAGGCCTTGGTAAGCGCCCTCGACAACGGCCAACTGGGTAAGTACGTGGCGGACTTCCCGTCACCGCTGCTGCTGGGTCGCGACAACGTATTGTTGTTGCCTCACCTGGGGGCCAGTACTGCTGAAGCCGAAGAAAATTGCGCGGTTATGGCAGCGGACCAACTGATGGACTTCCTCGAGAACGGCAATATTCTCAACTCCGTCAATTTCCCGAAAACCCGCATGAGCCGCAATGGTGGTCACCGCATTACTTTCTGCAACCGCAATGTGTCCGGTGTGTTGGGACAGGTGTTGTCGCTGCTGGCGGATCGCAATATCAATGTGATTGATATGGTCAACAAGAGCCGTGGCGATGTGGCTTACAGCATCATTGATCTGGAGCAGCAGCCCGGAGACGAACTGATTGCCGCCATTGCCGATATCGACGAGGTGGTTCGGGTCAGAGCGCTGTAGCTGGCTTTTTGCCCTGTCATTGCGAGGAGTTTTTTGTAAAACAAAGGCGATGCGACAATCCCCATAGGGCCATCGCCTGCTCCCCGGCTCCTCTGCCACTTTAACTGAGGTCGCCGCGCTACGCTCGCGATGACGAAGTGCTGGTGGATTGTTCTTCCAAATGTTCACACTCCGCCTGCAATTCTTGCAGAGCGGTCATGGCCTGTGAATGGCGCTGGTTTTTGATGGCCCGGTGCAGGTTCGCCACTTTGACTTCCAGCTCCGGCAATTTGAAGATGCCGGCAATGCCTTTCAGTTGATGTACGGGATCGCCGGCTTCTTCCATACGCTCATGCTGGCAGGCCTCGGCAGCCAGTGATACCAGTCTTTTTACTTCTTCAATAAACTCGCCCACCGGAATTTCATCGCTCAGTTTCTTGCTGGGCAGTGGCGCGGTCGGGTCGATATCCGGACGGCAGTGACGCAGAATTTGTCGCAATAATTGTTCTTCGTCCACCGGTTTGAACAGCAGGTCGGTAATGCCCGCTTGTTTCAACGCCAGTTTTTCCTGTTGCAGTACATCGGCGGTGATGGTGATGATGGGCGTTGTGTTGTTGGCGCCGGCTCCGGTGCGAATGGCGCGCACGGTCTCGACACCGCTTTTTTCCGGCATGTGGATGTCCACCAGCATGATGTCGAATTTGTCGTCTTCGCAAGCGGATACGGCCTCATTACCGTTGCTGGCGGTTACGCAAAACGCCCCTTCCCGGGACAGTAACAATTTGAGAAATTCGCGGGTAAAGCGGTTGTCCTCGGCAATTAATATGTTGAGCCCGCCCAACAGTTTTTGCCCCACGGCGCTAATAACCAGGTCATCCGGGCGGCGTTCCAGCAGTTGCTTCAGGGCCCGGTGCAGAGACAGTTGGGTGGCGGGCTTGTCCAGCACCTTCATGGTTCGGGATTGTGGCTGGCAATAATCCCGGCGGCAGGATTCTGGCTCGGCAGAGAGAATCAACAGGGGAACGTCGCAGGTTTTTTGAATCTGATCCAGATACTGGTAATTGATGTGGCAGTCGACACTGCTGGGCAGGTTGACCACCAGTGCATCCAGCGGCATGCCTCTCAGAGATTCCAGAGTGTCTATGGTGACCAGTTCGGCGCTGAAACGGCACAAACTGTGGGTAACTGCCTGCCGCGACAGGTCGTGCCTGTCTAACAGGCCGATGCGGGCATTGATATTGGGCGGGTCTTTTTCTACCGCGGTGGTGGGCAGGGTAAGGGCGATGTGGAACACCGTGCCCATGCCTTCGGAGCTGTCCAGGCGAATACTGCCACCCATCAAATCCAGCAGGCTTTTGACAATGGACAGCCCGAGGCCTGTGCCACCGTAGCGGCGGGTGATGGATGTATCCACTTGGGAAAATGCGTCAAACAAGCTGTTGCGGCGACTCTCCGGTATGCCGATACCGGTATCGCTGATGGTGAGGCTGAGTTCGCTGTAGCCATCATCCTTTGGGGTGGCACTTACGGCGGCGCGCACAAAGCCTGTATTAGTGAACTTGACCGCGTTGGTGATCAGGTTAATCAGTATCTGGGAAACCCTAAAGTGGTCCCCCACCACCATGCTGGGGACTTCCGGGGAGATATCCAGAATCAGTTCCAGTTTTTTATCTCTGGCCGACAGCGCTTGCTGGCGCACGGACTGTTCCAGGGTTTCGATCAGGTGGAAGGGTTCGGCTTCCAGGGTGATGGCGTTTGCCTGTAAACGACTGTAGGCGAGAATATCGTCGATCAGGTTGAGCAATTGGCTGGAAGACTGATTGATGATGGTGCAGTAATTGCGTTCGGCATCGCCGAGCTCGGCGTCGTGCAGCAGCCGTGTAAAGCCCTGAATGGCGGTAATGGGGGTGCGCAGTTCGTGACTCATGCGCGCCAGAAAATCGCTTTTGGCCTGGTTAGCGGCTTCTGCAGTTTCCCTGGCCTGGCGCAGCTCAGTGTTTTTTTCGCGCAGGTCTTCCAGCGCCCGCTCCAGTTTGGCGGTGGCCTGACGCACTTTGCCTTCCAGGTTGCTGCGGCCTTCAGCCACGGATTTTGCCAGCAGGTTGATGCCCTGGGCCAGGCGTGCCAGCTCTACGGTTGAAGTCTGCTCAGCGCGGGTTTCCAGGTCGCCCGCCTCCATGGATTTAACGGTTTTTGTCAGTTGCAGCACCGGGTTGACGATGGTGCGCCCCAAAAACAACGCCAGCAGGCCGGCAATCATCAGCCCGGCAACACCCAAGCCAATACCGGTCATAACTATGGCTTGTTGCTGGCGGTGAATATCGGTGGTGTCAAAGCCGGCGATCACCCAGCCGATAACGCGCCGCTGCGAGGAGTCCCCCTCTGGATAATCACTGACATCCAGTTCGGTGAGGAATACCGGTCGTTGCAGATAGAGCAATTGCTCCCCCTGGTGCTTGCCCAGAAAGCGCATTTGCAGCAGTGGGTCGGGAATCACAAAACCGCTGGAAGATGCCAGAGGCAGGCGGTCTTCACTGAGAAAGGAAATCCCGGCGAGATTCGGGAATTTCAGGTTATTGGCCAAATTTGCCAATTGCTCGCGATTGCCCGCATAGAGTTCCAGCTCGGCGCTGGCGCCGAGGAATTGCGTACTGATGTTGCCCGCCTGCTCGAATTGTTTTTGCGAGTCCTGGTGGCGGGTTTGCACCAGGTAGGTGGTGAGTAACACCGTCACCAGCACCAATGGCAGCACCGCTGCCAGGGTGAAGCGCATGCCGATATTCATGTTGACGAGCCCCTTCATCGTTCTGGTCCGGGGTTCGAGGCGGCATCCATGGCTTGTTTAACGGCAATTTCCAGCTGGCGGTCGCCGGGTAAATGAACGCCCAGTGAGCGCGCCACATTGGGGTTACTTTTGATGGTGAAATGGTTGGGGTAGCGAGCGGCAGGCAGTGGTTGTGCGGGGGAGTTCAACCATTGGCTGATCAGATCACCGGTGTCGCGGCCAATATTTTCCGGGGTTGAGTAGATGGCGGCCAGTGCGCCGGCATTGACGTAACTGCCGGAGTAGGCGATCACCGGAATGCGCTGGCGTATGCTCAAATGCAGCAGGGTTTTGGCGACACTTTTGTTGAGCTCCGCTTTATCCGGATTGACCAGAAACAAATCGCTGGCGGAGACAATGGGTGACAGGGATTGGTGGTGGCTGGTGGTGCTGTCGAGTGTGGTGTGCTGCAAGCGCAACTGATATTGCCGGGCCAGTTGCTGGATATTTGGCAGCAGCTGGGTGGACTGTGGGCCCACAGCGGTGCCCAGTGTTTTGGCATTGGGGGCAACCACATTAATCAACGCAAAATAGCGGGACATGGGCTGATCGAAAAATACCGCCGAGGTCGCCGGTGCCGACGTTGGACGGTCGCTTCTTTGCAGGGTGCTCCAGTAGGCGCTGCTGGGCAAAAAGGTGCACAGCAGGGGTGTTTGTTGGGCGCGCTGCATGGCCTGTTTGCAGGCTGTTGAACCCACGGCTACCAACAGGTTGCTGTTTGTTGCAGGCCAGTTGCCCTGGTCGACGACGGTCAGCGTGAAGCGGGTGTCGGGGTGAGTGTTATTGACCACGCTCTCAATGTGCAGAGCGGCTTTGCGGTAGTAGCTTTTTTCGCCGGACAGCAGCAACTCAACCGTTGCATCGGCACGAGCAAATGAAGCGCACAACAGCAGGAGCACAAGCCACAGTGGGGCAGTGTACCGATTGTTGTCCTGTTTAGTATTTATTCCTTCCATGATCCCTGTACGCTAACAGCAGCGGTAGGCAGTATACCTTGATGTTTTCCATATCGACATCCGCTTTATTCAAGGTGCAGCTTAAATTCCAGGAAGTACCGGGAATGAAAGCGATTGTTCTGGTTGAAGTCCGGGTAGCTGCCAGCGCCGATGTTCTGCGCTACCAGGGAAATCGTACCGTCCACGGTACCCAGTGACAGCTGGTAACTGAGCTGGGCGTCCCAGCGGGTGAATGAGCTGTGTTGTTCACCGCCGCCACGCCATTGCACATCGTCCTGAAAGTACAGGGTAGTGCTGGCACTGAATTTGTCGTTTAACCGCTTGCCAAACAGCAGGCTGGCGGTGTGGGTCGGGTTGGTGTTTTCCAGTGGCACGCCAAAAGGCGTATCGGCGCCACTCAGGTCGGTATAGGAATACTGTGCCGCCAGCAGGGTTTTTGCGTCTGGCTGGTATTTCAGCTGCAGCTCAATGCCTTTGCGGTCGCTGAAAAAGATATTGTCGATCACGGCGATATTGTCGTCGTCGGACAATGGGCTGGTGACGATGGGCTCTTCCCGCTGTTCCAGGCCGTCGCGAATTTGTTCCAGGTAAACCCGCGCATCCAGGGTAAAGCCGCTGTTGGGGAAGTTGGCAATGTAGCCAATATCGAAACTGTTGAGCTTTTCCTCCCGCAGGTTTTCACCGGCGCGGCGGATGGCCACCAACAATTGATCGCTGACAATGTCCACGTTGAATTCATTGGCCTCCAGCAGCGACGGCGAACGGTTGCCCCGGGCTGCGGTAAAGCGCAGGCTGTGGTTGCCATCAATCAGATAGTTCACTCCCAGCCGGGGTGATGCAATGGTGCTGATGATGTCGTTGTGTTCAACAATGGCTCCGGCGTTGACAATCCAGCGCTCAGCCGGCTGCCATTCGAGGTTGCCAAACAACCGGTAACTGTTTTGGGACACCTGCTCGATGGGCTCCAGCAGTGCTTCGGCGTCGATCATCTCCCGGCGCATGCCCGCGCCCCAGGCCATCCGAAGCTGTTGGTTAATGTTCACTTTGTGGCTCAGTTCAATGTCGTAGCGCTCGGTTTCAATCTGGCGAAAACCGCCCACCAGCAGGCCGTCTTCAATACCAAAGTTGTCCAGCAGGGCAATGGCTGTGGCACTGTCTGGTGCCAGCCCGCCGGCCACCGCCAGCTCTGAGAGAAGGCCAATTTCCGCACTGTTATCACCTTGCAGGCGGTTGTGGTAGAGGTGCAGTTCCAGTTCGTCATTGCCTGCAAGCAGGCGTTGCCACTTGATGGATTGAAAACTCTGGTTGAAGTCCGCCGTGGCGAACGCATTGAGATCGTCAGAATCACCAAAGCCAGTGGCATTGTTGCTGTGACCAAGATGGAATTCCACGCTGTCGCTACTGCTGGCGTTGTAGGTGGCGCGCAGCTCTGTGTGGCGCAGGTTCTGGCCGTCGTCATCGGGGCCTCTGGGAAGGTCGGTAAAACCGTCGTTCTCCTGGAAACCCAGCGACCAGCGGTAATTGAATTTGCCAAGGCTGCCGTTAAAACGCGCCGAGCTTTCCCGCGTGCCACGGGAGCCCACCGTGGCACGCAAGGTTGTGCCCTGATCCTGAAGGGCATCGCGGGTAATAATATTGATGGCGCCCATAAAGGCGTTGGAGCCATCGCTGGGGGCGTTGGTGCCACGGATTATCTCGATGCGCTCAATATCGTCCAGCTCAATGGCCAGGGAGTTCCAGTTCACCGCCGAGAACAGCGGGTCGTACACAGAGCGGCCATCCACTCTCACTTCCATGTGGTTGGGTAATTCGCGGCCAATACCGTGGTAACTGATGCCAAAACGGTTGCCGTTAACCGAGTACGCCTGCATGCCCGGTACCAGGCGAAACAGATCAGTCCAGTTTTGCGCCCCGGAGAAGTCGATCATCTGGCGGTCGATCACCGTAACGCTGGCCGGAGCTCGCGTCAGTAATTGGTCGATGCGGCTGATAGCGGTGACGATGGGCAGGTCAATATAGAGATCGCCCTCGGTAATGGAGTCGTCGCTTGCCCAACTGGAGGAGCTGCCAATAAAAGCGGTGAGTAGCAGAGAGGTTGTTTTTTTCATGGTGCCATACGCCCTGGAAATAACACATCCATGCGAATGCTCCTGAAGCCATTCTAACCTTCGGTAGCTTTATTGGAAACAGGCGCTAAACTTCCGGGAGGCCCTATTCAAGACAACCCATTCTTTGGAGCAAAGTATGGCGCTGGAAAGCGAACGCCGGGAATACCAATTTGGCCGGTTGACTCGAGAGAGTCTTGCCGAATGCCCGTTCCGACAGTTTGAACACTGGATGCAACAGGCTCTGGAGTCCGACATCAAAGACCCGACCGCGATGTGTGTGGCCACCGTCGGTGCCGACGGACGCCCCTGGCAGCGCATGGTCTTGTTGAAAGCATTTAATGAGCAAGGCTTTGTGTTTTACACCAATCTTGGCAGTCGCAAGGCCAGGGAGATTGCGGTCAACTCCCAGGTGAGCCTGCACTTTCCCTGGGTGCGGCTGGACCGCCAGGTGATTGTCGGCGGCCGTGCCGAGCCGCTGTCGAAAACCGAAGTGCTGAGTTATTTTTTAAAGCGTCCCGCTGAAAGTCAGCTGGGTGCCTGGGCTTCCCGACAAAGTACCCCCATCAGTTCCCGGCAGATACTGGAAGCGGAATTTCAGCGCTTGAAAGCCAAATTTTCCAAAGGCGAAATCCCATTGCCGGATTTCTGGGGTGGCTTTCGGGTAGTGCCGGATTCCATCGAGTTCTGGCAAGGCGGCAACCGGCGGTTGCACGACCGGTTTTATTATCAGTTGGATGAGAATGGGAAATGGGGGGTTGAGCGGTTGGCGCCGTAAAATTAGCGACGGGCAGCGAGTAGTCCGTAGGGTGGATTAGCGCAGCGTAATCCACCAATTTGTTATATCGCGGTAATTGTTGGATTACGCCTTTGGCTAATCCAACCTACGATCTGCCCGCAGCCTACACGTTGCCATACCGCGCCGCCCCCGGTAGCCAGCGGTTGATCAGCGCTTCTGCCAGCTCCGGATGGTTGGCCAGCAGTTGCTGGGCGCTGCTGCGCAGGTTGGTGATCAAGTGGGCGTCTCGCTGCAGGTCGGCGATGCGCAGGGAAATGTCGCCGGTCTGCCGGGTGCCCAGCACTTCTCCTGGTCCTCTTAATTCCAGGTCTTTTTCGGCGATGCGAAAGCCATCGTTGGTTTCGCGCATAATTTTCAGCCGCTCCACGCCGTTGTTGGACAGTGGTGTGCCGTACAGCAATACGCAGTAGCTGGCGGCGCTGCCTCTGCCCACACGCCCCCTCAATTGGTGCAGTTGTGCAAGGCCCAGGCGCTCCGGGTTTTCAATCACCATCAAGCTGGCGTTGGGCACATCCACACCCACTTCAATTACGGTGGTGGCCACCAGCAGATCGATATCGCCGGCTTTGAATGCCGCCATCACTTGTTCTTTTTGTTTTGCTTTGAGTCGACCGTGAATCAGGCCGATGGCCAGTTCCGGCAGCAGCAGTTGCAATTCATCGGCAGTAGCTTCGGCGGCCTGGGCTTCCAGTACATCGGATTCTTCCACCAGTGTGCACACCCAATAGGCCTGGAGGTTTTGCTGGCAGGCCTGGCGTACCCGTTCAATAATCTGTGGGCGGCGGCTGTTGGCGATGGCCACGGTTTCCACAGGCGTGCGCCCCGGTGGTAGTTCGTCAATGACTGAGCAATCCAGGTCGGCGTAGGCGCTCATGGCGAGGGTGCGGGGAATGGGGGTGGCGGTCATAACCAGTTGGTGAGGTTGCTGCCCGGGCTCTCCCTGGCCTTTTTCCCGCAAGGCCAGACGTTGATGCACCCCAAAACGGTGCTGCTCGTCGATTACAATCAAACCCAGATCGTGAAATTCCACATCGTCCTGAAACAGGGCATGGGTACCCACCACCAGCCCGGCGCTGCCATCGGCAATGGCATTTAATTGTGCCTCCCGGCCCTTGCCTTTCAGTTTGCCGGTGAGCCAGGCGATGCGAATGCCCAGCGGGGCAAACCAGTTTTCAAAACTGTTGCGGTGCTGCTCGGCGAGTATTTCTGTGGGTGCCATAATAGCGGCCTGCCTGCCACTGCCCACCGCTGCCAGGGCCGCCAGTGCCGCGACCACGGTTTTGCCGGAGCCCACATCCCCCTGCACCAGCCGCAACATGGGTTGGGGTTTGGCCAGATCGGTGTTGATGTCGTCCAGCACTCGCTGTTGTGCACCGGTGAGTGCAAACCCCAACTGTTGCATAAACTGCCCGACTAATTTTGCCGACGCCGTCAATGGTGTTGCGCCGAAACTCTGTATCCGCTGCCGCAGTTGCAGCAAGCTGAGGTGGTGGCTGAGCAATTCTTCAAAGGCCAGGCGTTGTTGAGCCGGGTGCTGGCCGGCGGCCAGTTTGTCCAGCGCTGCACTGGCCGGTGGTTGGTGCAGGTAGTGCAGCGCCTCCGCCAGTGAGTGCCCGTTGTGCGGTGCCAGTTCTTGCGGCAGTAACTCCTGAAGGTTGTGGGAGGTAATCAGCGCCAGCCCTTGATTGGCGAGGGAGCGCATGCGCTGTTGAGTCAAACCCTCGGTAGCCGGGTAAATGGCGGTGAGGTGTTGTTCCAGTTTGACCGGCTGTGCTTCTGAAAGAAGTTGATATTCCGGATGGTACATTTCCAATCCGGAGCTGCCCCGGCGCACTTCGCCATAACAGCGAATGCGCTGGCCCGTTGCCAGGTTGTTGCGCTGTGCGGCGGAAAAGTGAAAAAAACGCAGGGTGATGGTGCCGGTGTTGTCCTGCACCCGGCACATCAGGCTGCGGCGTTTGCCAAAAACAATATCAGTGGCTTTGACTTCGCCTTCAATCACAACATCACTGAATGGCTGTAGCGCACCGATGGGGCTGATTCGGGTGCGATCCGTATAGCGGATCGGCAGATGAAACAGCACATCCTGAACAGTGCGGATGCCCAGCTTGTGGAGTTTTTCCGCGAATGCCTGGCCGACTCCGTGGAGCGCGGTAACCGGGGTTTTGTCCAGGGGTTTGGCGAGTGTGATGGCCATGGTGCGTGCCCGATTCAGGTCATATCGATGTTGGGCAAGGGACTTTTCTGGATGGCATTGCGCAGCGCATCAATGGCTTTGTGGCGGGGGAAGCTGGCGCGCCATGCCAGGGCTGCGGTGCGCGATGGGCAGATGCCGGTGAATGGCCGGGTGATCAGGGTACCCTCGTAAGACGGGCTACCCAGCGCCGCCGACATGGGCAGCACGCTGACTCCAAGGCCGGTAGCCACCATATGGCGCAGGGTTTCCAGGGAGCTGCCCTCGGTGTGGGTGCGAATGCTGGAATCATCCTGAGTCTGGTTGATATTGGGCATGGCTTCCAGCACCTGATCCCGGAAGCAATGTCCTTCGCCCATTAGCAATACGTTTTCTTTGTCGAGGTCGGCGGGGCTGACAGATTTTTTACTGGCCAGCGGGTGATTTTTGGGTAACAGCGCCACAAAGGATTCGGTGTACAGGGGTTGGGTGACCACATCCGGTTCGGTAAACGGCAGGGCGACAATAATCACATCCAGTTCGCCGTTGCGCAGGCGCTTGCGCAAACTGGCGGTGTAGCCTTCCTCTACCACCAGGGGCATTTGCGGCGACAGTTCCTGCAACTGGGGAATAAAGTGTGGGTACAGGTAGGGGCCAATGGTAAAGATGGCACCCACGTGCAGGGGGGTGTTTAACTGGTCGCGCCCGGCACTGGCAATGTCGCTGATGGCGGAGGTCTGTTCCAGTACCCGCTGGGCCTGAACCACCACCTTTTCGCCCGTGGGGGTTGGACGCACGCTGTTTTTGGAGCGCTCGAACAGCTCCACTTCCAGCTCCTGTTCGAGCTTTTTCACCGCGATACTCAAAGTGGGCTGGCTGACGTGGCAGCGGTCGGCGGCGCGGCCAAAATGACGTTCCTGGGCCAGTGTCACGATATAGCGCAATTCTGTTAAGGTCATGGGGTTGTTCCTTGTACGGTGCGAAAAGAATGCTGGCACCTTGGTGTTAATAGCCAAAGAGTATTACATTTGAATAAACAATTGAAACTATTGTTGTTGGGTTACGGCGATATCGCCCGCCGTTTGGCCGCTCGCCTGTCTGCCGAACACTACGACGTTACCGGCGCCCGACGTACAGCGCTGCAGGGTACAAACTTTCCGGTATTGGCTGCGGACGCCACCAATAGGGACGATATGTGTGATTTGATGGCCCTCGGTTTTGATGCGGTGGTGGTTACCATGACCCCCGGCCAGCGCAGCGAAGCGGCCTATCGAAACAGCTACCTGAAGGCTGTGGAGACGTTGTTGCAGTCTGCCGAGGCAAACGCCATACACCCACTGGTGTTGTTTGTATCCAGCACCAGTGTTTATGGTCAGAATAACGGCGACTGGGTGGATGAAGGCTCCCCCACCGAACCTGGCAATTATTCCGGGCAGGTGATGCTGGAATCCGAGCGCCTGCTGCAAAACAGCGGCCTGCCCAACTGCATTGTGCGCTTTTCCGGTATCTACGGCCCTGGTCGCACTGGCCAGTTAACGGCGGTGCGCAAGGGCAAGCCCCTGACTTGTCCCCTCGGCTGGACTAACCGTATTCACAGCGACGACTGTGCCGGAGTGTTGGCTCACCTGTTGGAAAAACACCGCAGCGGTGATACTTTGGAGCCGGTTTATCTGGCCAGCGATTATCAGCCAATCAGCCAGTGGCAGCTGCGCTCGTTCCTGTGCGATTTACTGGAACAGGAGGCTCCCGCGCCCCCTGCAATGGAGCGGCCGGCCAGCGGCAAGCGCTGTGACAACAAGCTACTGCTAACGAGCGGTTATTGCTTTAAATATCGAGATTATCGAGCTGGCTATGGCGAGTTGATACAACAAGTTGAGGAAAATTAATGTCTGGACAAGGTTCTGGTGGCAATGTGCTCGCTGCTATTTGCAATGTGTTTATCCCCGGTCTGGGGCAGTTGGTGCAAGGCCGGCTTGGAGCCGCTGTTTTGTTTTTTGTGTTTGTGGCGGCGGGTTATGCGTGCTGGTTTTTGTTCTTCCCCTGGGTTATCGCGGCTATTTTGCACATTTGGTGCATTATCAGTGCCGCTCGCTTTACCCCTGAAAACAGTGGTTAGCATACGCCTGGCCAGCGAGGGAGATCGCGATAATCTGGTGGCCTTTAATTGCGCCATGGCGCTGGAAACAGAGGGCAAAACACTGGATCGCGACACAGTGACCGCCGGGGTTGCCACTTTGCTGCAGCGCCCGGAGATGGGCTTTTATCTGGTTGCTGAGCAGGCTGGCGAGGCGCTGGCGTCGCTGATGGTAACCAGTGAATGGAGCGATTGGCGCAATGGCCTGTTTTGGTGGATTCAAAGTGTGTACGTGTCGCCCCGACATCGCCGCCGCGGGATTTACCGCCAGCTCTATCAGGCGGTTCAGCAACGGGCCAGTGAGCAAGGCGATGTCTGTGGTTTTCGCCTCTATGTGGAAAAGCACAACCGGCGGGCGCAACAAACCTATCGGGCACTGGGCATGGAAGAAACGGTCTATCAGATGTATGAGCAAGCCCATGCCTGAAAGCAAATACACCATGTTATTGCGTTTGTGTCTGCCCCTCCTGCTGTTGCTGTCTGCCTGCCATCAGGTGCCGGTGCAGAATGTGCAGGGCTCTGTGGAGGATGTATCGCGCTTTGCGGATTATCGTTGGGCCTGGCCTGCGCTCGAAACCGGTGGCCGCCATGATCAGGATTTGCTGTTGCAGGATCGACTGGTGAGAGAATCTGTAAATCGGCAGTTGGCAGCACTGGGTTTGACACAAAAAAATACCGATCAACCCGCAGCACTGGTAGTGGATTACCGACTGCTGTTTGCCCCGGAACAATACGCCAACCTGGACCAGCCTCAGGGCGGCTGGGTATGGAGGCGCAACCAGAACGGGGAATTACAACGCAGCCGGGTAGATCCAGACGCCACCATTACTCTGGACAGAATGACATTGCAGATCAGTGTGCTCAACCGCGACAAGACTCGGACGATCTGGAGCGCAGAAGGAGAAGAATTGGTCAGCCACGAACACCCGCCAGAAGAAATGGCCAAGGCTATTGTCAAGGTGGTGCAGCGGTTGTTTAAAGGTTCTTGAGTAAGCGGTTAAGCTCGATCTTTGGAGCACCAATTCAGGGGCCGCATGTCGCACGTGCGGCCCTGCGGGTTTTACTCCGTCGGACAAGATAAATTTTCAACCCGAACAATGCTGCAACCAAAGCCGCAACCAAAGTCACCACAATCAGCATGTCCCGCCACTGACGGCCCAACAGGGGTCGCAACAAATTCCATTTGTGCAACAGCGAAAACGACCAGGATTCCATGCGGTCGATGGCGCGATTTTGGTCTACCAATACACTGCTGGCGGGGTCGATAAAAAGGCGAGTGCGGTATTCATCCGCCAAATCCAGCTGCCACACGGGTAAGCGCTTGTTGCGGAAATCGTAATTGGGGCCAAAGCGAGTGACCAGGGTTTGCTGCTCCACTGTTGGCGGTACATCGAACTGTTGATTTAGCAGGGCGATGGCCTGTGCTTTGTCGGTGTGATCCAGCAGTTGGCCACTGTGAGCATTGATGTACAGCGCCGATTTTTCGGTGGGCGCCCCGCCAAAGCGTTGTTTGCGCTGTGCAATGCCGGTAGCCACTTTTGGCGGCTGGGCAATACTCAATCGATAGCTGTGGGTGGGGGTCTTTACCAGCGCCAGGGCATTGATGGCATCTGCCTGTTGAAGACTTGCTTGCAGATTCGTCTGGCGCGCTTCCCGGTCAGCATTTGCCGTCAGCCAGTTTTGCAGGTTCACCGGCTGCGCCAGCTTTACCCCGGAAACCGGCTGTACATACTGGGCTTGCAGCAGGTGGTAAAAACCACTGGCAGACCAACCCAGCAATGGCAGCCACAACACATAACTGGCCCAGCGGTGCCAGCGGCGGTTGCGGTCGGGTATGCGCCGCTTGGGGAGCTTGACCACCAACAGTAAACCGGTGACGGCCATGGCCAGCAGGGTGAGCATCAAAAAAGCGATTATAACCACCCTGCCGTGACCGCTGACGTCCAGCCAACTCCAGGTGTGCAGTGCCTGAAAGACTTTTTGCAGGGATTCCTTGAAGGGGTTGTTGATGGCGGCCAGAGCGCTGTTTTCGGTGTACACAAACAGAGAGACACTGTCGCCGCCTTGCCCCATGGTGACTTTGTACACCGGCAGCAAGCGGTTGACGCGCGGATAGTCGCTGGAAAATTCGCTGCGAAATTCGACGTCCTGCACCTGCGCTATCGGTCGGCCACTGTAATAGCTGGCCAGCCATTTGGCTTGCTCCACATCCTGATGGGCTATTTCCTGAGAGTCTGCCAGGGCGAAGTAGCGCCGGGGGGTGGTTTCGTTTTCGGTGACTTGCAACAGCGGCCCGGCAGCGCCGGGTACCAGTTTGGCCACTGCCGCCTGCTGCAAATTATGCTCACGAATAATTTTCTCAATCCGATTAACCTGCTCCGCCTGCAACTGGAAGCGCGGTGGAAACATCTTGCTGGCCTGGGGGCCAAACCAGGCCATAATCGGATGGGTAATACCGGAAATGGCCCAGCACAGAATGGTCGCCAAACCGAACCACATCAGCCGGTTGTGCCACTTCAAAAGCTGCTTGCTCACAATCTACATACCACCGATCTCGAAGGCGTAAGCCCGTTATTGCCTGCTGTGACCGTGGCCAGCATGGATGCTGGCGACGAGCCCCCAGGGATGGGTTTACGGCGTGTCACAGCAGGCAATGCCGGGCTTGCGCCTGACACGTTAATCAAAAGTCCAACGCAACCCCAATATACGCAGAACGCCCTTCCCCCGGCGTAAACACGTTTTGATTGCCTTCTGTAGCAAGATTGGCCACGGTGGACACGTTGGAGATAAAGGCCTCATCCGTCAGGTTTTCCGCCGAGGCAAATACCCGCAGCGATGGCGTGATATTCCAGCCAGCAGTCAGCCCCAGCAATTGATAACCCGGCGCTTGCGCGCTGTTGGCAAAATCCACCTGAGCGCCGTTGGCGATATGGCGGAAGTTGAGCCCGGCGTACCAGTTGTCGTTGTGATCAAGACGCAACTCGCTCACGTAAATGGCCTCCGGCACACCGGCCAAGGTGTTGTTGCCATACACCGGGTCGTTGTCGAACTGGAAACGGTTGTAGGTAAGGATATTGCGCCAGCGCAGTTGCCAGGGGCCGTTGCTGTTGCTGAGCAAATTCAGGTCTATCCCAAGCTCCAGCCCCTGATGAATGGTGTCGCCAAGGGCGTTGTCGGTATTGGTAACGGTGCCGGCGCCAAACCCCGGCGCGGCCACATCAATAAACTCGTTTTCAATGGTGCTGTGATACAGCGCCGCGTCCCAGGCAATCGCCTTGTAATGGCCGCGAGTGCCCACTTCCACAGTGGTGGATTGCTGTGCCAGCAGCGGCGTAAAGTCCAGCGCACCGCCGGAGGTAATATCGGTAATACCCGGTGGTTCATACCCTTGGCTGATATTGGCGTAGTGTTGAATATTGTCCTGCGGTGCCCACAACACACCGATACGGGCGTTGGTGCTGTTAAAACTCAGAGAACCGGAGTCGTCTGGCAATGGGCCAAAACGACCGATGCCGAACTGGTGGCGGTTGGTGCGTTTGGCGTCTACGTATTGCAGGCCCAAAATCAGGTGCCACTGCTCGCTTAAGGCGGTATCCGCCTGGGCGAACAGGACTGTATTTTTGGCACTCTGGTGGTCGTCGCTGGTGAGGTTGCCCGGCTGCCCCAGGTCGTTGGCAAACACCCGGGCATCGTTGTCGCTGGTGGCGTAGTTCAGCCCCAGTGTCCACTCTGTGTCCCGTTCGGCGATAGTGGTCTCCCCCTGCCACTGGGCGGACAGGCCATATTCCATTTCCCGTTGGTCGATAATACCCACAAAGGGAGTGATGGCGTGGTCCAGTATCCGGGACGCGGCCCACAGGCCCAGCTCCAGCTTGCTGTTGTCAAAGGCAATAGCGGTGCGGTTGGCCAGGCGGTATACGTTGAGGTTGCGGTCTTGATCAAACGTAATGTTGCTGCTGCCCGCCCGGGTGGGGTTTTGCAGGACATCTTGTCGGGACAGAGCGCCCGCCAGCTCGAAGTCGTCTTGCAGAGCGGTGAGGTAAAAGCGGGTTTCCACATCATCGCTCAAGCGAATACCCACATTGCCAAAGCTGTAGATGCTGTCCACGGCGCTGTGGTTGCGAAAGCCGTTGGAATCCAGTTTGGTTACAGCGCCATAGTAATCCAGGGTGTCGCTACGGCCGGAAGTGTTAATGCTGGCGCGACGGGTGCCAAAAGAGCCCCCTTCCACTCGCAGGTGGGTGCCGCTGTCCCGGGTTCTGCCGGTGGGAGTGACGATATTGATGGCACCGCCCAGCGAAGCGGCACCGTAACGCAGACCGTTGGCGCCTTTGAACACTTCGATGTATTCAATGGACAGGGGGTCGATTTCCTGAAATTCGGTAATGCCGCTGGCGCGGGAAATGGGTACGCCATCCCGCAATACCGTCAGGCCACGGCGCTCAAAGGTGGCGTTGAGGCCGGAACCGCGAATGGAAATGCGGTTTTCCCGCTGGGCGGAGGTGTCGGCAAATACACCGGGGGTAAATACCAGAGTGTCGCCAATGCTTTGAGTGAAGTTGTCCAGAAAATCGTCTGCGGTGACAAAGCCGATGGCGCCGGGGACTTTTTGCAGCTGCTTGAGCGATGCCAATGCGCTGATGGCACTGAGGCTTTGATTGTGCTGGCCACTGACGACAATTTCCTCAATGGCACCTTTCTGGCCGAGGCCGGAGGCAAAGCTGTTACTGGCTGCACAGCCAAGTACAACCGCTGTCCATAGGGCAGGTCGGTTTGGCATGTTGGTACTCTCTTGAATGGGGGTTCGGGGATGATGAGAGAGTAAAGAAAAGTGGTGGTTTTGGGGATGCGACAAATTGTCGCAGCGTTATTGCCGGGTTAATAGTTTGACGTTGGATGTTCGACGTTTGACGAAAAACCTTGACTCGGCAGTGATGCGGGGCATCACCGTAACGTCCAACGTCCAACGTCCAACGTCCAACGTCCAACGTCCAACGTCCAACGTCCAACGTCCAACGTCCAACGTCCAACGTCCAACGTCCAACGTCCAACGTCCAACGTCCAACGTCCAGTGTCTTTAAACCACCAAAATCCCATCCATTTCCACCAGTGCCCCCTTGGGCAGTTCTTTTACGCCAATGGCGGCGCGGGCGGGATAGGGCTCTTGAATGTGGCGGCCCATGGCTTCGTTGACGGCGGCAAAGTTGCTCAGGTCGGTAAGGAAGATGTTCAGCTTCACAATCGACTGCAGGCTGCCGCCAGAGGCTTCGCACACCGCCGCCAGGTTTTTGAATACCTGCTCCACCTGGGCTTCAAAGCCCCCTTCCACCATCTCCATGGTTTCTGGAATCAGGGGAATCTGGCCGGACAAATATACGGTATTGTTTATTTTTACCGCCTGGGAATAGGTGCCAATGGCAGCGGGGGCGTTATCGGTGTGAATAATGGCTCTATTGGGCATGGGATTTTCCTAGTTTTTCATTCGAGTAACACGCCGCACAGCGTTCAGGCTGCGGATGCGGCGCAGGATGTTGGCCAGGTGAAGACGGTCGCGCACCCCCACCACTACTTTGATGGTGCTTACCTGCACACTCTGATCGTTGATGGAAATTTGGTCGATGGTGGCATCCTGTTCGGTGATGCGCGCCGCCAGGGTAGCGACAATGCCCCGTTCCGAGGCGACTTCAATCTGGCATTCCACGGCAAATTCCCCCTTTACCTGGGGCGACCATTTCACCGGCATACTCTTTTCCAGGTTGTCGCGGATGTTGGCCAGGTTGCGGCAGGACTCCCGGTGAATCACCAGCCCGCGCCCGGAGCTGAGATGGCCGAGAATCGGGTCGCCGGGAATGGGGCGACAACAACGGCCATAGCTGATGAGCATGGTTTCGTTAGTGTCCAGTATCACCGGCGAGCCGATATTGGCCTGCTCTTTTTTACGTTTGGAGGGGGGCAGCATCAGGTTGGCCACCGCAAACGCCATGCGCTCGCCGAGGCCAATCTGTTGCAGCACAAACTCAAAGCTGGGGGCATCAGTGGCTTTTAGCAGGCGTTTGATCCAGGATTTGCGAATTTCCGGGTAACTGCTGCCAAAGTTTTCCAGCGCTCGGTCCAGCAGTTTTTTGCCCAGGGTGACGGATTCCTGATGCTCCTGCTTTTTAAGGAAGTGGCGCACCGCGCTGCGCGCTTTGGCGGTGATCACAAAGTTGAGCCAGGTGGGGTTGGGCTGCGCGGATTTGGCGGTGATGATGCGCACCTTCTGGCCGCTTTGCAGGGGCTCCGACAGAGACGCCAGGTGGCCGTCCAGTTCGCAGGCAATGCAGCGGTTGCCCACGTCGGTATGCACCGCGTAGGCGAAGTCCACCGGGGTGGCACCGCCGGGCAGCTCGATGATTTTGCCCTTGGGGGTGAACACGTAAATTTCGTCCGGGAACAGGTCGGTTTTTACGTGCTCGATAAATTCCAGCGGGTTGCCCGCGTGCTGTTGCAGTTCCAGCAAGCCCTGCACCCAGCGGCCAGCCCGGGAGTGGGTGCTGAGAGGGGTTTCGTCGTCGCTGGCCTTGTAGAGCCAGTGGGCGGCGATGCCGTAGTTGGCCATGGCGTCCATGTCCCGGGTGCGAATTTGCACTTCAATGGGTACGCCGTGCATGCCCACCAGAATCGTATGCAGAGACTGGTAGCCATTGGCTTTGGGGATAGCTACGTAGTCCTTGAATTCCCCAGGCACCGGTTTGAACAGGTTGTGCATCAACCCCAGTACCCGGTAGCAGTTGTCGACACTGTCTACCACAATGCGGAAGGCGAATACGTCCATGATCTCCTTGAACGATTTCTTCTTCTGCACCATTTTTTGGTAGATGCTCCACAGGTGCTTTTCCCGGCCATTCACCTCGCTGGCAATCTGTTCTTTTTCCAGCTCCAGCTCGATGGTTTGTTTGATTTCCGACAGCAGTTCCGTACGGTGGCCGCGGGCGGCCTTGCGCGCTTCGCGCATGCGCCGACTGCGCAGCGGGTGCAGGGCGTCAAAGCCCAGCTCTTCAAATTCCACACGGATGTCGTTCATTCCCAGGCGCTGGGCAATGGGGGCGTAGATCTCCAGGGTTTCACGGGCGATGCGGCGCTTCTTATTGGGGTTGAGTACGCCCAGTGTGCGCATGTTGTGCAGGCGGTCAGCCAGTTTGACCAGTACCACGCGAATGTCCTTGGCCATGGCCAGGGTCATTTTCTGAAAGTTTTCCGCCTGCTGTTCGGCCTTTGAGGAAAATTCGATTTCGGTGAGTTTGCTGACCCCGTCCACCAGTTCGGCAACGGTTTTACCAAAGCGGCGGCTGATTTGCCCTTTGGTGGCACTGGTGTCTTCGATCACATCGTGCAGCAGAGACGCCATCAGGCTTTCGTGATCCATGTGCATATCCGCAAGGATATGGGCCACGGCTACCGGGTGGGTGATGTAGGGATCGCCGCTCTGCCGATACTGGCCCTGATGACACTGTTCGGCAAAGCGGTAGGCGCGAATGACTTTTTTTACCTGGCTGGCTTCCAGGTAGGAGGAGAGTTTACTGCTTAGCGGGTCAATCAGAGACAACGCCGTGCTCCCCATGGGCTATTGGGCCTTATTCGGCAGTATTGGTAACTGCAGCAGGATCCGTTTCTTGCGCCAGTGTGTCGGTCATACTCTGAGTCAGTGTGTCCAGGGCCAGCAAGTCGTCTTCGCTGGTTTCTTCCTGGGCGAGTATGTCGGCGGTAACGATGCCCTGTTCAATTTCCCGCAGCGCAACCACGGTGGGCTTGTCGTTTTCCCAGGCCAGCTCCGGCTCTTTGCCACCAACAGAAATCTGGCGCGCGCGCTTGGCGCCAACCAGAACCAGTTCAAAACGGTTGTCTACGTGATCGAGACAATCTTCTACAGTAATACGTGCCATAACTTGTTTCCGTCAAAAATTCATGTCCTGCCGGTTTTCCGGGCAGAACGGGCAATTGTATAAAATTTCACGCCCCGGACTCAATCACCAGAGGCGCTTTTTTCAATGTGATTTGGTGATTGCGGGCTTGTGTATGTGGAGCAAGGCAGTCGATTACCGTTGCGGCCAGCCTGCTATAATGGCGCCGCTTTGTTGCGGGAGGCGGCGAAGGTTCCTGGTAGATATTTAATTTAATTCTGTTGATTTCACTGGCTTGTGGGCACTGCGCCCGGCGAAACTAACCAAGCGTTCACTATTCAGGGGATTTTTATGACCAAAACCGTATATCTTGTGAATGGCGCAGAGGCGTACTTTCGCGGCAAGTTTGCCGTCGCTGCCATTAACCTGAACATTCCCCATGACTATATCGATCTGACGGAATGTGTTTTCTTTGTCGATGGCAAAGAGACTTATTTATATCGGAATAACCAGAAAATCGAACCATCGGAAGGCTATTTCTTTATTCGCAAAAAATCCCAAGACAGCTATTACTGCTATCTGCTCGCTGAGTTCCTGGCCCAACACCAGGCGCCTTTCTCAGACCCCTGCAATCGCCTGCATACCGAACCAGACATCAAGTTTTCCCAGCTTTTGCGCCTGACAAAACAGGGAATACCCTTTCCCGAATCCTATATTTGCCGCCCGTACTCCTTTGATTTGCATCGGGATATGATCACAAACCGGCTGGGGTTTCCCCTGGTGGTGAAGCGCGCTGGCGCCCGGGGTGAGGCGGTATGGCTGGTTCGCACGGAGGAGGAGCTCAATGCAAAACTGAAGGAAGAACCCTTTGAAGTACATATCCTGCAACAGTTTATTGCCAATGAAGGGGATATTCGCGTTATTGTTTTTGAAGATAAAATCATAGGCGCCATGACCCGCAGCTCGGCAGATGGCTTTGCCAATACGTCTTACGATGCGGTGCTTGAGCATACGCAGCTTTCCGATCAGGAACGGCAACTGGCACTGCTGGCCAGCCGCAAAGCGGGCCTCGACTTTGCCGGTGTGGACATCGTCAAAACCGACAGTGGTTTAAAAGTGTGGGAGATCAACAAAACCCCCCAGCTGGACCGCTTTATTCCGGCCACTGGCATCCCGGCGCTGGAACAGATATTAGAATATATAAAAGACAAGTATTTGTGATCGCGCTGATTAACCATGTTGGCACAGCTTTTTCAGCACCTCCTGGTAGCGAAGCTGTTGTTGGCTGAGGCGCAGGCGCTGGCATTCAATAATGGCCTGTAGTTGTTCCAGGGCGATATCAAAGTCGTCGTTGATAACAAGGTAATCCGCTTCCGGGTAGTGGGACATTTCGCTGTCTGCCTCGGCCATGCGCTTTTCGATAACCGCGTTATCGTCCTGGCCGCGGCCGGTGAGCCGTTGACGCAGTGCTTCCCGTGACGGTGGGAGAATGAAAATACCCACGGTATCGGGCATTAACCGACGCACCTGTTCGGCACCCTGCCAATCGATTTCCAGAATCACGTCTGTTCCCGATGCCAGGGTATCTTCAACCCACTGCTGGGAGGTGCCGTAATAGTTGCCAAAGACCTGGGCGTGCTCCAGAAAGGCGCTTTGCCCCAGCATGTGGATAAATTGCTCGGTGCTGACAAAGTGGTAGTTCACGCCATCTTGTTCGCCGGGGCGCATGGCACGGGTGGTGTGGCTGATGGAAACCTGCAACTGCTGGCAGCGTTCCAGCAGGGCCGCTACCAGGCTGGTTTTGCCAGCACCGGAAGGGGCGGAAACGGTGTATAAGGTGCCGCGTGCGGACATGGATTGGTTCCTGTAGTTGTTCTTCGTCATTCCCGCCTTCGCGGAAATGACGGCTTTGGGGCAATTATTCGATATTCTGGATCTGTTCGCGCATTTGCTCAATCAGCACTTTCAACTCCACGGCGGAGTTGGTGGTGCTGGTGGCGTTGGATTTGGATGACAGGGTGTTGGCTTCGCGGTTGAGTTCCTGCATCAGGAAATCCAGGCGACGACCAATTTGGCCGGGCTGTTCGAGGATATGGCGAATTTCACTCAGGTGGGCTTCCAGGCGGTCCAGTTCTTCGTCGACGTCGGCTTTTTGAGCCAGGTGCACCAATTCCTGCTCTACCCGGTCGTTATCGATGTCGCCTTTCAGCTCTGCCAGCTTGTCGTGAATTTTTTGCCGTTGTGCGGCCATTAACTCCGGCAGGCGGGTGCGAACTGTTTTAACTTCTATTTGAATACTGTCGAGCCGTTGTTCCACCATGGCCCTCAGCTTATCCCCTTCGCGCTCGCGTACGGTACTCAACTGTTGCAGCGCTTTGTTGAATAATTCTGTGACCGCCTGTTTCAGTGTATCCGCATCCACCTCCGGTTCCCGCAGCACTCCGGGGTGGCGCAGTACGTCCAATGGCGACACCTGCGCCGGGTTGGGCATCATGGCGGCGATCTGCTGGCTGGCGTCCACATAGCGTTTGGCCAGGTCGAGGTTCAGGTCGACAGACTGATTGCTGTTTTCCAGTTGCAGTTGCAGGTAACAGCCCACTTTGCCTCTGTGTAATTGCTTGCGGGCCTGCTCTCGCAGATTCATTTCCAGCTCGCGCACGGTTTCCGGCAGGCGCACATCCAGCTCCAGGTGGCGGTGATTCACAGAGCGGATTTCCCAGGTGATATTGCCCCAGTCGTGCTGGGATGACTGGCGGGCAAAGGCGGTCATACTGCGGGGCATGGTTTTCTCTGATAATTCGGTGATTGGGTGGTGTATGGTAGCGGTCTTGATGGCTCGGTGCTATGGGGGGGAGGCTTCGAGCAGACTTTACCAATGACCGGGGTATGAGATTTTTCGCTGTCGCTCAGAATGACAGGTAATGGCTCGGGTCAGCTCGCAGCCAGTAGCCCGAAGCCCGCTGCTTTTATGTAAAATACCCGCTTTCAAAAATTACCCACCAGGATTCAAAGTATGAACCGTCCCAGCGGCCGCCGCCCGGAACAGCTTCGCCCCGTAAAAATTACCCGCCACTACACCAAACACGCCGAGGGTTCGGTGCTGGTGGAGTTTGGTGACACCAAAGTGATCTGTACCGCCAGTGTGGAAAATGGCGTGCCGCGCTTTTTGCGCGGCAGTGGCCAGGGTTGGGTAACGGCGGAATACGGCATGTTGCCGCGCTCTACCGGTGATCGTATGGGCCGCGAGGCGGCGCGTGGCAAGCAGGGTGGTCGCACCCTGGAAATCCAGCGTTTGATTGGCCGTTCATTGCGTGCGGCGGTGGACTTGAAAGCGCTGGGCGAAAACACCATCACCATCGACTGCGATGTGATTCAGGCGGATGGCGGTACCCGCACCGCGTCCATCACCGGGGCTTGTGTGGCATTGGTGGATGCCATCGAATATCTGCGCAAAACCGGAAAAATCAAAGCCAAGGGCTCCCCGTTGACAAGCATGATCGCCTCGGTGTCTGTGGGCATTTACCAGGGCACGCCGGTTCTGGATCTGGATTACCCGGAAGATTCCAGCGCTGAAACGGATATGAATGTGGTGATGAATGCCGAGGGCGGCTTTATCGAAGTGCAGGGCACTGCTGAGGCAGCGCCCTTTAGCGCAGACGAAATGACGCAGATGATGGAACTGGCCAGGCGCGGCATTACTCAGCTGGTGAATGTTCAGAAGATGGCGCTGGCCCAGCAGTGAGCAGATCGGCGGCCAATCTGTCATTCTGAGCGCAGCGAAGAATCCCGGCACGTGCCACAAGCGATGAGATCCTTCGCTGTGCTCAGGATGACAGCCTCACAGCTATTTTTTAAAGCTCCTCAATATCGTAATCCACAATCACTGGCGTGTGCGCAGAAAACTCCCTGGCTTTGTACATCACCGCGTATTCCACCAGAGGAGCCAGTTCCCGGGAGATTATCTGGTAATCCACCCGCCAGCCATCGCCCTCACCAATAATGCCGGCGGGCCACCAGCTGAATTCGTCGGTGTCCGAGTTGCCCCGGCGGAAAGCGTCGCTGTAGCCAAGATCCCCCAGCAGTGCGTTCATCCAGCTGCGTTCACTGGTGAGAAAGCCGGATTCTTCCCGATAGTTTTCGGGGTTTTCCAGGTCGCTGTCGCTGTGGGCAATATTCCAGTTACCGCAGATAATGTAGCTGCGGCGCTTGTGGGAGATTTTTTCCAGGTGAGCCTGCAGGTCGTTAAAAAACTGGCGCTTGATCTCCTGGGATGGGGTGCCGGTTATGCCCGTTGGTGCCAGCAGTGAACCAATGCTGGTATGGTCAAAATCCGCCTGTAGATAACGGCCCTTCATGTCTTCACCGCTGGCAAAACCAAAGCCGTACATCAGCGCTTTGGGCATTTCGCGGCTGTAAATGGCCACACCGTTGGAGTCGGGGGCGGCGTCACCAAAAAAGTAGGCGAAGTAGCCTTCCAGCTCGAACCGGGACTGCCACTCCAATTGATGTTCCTGTGCCTTGAGGTTTTGCAGGCACACGAAATCTGCGTCCTGAGAGGCCAGCCAGTCAAACAAGCCTCGCTCAGCAGCCTGATGAATTCCGTCAACGCAGAGACTGATAATGCGCATAATCACCCTGATGTTTATTACAGACGGGATGCCGGTTTATTTATGATTGTGTTTAACGGCTTGTCTGTGCGTGTATGATACCCGACAATTCCCGTGACCAAAAAGCATGTAACCAGGGCCATAGACAACAGATAGCCGCTGTTTGTGCACGATTCCACAAAAATGTCGTTAATAATCCGGTGTTGGCGTTTCCCCGTTAAGGGATAATAAAGCGCCACCCCATACTCATAAGGTAGACCTATGGAAGCCTATCAGCGAGAATTTTTACAGCTCGCTATTGCCGAAAAAGCGTTGAAATTTGGTGAGTTCACCTTGAAATCCGGTCGTGTCAGCCCCTATTTTTTTAATGCCGGTGAATTTCACAGCGGTGCTGCCCTGGCCGCTCTGGGGCGTTTTTACGGCGCTGCCATCGAAGCCTCAGGGGTGCAATACGACCTGTTATTTGGTCCCGCCTACAAGGGTATTCCTCTGGCATCCACCACGGCGGTGGCACTGGCGGATCATCACGGCCACAGCGTGCCTTACTGCTTCAACCGCAAAGAGGCGAAAACTCACGGTGAGGGCGGTTCGCTGGTGGGGGCGCCTTTGCAGGGGCGGGCGCTAATCGTCGATGATGTGATTACGGCGGGCACCGCCATTCGTGAGGTAATGGATATTCTCTCCCGCCATCGAGCCACAGCTGCCGGTGTGGTGGTTGGTCTGGATCGTATGGAGAGGGGTCGCGGTGAGCAGTCCGCGATACAGGAAGTGGAGCAGGAGTTTGCGGTGCCGGTTATCAGTATTGTCACTATCGAGCACATTATTGCCTACTTGCGTGAGGATGCTGAGCAGGCACAAACACTGGCCAGTATTGTGGCCTACCGGGAGCAATACGGGGTGTAAACGGATGACAAATAGCGTAATAAAACTCAATTGGAGCAGGCCGCTTCTGACGTTGCTGGCGGCAGCCGGTTTGACGATGGCGGGGGTGTCTCAGCTGTGGGCTGAAGTGGAGGGTAGCCGTTATTACCGTTATGTGGACGGCAATGGCAGAACGGTGATCTCTACCAGTATCCCCAAAGAATTTGCCGCCAAGGGCTACGATATTCTCAGCGATACCTTTAAATTGCTGGACACTGTTGAGCCTCATGTGGTTCTCAGCGATGAAGAAAAAGCCGCTAAACAGGCCCTGCAACAACAGCAGGTGGAAGATCAATATCTGTTAAAGAGCTACAGCTCGGTGGCAGAGATTGAAGCCGCCAGAGACCGCAAAGTGGAAAACTTGAGCCGCGATATTGCCCTGATTGAAGACAACCTCAAGAGCACTCGCCTGCAGCGCGCCCAGGAAGAGCGCAAAGCCGCCAATGCCCAGCGAGGCGGGCGCGCGGTATCGGCGGGGGTGTTGAGAATGCTCGACGAGCTGGAACGCCGCGAAGGTGATGCCCAGCAAGCCATGAAGCAGCGCCGCGAGGAGCTGGAGCGGGAACGCCAGCGCTACCAGAACTACATTATCCGCTACAAACAGTTGACCCAGTAGCCCGGGTTTCGCTGCGCTGCACCCGGGCTACAGATCAAAACGGACGGCTAAACAGTCCCTGCGTCACCAGCGACCACTGATCCTGCCACCCCTCTGTGGGTGGTTTTTTGAACCCACTGCGCACAAATTGACTGATGCGGCCTTCGGCCAGGGCCAACATCAGGTTGGCGCTGCTGCCGGTGGGCAGGCGAGTGCGTATGCCCTGGGTGACTTCCGCCTCCCGCAAAATCTGTTTGATTTGTGTTTCCATACGGTCGAACAGCTGAACCACGCGAACGTGCAGGCGCTCGGTTTCCCCGGTAAGGGCGTCGCCGTTGAGAATGCGGGTGATGCCGGGGTTGCGCTCGGCAAAGGTCAGCAGCAGGCTGAGAATGCGCTGGCAGCGGATTTCGGCGCTGTTTTCTTCCGACAATATCAGGTTGATGCGAGTGAACAGGGTTTCTTCAATAAAGTCGATCAAACCCTCGTACATCTTGGTTTTGCTGGGAAAGTGGCGGTACAGCGCCGCTTCGGATACCCCCACCTCCCGCGCCAGGGCAGCGGTGGTAATGCGTGCGCCGGGGGCGCTTTCCAGCATTCTTGCCAGCGCCTGAAGTATCTGCTGGCGGCGGGGGATGGTTTTGTCGGGTTCGTTGGAATTCATTGTTATTGTAAAAATCCAGTGCTTGAAAAATTCGGTGTTTTAAAAATCCGATGTCTTAAAAATCTATATCCAGGTCGGGCTTGAGTCCCAGCAGCTCGTTTTTGATGCGTTCCGCCATGGCCTGCATGCTGTCCTGGTCGCCGCCTTCAAACCGCAGGGTGATCTCGGCAGAGGTATTGGAGGCGCGCACCAGGCCCCAGCTGTCGCCATCTTCAATTCGCAGGCCATCTACGGTGATCAGCTTGCAATCCTCAAAGGCGGTGCTGTCTGCCAGGGCTTCCACCAGGGCGAACTTTTCCTGCTCCGGCACCTGAACCCGGTATTCGGGACTGGCCTCGGCACCGGGCAGGGTGTCGTAAATGTCGTCCAGACTTTGCTCCCTGAGGCTGATGATTTCCACCAGCCGGGCGGCGGCGTACATACCGTCGTCGAAGCCGTACCAGCGGTCATTGAAGAATATATGGCCGCTGTACTCGCCCCCCAGGGGGGCATCCAGTTCGGTGACTTTCTCGCGCATAAAGGAGTGGCCGGTTTTCCAGACCACCGGGCGACCTCCGTAATTGCCGATCAGGGCATTGAGGCGGCGGGTGCTTTTTACATCGAACACGATGTCGGCTCCCGGCTGGCGGCTAAGCACATCGCGGGCAAAGATCATCATTAATTCGTCGGGCCAGACAATGCGGCCGCTGGCGGTCACGGCGGTAATGCGGTCGCCGTCGCCGTCGAAGGCCAGTCCCAGGTCCGCTTCCTGATGCACAACCATCTGGATCAGGTCCTGCAGGTTGGCCTCCACGGAGGTGTCCGGCGGGTGGTTGGGGAAGGTGCCATCCACTTCGCAGTTCAGCGGGGATACTTCGCAACCCATCTGTTCCAGTAATTGCGGGGCAATGGGGCCGGTAACGCCGTTGCTGGCGTCCACCACAACCTTGAGATCGTCGGCGGGCACCGCATCCTCGATGATGCGTTCGATGTAATCTTCCACCAGGTCCAGCTGGCTTTCCTGCCCGGAGCCGCTGAGGTAATCCTGTTCCAGAATGCGCGTGCGTAACCCGCTTATCTGCTCCGGGGTTAGCGGTACGCCCTTGATGGACATTTTAAAGCCGTTGTACTCCGGCGGGTTGTGGCTGGCAGTGACCGTTACCCCGGAGGAGGTTTCTTCCAGGTGGTTGATGGCAAAGTTGGTCAGTGGCGTGGGGCCTTGTCCCAGGGCAATCAGGTTGCAGCCACTGGCGCGAATGCCCTTGATCAGTGCCCGGTAGAGGCCGGGGCTGCTGGTGCGGCCATCGTGGGCCACCACCAGGCTGTGCTCCCCCTGTTCCTGTGCCAGCGAACCCAGGGCTTGCCCCAGATGAGTGGCCAGTTGCTCGCTGACCTGTTTGCCGTAAATGCCGCGGATGTCGTAGGCGCGGAAAATTTCTTCCGGCAGCTCATCCGGGGCAATGGGGTCTGCGGCGGCGGTTTTGCTGTTGTCCTCTGCCAAATCAAACACATCGCCGTCAGCGCTCTGTTTTTCTTCTGCCTGTGGCGCTTGTTTGGCGTCTTTATTGGCCGCACTGGGTATGGTGGACAGAAAAGACGTGGCGGAGGCGATTTCTTCGTCTTCCTGCTGTTGCTTCTTGCGGCGGCTGTCTTGTCTGGCTTTGATTTCCAGGCCGCGCAGAAGCGCCAGCCGGGTGCCTACCCAAGCGCCAATCAGCAGGGTGACGGCGAGCACCGAGTAAAACAGCCAGAGTTCCGTGTCGCTGGCTTGCAGTTGTTTCAGCGAGGGTTTGAAGGCCACTTTCCAGTGAGGCAGTGTGCTGTCTACCTGGTGGCTTGGAGAATTGTGTTCGGCGCTGCCCTGGGTGATAAAAGCGCGGGACGGTGTGCCGGCCAGGTGTTGCGTGAGCCGTGCCTGGCCGTCGACGCCGTTGTCGGCAAGTAACCCGGCCAGGTGGCTGGCGGGGAAGCTCACCAACAGGCAGCCAATCACATCCTGTTGTTGGTTGGAGGGTTCGCTGGGGCTTACCCGGGTAGCCATCAGAATGTGCCACTGGCGCTCCATCAGCATGGCTTCCGGCGATACCGTCTCCCCATCCAGCACCCGGCGGGCCAGGTCCAGGGCGACAAAGTTGAGTTTGCGGGCATTGCCGGTGTCCGCACTGGTGATCAGGCGGCTGTAGGTGGCGCCGTGCATCAGTTCGGTAACGCTTTGTTCCAGCTTGCGGCGGTCATTGTCGCTGGCTTTCAGGGCCATGGCGGTGAGTGGCCGCGCCGCCAGTGATTGCAGTTGTTGCAACTGGTCGGTGATAAAGCGGTCGGTGGTTCGCAGCGCATAACCGGCCCCCTGCCGGGCCAGACTGGTGGCCCGTTGCTGGGCGGGGTCAGCAACGATGGTGGTGTACAGGTGGTAGCAGGCAAACAGCATCAACACAAACAGGGCGACCGCTCCCCAGAGGGCCAGCCGGGTATTGGTTTTGAGCAGGGATTTGGTTTTTTTTGTGTCTGCCATGGTCGTGTTCTGAAGTATTCCGTTACTGTTAAAGTAACTGCGCCAAGCGGCTGATCAGCTCTCTGGCCAGTACCTGTTTGTTGAGTTTGGGCAGTTTTTCAATACCGCCGGGGCTCACCAGAGCCACCTGGTTGTCGTCGCTGTTAAAGCCAATGCCATCGCCGGTAATGTCGTTGGCGATCACCAAGTCCAGATTTTTGCGCTCCAGCTTGCCGCGGGCGTATTGCTCCAGATTTTGGCTTTCGGCGGCGAAGCCGATGGTAACCGGTCGCTGCTCCATGGCGGCGACAGAGGCCACTATATCCGGGTTTTTGGTGAGTTGCAGAGTGATCTGGTCTCCGCTTTTCTTGATTTTCTGGTCCGCCATCTCAACCGGGCGATAGTCGGCTACCGCTGCGGTGGCGATAAACATATCTGCCCCGGCTGCCGCGCTCGTGGCGGCAGCGTGCATTTCCAGGGCGCTGACCACGTTAACCGTGGTTACCCGCTGTGGCGCGGGTATATTTACCGGGCCGCTGATCAGCACTGTTTGCGCTCCCGCTTCCGCCGCTGCAGCTGCCAAAGCATAGCCCATCTTGCCAGAACTGTAGTTGCTGATATAGCGCACCGGGTCCAGAGGTTCGCGGGTGGGGCCAGCGGTAATTACCACCTTTTTGCCCGCCAGGGCGCCGCTTTCAAACAGCCCGGCGGCACAATCCACCAGTTCCAGGGGTTCAAGCACCCGGCCCGGGCCCACATCGCCACAGGCCTGGGTGCCTTCGGCCGGGCCAAAAATATGAATGCCGCGTTGCTGCAACCTGGCCAGATTGTCCTGGGCGCTTTGCTTGCGGTACATGGCCTGGTTCATGGCGGGAGCGACCGCAATCGGTGCGGGGCAGGCCAGGCACAGGGTGCTGAGCAGGTCGTCTCCCTGGCCGTTGCTCAACCGGGCAATAAAGTCGGCGGACGCCGGGGCCACCAGCAGCAGGTCGCCCCAGCGGGCCAGTTCAATGTGGCCCATGGCGGCTTCGGCATCGGTATCCAGCAGTGAGGTGTGTACCGGGTTGCCCGACAGGGCCTGCATGGTCAGGGGGGTGATAAATTCACAGGCGGCGGGGGTCATTACTACCCGCACATTGGCGCCCGCGTCTTGCAGGCGACGCACCAGGTCGGCGCTTTTGTAGGCGGCAATACCGCCGCTAACACCCAACAGGATGCGTTTATTGCTAAGGGAGTTCATTCAGGTTCCTGGACAGATACGGCAAAAGCGCTAAGATACCTGTTAGTAATGCAGATGGAAAGTCGCGACAGTGAGCATTTACTGACCGGGCTTTCTTCACGGATGACACAGGGAGGATGTATGGCAATTCAGGATTGGCCCGAGGGAGAGCGCCCCAGGGAAAAACTCATTCAGCGTGGCGCTGCTGCACTCACTGACACCGAACTGCTGGCGATATTTTTGCGCACTGGCAGTGCCGGGAAAACCGCTGTTGATCTTGCTCGGGAAATGCTGGCCCACTTTGGCAGCCTGGCGGGGCTGTTGAGTGCCAGCAAAGCGGATTTCTGTGCCCTCAAGGGTCTGGGGGGCGCCAAGTACGCCCAGCTTCAAGCCAGCCTGGAACTGGCCAGCCGTCACTTGCAGGAGCGCCTGGAGCGCCAGCAGGTGTTTACCAGCCCGGATGCGGTGTCGTCATTTCTGAGATTGCGTTTGCAGGGATGTCGGCAGGAAATCTTTGCCGGGTTATTTCTGGATTCCCAGCACCGCCTGATCGCCTTTGAAGAACTGTTTACCGGCACCATCGACAGCGCTGCCGTATACCCCCGCGAAGTGGTGCAACGGGCCTTGGTTCACAACGCAGCGGCCATCATCCTGGCCCACAATCACCCCTCTGGCGTGGCCGAACCCAGCGAAGCGGATGTGCGCATTACCCAGCGTTTGAAAAGCGCGTTGGATTTGGTGGATGTGCGCTTGCTGGATCATGTGGTGGTGGGGTTTGGGGAAGCGGTGTCGCTGGCGGACAGGGGAAGGTTGTAGCTGCGGGCTACGGGTGTCGGGCTTCGAACTGACCCGGCGAGTTTGTCATCCTGAGCGCAAGCGAAGGATCTCGGTGCGGAAACCTGGTTTGGGATTCTTCACTGCGTTCAGAATGACAGCTTGCTCGGGCTGCTCGCAGCCGAAATATATTTGCTTGCAAACAACCTTTCTGGTATAAATCGCGCCTCTTTTGGGTCGGCACTTTGTGAATGCCTGCTGGCCCGCTGAAAAACACGGTAAATTTCCAGGCCATTGCCCCCGATTCACTTCGGCGCTGGCGGTGGAATTAAAGGGTATAGAGGCAACGTCATGTCTAAAGTATGTCAGGTTACCGGCAAGCGTCCGATGACCGGTAACAATGTATCTCACGCCAAGAACCGCACCCGTCGCCGGTTCGAGCCGAACTTGCACACCCACCGCTTTTGGGTGGAAGGCGAAAAGCGTTTTGTGAAACTGCGCGTATCCACCAAAGGTATGCGTATTATCGACAAGAAAGGCATCGACACGGTGCTGACTGAAATCCGCGCACGCGGCGAAAAAGTTTAAAGCGCCCGCGGCGTTTTTTTGTAAAGGAGCAGGCTCATGGCCAAGTCAAATCGCGACAAGATCAAGCTGGTGTCCAGCGCCGGAACCGGTCACTACTACACCACTGACAAAAACAAGCGCACCATGCCGGAAAAGATGGAGATGAAAAAGTACGATCCCACCATCCGCCAGCATGTGATGTACAAGGAAGCCAAAATCAAGTAATTGATACGTTTCTTGAGTGCGCAAGACCCCGGCTATAGGCCGGGGTTTGTGTTTGTGGGGTTCTTGTCGAGTGGCTGGATGTCGGAAGTCAGAGGTCTGAAGCGGTAGTCTTCGGCACAGTGCCGCATCAGACTTCAGGCCTCCGACGCCAAGCCATAAAAAAACCGGCCATTGGCCGGTTTTTTTAGCAAAGAGGTAACGCTATTCATCAATAAAGCTAAGGCTGATGTCTCCGCTGGGTACTTCCGCTTCCCGGGCCTGGTCAGCAATCTCGATAAATACCCTTGAAGGTGCTTGTTTGTTGGCTTGAACAATTACCTTGCCTTCCGGACTTTCCGCTCGCAGCCGCTCCACGTTGGCGCGCACCGAGCGGATGTCTACCAAACGGTTTTCCATAAATATCTGGCCGTCGGCGGTGATTTTAAAGACAACGTTTTTAACTTTATCTGACTTTTCTGGAGGATTGTCTGAAGCCGGTGGCTTGTTGAGATCAATCCCCACTTCTTTTACAAAAGATGCTGTCACGATAAAGAAGATCAGCATGATAAATACAACGTCCAGCATGGGGGTCAGGTCGATTTCTGACTCGTCCTCACCCTTTCTGCGCTTTCCTAGTGCCATTGGATACCCTACCCTTGAACCGCTGTGAGTCAGTTGGCCAGCATAACCCGGCGCTGCTCACTAATAATTGTGATGGATTGTATTGGGCGGCTAGTATGCCAGAAATATTTTTCCCGCCACAAGGAAAACAGGAGAAAAAATGCCCGAATTGCCAGAAGTAGAGACCACTTTGCAGGGAATACGTCCCTATGCTACCCAAAAAAGGGTATCCGATGTGGTAGTTCGCCAACCCCGGTTGCGCTGGCCGGTTGCGGAAAACCTGCCGCAATTGCTGGCGGGCAAGCGGGTTGCCGGCCTGCTGCGGCGCGGCAAATACCTGTTGTGGCGCTTTGATCACGGCCATTTGATGATGCATCTGGGCATGTCTGGCAGCCTGCGGGTGGTGCCGGCAGCGGCAGCGGTGGGCAAGCACGACCATGTGGATATTGTGATGGCCGGCGGCCGCGCCATCCGTTTTACCGACCCCCGCCGCTTCGGGGCGGTGCTGTGGGTTGAAGGTGAGCCCGGCGAGCACCCATTGCTGCGCCATCTGGGGCCTGAGCCATTGAGTGAGGTATTTGACGATGACTACCTGTTCCGCCGCTCGCGCAAGCGCAAGTTGCCAGTGAAAAGCCTGATTATGGACAGCAAAGTGGTAGTGGGGGTCGGCAATATCTACGCCAATGAAGCGCTGTTTGCAGCGGGCATTCACCCGTTGCGGGAGGCGGGGCGTATCTCCCGCCAGCGTTATGGAGTTTTGGTGCAAACCATTAAAGATGTATTGGCGCGGGCCATCGAGCAGGGCGGCACTACCTTGAAAGACTTCGTCGGTGGTGACGGCAAGCCCGGTTATTTTGCCCAGCAATTATCAGTGTACGGCCGTGGCGGTGAACCCTGTAACCGCTGCGGCAAGGCATTAAGGGAGGTGCGCCTGGGCCAGCGGGCGACGGTGTATTGCGGGAGTTGCCAAACATAAATAAAGGTTTGAGGTGACAGGGCGCGCTGCGCGCTACAGGTAACAGGTGGTGCGGAGTGACCCTGAGCGCTGTAGCGCGTCCTGTGAGCAGGCGAAGCCTGCGGCCTGTATCTTTTACTCAAACAGACTGTGCTGCAAAATCACCTCATCCTCTTCCTGAACAATACTCTGCCCCTGTTCGTAGCGCCGTTGGCGCACCGCGCAGGCGCGCACAATTCTGCGCTTTACCGGGTCTTCCAGCTTGTTCCAGTGTTGGCGTTCGTCGCGGCTGCGAAAGCAGCCATAGCAATAGCCGCGGGGCCCGCTTTTGCAGATGCCCTGGCAGGGGTTGGGGATGGCAAAAAATTCACATTGTTCCACGGCGGCCACTGTACCCGCATTGGCAAAAAAACCTCAAGTTTTGATTGAAATTTGTCGCTATTTGCCCTGTTGTTGCCTCTCTTGTTAGTGCTTCCTTACACTCATTCTTCCGTGTGAATTTTGTGCAGACAAAAATGCAAAATCATCTATATGTAGTATTGCTGTGACGCCTCTAACACATTATATTGTGTCTCCAGCAGGTGCTGACACTGTTGCGAAATAACAATAATTCTCGAAAAAGTAACGATATACAGGGATGTTGCCAGTAAAAACAGCGAAGTTGCGGCCATCTGCGTTTACCTCTGATAAATAACAAGCAATCATCAAAAAAATCACTATTCTCAGTGGGCAGGCAATGAACAGTAGCGATCTGAAAGTCACCAAGCGCGATGGCCGCACCGAAGCCATTGATCTCGATAAAATTCACAAGGTAGTCGATTGGGCGGCAGCGGGGCTGGATAACGTCTCGGTGTCGGAAGTGGAGCTGAAGGCCCATTTGCAGTTTGTGGATGGCATCAAAACCGCCGATATTCACGAAACCCTGATCAAATCCGCCGCCGACCTGATTTCCGAGGAGCGTCCGGATTATCAATACCTGGCGGCGCGGTTGAATATCTTTCATCTGCGCAAAAAAGCCTACGGCCAGTACGAACCACCCACCTTGTACGAACACGTGGCCAAACAGGTGGACGCCAAGCGTTACGATCCCAACCTGCTGACGGATTACACCCCGGAAGAATTCGACCAGATGGATGGCTTTCTGGATCACACCCGCGACCTGAAGTTCAGCTATGCGGCAGTGAAGCAGCTGGAAGGCAAATATCTGGTGCAAAACCGGGTCACCGGCGAAATTTTTGAAAGCCCGCAGTTTCTCTATGTGTTGATTGGCGCCTGCCTGTTCGCCAGTTACCCCAAAGAAACCCGCATGGACTACATTCGCCGTTTTTACGACGCGGTGTCCCTGTTTAAAGTGTCCCTGCCCACGCCCATCATGTCCGGCGTGCGCACTCCCACCCGCCAGTTCAGCTCTTGTGTGTTGATTGAGTGCGGCGATTCCCTGGATTCCATCAGCGCGACCTCGGCGGCCATTGTGCGCTACGTCAGCCACCGCGCCGGCATCGGCGTCAACGCGGGCAAAATCCGCGCTTTGGGCAGCGAAATTCGCGGCGGCGAAGCCTTTCACACCGGCTGTATTCCCTTTTACAAACACTTCCAGACAGCGGTTAAAAGCTGTTCCCAGGGCGGTGTGCGCGGCGGTGCCGCTACCTTGTTCTACCCCATCTGGCACCTGGAGGTGGAATCCCTGCTGGTGTTAAAGAATAACCGCGGGGTGGAAGAAAACCGGGTTCGCCACCTGGATTACGGCGTGCAGTTCAACAAGCTGATGTACGAGCGCCTGATTAAAGGCGGCAACATTACCCTGTTCAGCCCCTCCGATGTGCCCGGCCTGTACGATGCCTTTTTTGAAGACCAGGAAAAGTTTGAGCAGCTGTACCGTCAGTACGAGCAGGACGACAGCATTCGCAAGAAAACCCTCAAGGCCGTAGACCTGTTTGGCCAGTTTATGCAGGAGCGCGCCTCCACCGGGCGCATTTATTTGCAGAACGTGGACCACTGCAACAACAACGGTCCCTTCGACCCGGCCAAAGCGCCGGTACGCCAGTCCAACCTGTGCCTGGAAATTGCCCTGCCCACCGCGCCGCTGGAAGACATCAACGATACCGATGGCGAAATCGCCCTCTGTACTCTGGCGGCCTTTAACCTGGGGGCACTGGATTCCCTCGACGACCTGGAAGAACTGGCGGACTTGCTGGTGCGCGCCCTGGACAGCCTGCTGTCCTACCAGGACTACCCGGTGGCCGCTGCCGAAAAAGGCTCCATGGATCGCCGCACTCTGGGTGTGGGGGTGATCAACTACGCCTACTACCTGGCCAAAAATGGCGCCAAATACTCCGATGGTTCCGCCAACGGCCTCACTCACCGCACCTTCGAGGCCATTCAGTACTACCTGTTGAAAGCATCCAACCAACTGGCGCGGGAATTTGGCACCTGCCGCAAGTTTGAAGACACCCGCTACGCCCGGGGCGTTATGCCCATCGATAACTACAAGAGCGACCTGGACAGCATTTGCGACGAGCCGTTGCACCTGGATTGGGAAGGTTTGCGCGAAGACATCGTTCGCGACGGTCTGCGCAACTCCACCCTGACGGCGCTGATGCCCTCGGAAACCTCCAGCCAGATCAGCAACGCCACCAACGGTATTGAGCCGCCCCGCGGGTTTGTGTCGGTGAAGGCCTCCAAAGACGGCATTCTCAAACAGGTGGTGCCGGAGCTGGAAAAATACCGGGATAACTACGAGTTGTTGTGGAACATGCCCGGCAACGATGGCTACATGCAGTTGGTGGGCATTATGCAGAAGTTTGTGGACCAGGCGATTTCTGCCAACACCAACTACGACCCGGCGCGCTTCCCGGACAAAAAAGTGCCCATGAAACTGCTGCTCAAAGACCTGCTGACCTGCTACAAGCTGGGCCTGAAAACCCTGTACTACCACAACACCCGCGACGGCGCGTCCGACAGCCATATGGAAGAAGACGACGGTTGCGCAGGGGGCGCGTGCAAGATTTAAAAATTCCCGTCATTGCGAGGGAGCGCAGCGACCGCGGCAATCTCCATCAGTGCGCTGCCAGCTTCACGAGATTGCCGCGTCGCCTTTCTTTACAAGAAAGGCTCCTCGCAATGACGGGCTGTAAAAACGGAATATCGAGAGTAGTTATAGATGACCTACCAAACTTTTAACCGCAACGAATTCAACGCTCTGGAACAGCCCATGTTCTTTGGCGAGAACGTCAACGTGTCTCGTTACGATGTGCAGAAATACGCCATTTTTGAGCAGCTGATCGAAAAGCAATTGTCGTTTTTCTGGCGTCCGGAAGAAGTGGACCTGTCCAACGACCGCAGCGACTTTGCCAACCTGCCAGAGCACGAAAAGCACATTTTCGTATCCAACCTGAAATACCAGACCTTGCTGGACTCGGTGCAAGGCCGCTCTCCCAATGTGGCGCTGCTGCCCATCGTGTCGCTGCCGGAGCTGGAAACCTGGATCGAGACCTGGTCATTCAGCGAGACCATCCACTCCCGCTCCTACACCCATATTATTCGCAATATCGTCCCCAATCCCGGAGAAATTTTCGACGATATTATGCAAAACGAGCACATTATCCAGCGTGCTATCAGCGTCACCCAGTACTACGACGACTTGATTGAGGGTGTGAACAACTACAACAACTTTGGTGTTGGCACTCACAATATCAACGGCGAAGAAGTGGTGGTTGACCTGCGTGATCTGAAGAAAAAGCTCTACCTTACCGTGGCCTCGGTGAATATTCTGGAGGCGATTCGCTTCTACGTCAGCTTTGCCTGCTCCTTCGCCTTTGCCGAGCGCGCCAAAATGGAAGGCAACGCCAAGGTGATCAAACTGATCGCCCGCGACGAGGCCCTGCACCTTACCTCCACCCAGCACATGATGCAGATTTTTGCCCAGGGCAAAGACGACCCGGAAATGGCAGACATTGCCCGCGAGTGCGAGCAGGAAGTGATCACCATGTTCACCGACGCCGCCCAACAGGAAAAAGACTGGGCGGATTACCTGTTTAAAGAAGGCTCCATGATCGGCCTGAACAAAGAAATCCTTTGTCAGTACGTGGAATACATCACCAACCAGCGCATGCAGGCGGTAAACCTGCCCGCGCCGTTCAACGTAAAAAGCAACCCGCTGCCCTGGATGGACGCTTGGTTGGTGAGTGACAACGTGCAGGTGGCGCCCCAGGAATCGGAAATCAGCTCTTATCTGGTAGGGGCCATCGATGCGGAAGTGGACACGGAAGAATTTGGCGAATTTTCTTTGTAAGGGAGTCTTTGTAAGAGTCGCAGTAACGTAACCCGTCATTGCGAGGAGCGTAGCGACGCGGCAATCCCGTGACTTTTACTGCGCTCTTCCCTGATGACGAGATTAGTTGTCATGCCCACCCATAAAGCCGACACCAACGAAAAGAACGACTTCCAATTGGACAGCACTTCCGCTGCCCAACCCATCTTTGAACTGGAGCCCGACCCCGTGGACCTGTTGTCATACGACAGCGCCGCCTTTGAGCAGCAGGAATTCTTTATTCCCCTGGGCAATGCGGAGCAGCCGGAAGAAACCCCGCAAATTGAGCTGGATGGCATGGCCAAGCCCGCTTATGGGGTGGCGGTGGTCAATATCAACGGTGACGAAACAGCCCGGGCAGTGGTGCAATTTCAGCATGCCAACAACTTGCTGGAATCCCTGGAAGCGCAGGATGTGTACGTGCCTTACCAGTGCCGCGAAGGTTACTGCGGCAGTTGTCGCACCCAACTGGTCAGCGGTGAAGTGGCATACCTGCAAGCGCCCATGGCCTGGGTTAACGACGACGAAATCCTGCCCTGCTGTTGCGTGCCGAAAACGGATTTGCAGTTGAAGTTAAAAGGTTGATGTTAGACATTCCTCAATAATTTTTCACACTGCCCCGCCGTTAATTCCCATCCGGAACTTTTCCCCTTTCGCACTTTCTCAAAGCTAACTCGTAACGTCAGACAGGCGATACAACTACTCGTTAGCTCGGAGAAATATCCATGAAAAATTCCATCAAAACTTTAGGGATGCCAGTGTTGGCATCTTTTTTAATCGCTGGCAGCCAAATGGCACAGGCTGGCGCCTGGGTTGGCGAAAAAGGTTCTGGTTACCACAAGTTGGCCTACAACAGTTTTGATGCGGACGATTTTTTTGGCGACAACGACGGCTTTGAAAATTTCCAGAACGATTCCATTTCCTATTATTTTGAAACCGGTTTGGGCAACAAACTGGCACTGTTTGGTTCCCTGTCTTTTCAGGATTTGGAGCAAACTATCTCCGGTCAGGAAACCTCATCTTCCGGTTTAAGTGATCTGGAGTTGGGCCTGCGTTACAGCCTGGTGGACAGTTCCGCTTACGTGTTGTCTGCGGCATTTACCTTTAAAGCCCCTTACCTGTACGACGAAGACGACGCCTTGCCCCGCGGCAATGGACAGGAAGATTATGAAGGCCGGCTGCTGTTTGGAAAAAGCCTGAATCGCTACGGGTATTTTGGTGCAGAACTGGGCTACCGTTTGCGCAGCGGTACACCTTCCGATGAAATTCGTTACCTGTTGGAATACGGTTTTAACATTACAGAGAATGTGTACTTTCGCACCAAACTGGATGGCACAGAAAGCGCCAATAATGCCAGTGTGTTTTTGAACAGCACCGGCAATTTGTCAACTCCGCAAGAATTTGATTTGGGTAAATGGGAGCTTACGGCCGGTTGGAATTTTGGTGAAAAAGGCCGTTATGGAAAAGGCAAGTACGGCATCGAATTTACCTACACCCAGGATGTTTACGGCGATAATACCTTGGACGGCGACACCTTCCAGGTTGGCTTTACCTACTCGCACTGATTAAAAATCACCGAAAGTAACCTTTATGTTTACGTCCGTTTTCCTGGTTTTGCTGGGTGTGCATTTTTTATTGCTGTTATTTTTAAGTTTGACTGGCATACACCGTTTGTCATTGATTTTTCGCTGGCTGAAGTACCGAAAAAACCTGCCGGCAGCCAGCGAAAAATTTCGGCTTCTGCCTAAAGTCACCATACAGATTCCGCTGTACAACGAACGCTTTGTGGCCCGCCGGGTGGTGGATGCCATGGCAGCGGTGGATTACCCGCCGGAGTTATTGCAAATACAAATTGTTGACGACTCCGACGACGACACCAGCGATATTATTGCCGAGCGAGTCGCTTATCATCGCCGCAATGGTGTAAATATCGATCACGTACAGCGAGAGCTCAGGCACGGGTTTAAAGCCGGTGCCTTGGCGGATGCCATGGAATTTGCCAGCGGCGAATACATTGCCATTTTTGATGCCGACTTTGTGCCCAATGCGTCGGTGATCCACGACGCCATTCACCAGTTTACCGACCCCAAAGTTGCCATGGTTCAGCTGCGCTGGGGGCACCTGAATCTGAACGATTCCCACCTCACTCGCATACAAGGTGTTGCCCTGGATGCGCATTTTGGTTTGGAGCAGTGGGTGCGGGGCGCAACCGGTGCGCTCTACAATTTTAATGGCACCGCTGGCATCTGGCGCAAAGCGGCGATTATTGATGCGGGCAACTGGAGTGCCGACACCCTCACAGAAGACCTGGATTTGAGCTACCGCGCCCAGCTTCGCGGCTGGCAGTTGCGTTACATGCCGTCCGTTGAATGCCCCGGGGAACTGCCTGCGGATATGAATGCCTTTAAAAGCCAGCAACATCGCTGGGCAAAAGGTGGCATTGAAGTAATGCGTAAACTGCTGCGCTCGGTGTGGCGGGCGCCGTTGAGTCTGGGTACCAAACTGGAATCAACTTTTCATCTGGCCAATAACATGGCCTATCTGATTATGATGATCGACACGGTGTTTCTGCTGGTGCCCAGTTTGCTGATTCGTGAGCACCTGGATATCGGCTATACCTACTGGCTGGATATGCCCATGTTGTTGATGTCCACCGGCGGCCACCTGGCGTATTTTTTGTTTGGCCAGGTAGTGCTGGGGCGCTCAGCCTGGTTTGCCATTTCCAAAGCTCCGGCCATGTTACTGCTGGGTATACAGCTGTCCTTCAATAACGCTCGCGCTGCGGCGGAAGCCCTGCTCGGGCAGCGCAGCCCCTTTATCCGCACACCCAAAGAAGGCGATCAAAAAACCGCTGCCAGCAAAGCGACAAAACAGCGCTACCGGGCGGTGTTCCCCAAGGGCACCATTATTGAATTGCTGCTGGGCTGTGTGTACGGCGTTGTGTTGGTGTGGGCCCTGTGGCAACAACTGTGGCTGGCATTGCCTTTTCTGCTGCTGCTGAATATCGGTTTTCTCAGTACCGCCATCAGCAGTATTCGGGCGGCACAGCAGGCCAATTGATGTTACTGCAAAAACCGCGGCTGTTGGTGAGTAGCCTTTTTCTGGTTGTTGCTTCAGTGTTGCTGGCGTTCCCAATTGCGGGGTCAGTGGGTGGCGATGGTGTATTCCCGGCAGCGGATATTGGCTTTTGGGTTTGCCTGCAATACACCGCGATGGCTTTGGGCATGTTTGGCGTCTGGCGTTCCTCAGTACACTGGACCACGCAACAATTTCGCTGGCTGATAGGGCTGGCATTGCTGTTGCGCCTGTTGCTGATACCCGTGGATAGTTATACCTCCAACGACATCAAACGCTACCTGTGGGACGGCAAGGTGGCACTCAGCGGTTACGACCCCTATCGCACAGCACCGGCCTCGCTGCCGCCATCACTGCACGAACAATGGGCGCCACCCCCCGAGCACAATGCCTACCCTTCGTTGTACCCACCGTTGGCCATGGGCATGTTTTCCCTGGCGGCCACGGCTGGCCCACAGGGAGCATTCTGGGTGTGGAAAATAGTGGTTTTTTTGGCCGGTGCCGGATTGTTGTTGGTGGGGTGCAAGCTGCTGAAACAGCTGGGGCAGCAGCGTCATACGGCATTGTTGGCACTGTCGCCCATCCTGGTATTGGAGGGCGGCATCGCTGCACACCTGGATATTTTCAGTGCACTGGCCATTGTGGTTGCTATTGTCTGCTGGCTGCAGCGCCGCTACACGTTTGTTGGGGTTGCTGTTGGTCTGGGTGTATTGGTGAAGTTGTTGCCCATTGTACTGTTGCCGGTCATGTGGTTTTTGCTGCACCAGTGGCCTGCTCGCTGGCGGTTGCTTGCGGGTTGCTTGTTGACACTGCTGGTCGGATACGGCGTTGCCTTTGCGTTGGGTTGGCAGCCGGCTGGAATCCTGTTGGAATTCTTTGACAAATGGCGTTTTGGCTCACCACTGTTCGTGCTGATTGGTGTGTTGATGTCGGAAACAATTCGCCCGTTGGTGATCGCAGGGCTGGTGGCCTTGGGCATGTGGCTGGCGGTATCTGTTGGCCGCCGGGACGCGGTCAGAGGTTTTGGCTTGGCGCTAATGGTTCCGCTGTTACTCAGCCCGGTGGTGTTCCCCTGGTATTTATCGGTATTGGTAATTTTTAGCGCTCTCAGACCCGGGCTGTTTCTGGCGGCCTGGTTGTTATTGTTGCCACTGAGCTACGAAGTATTGGGCGGTTGGCTGAGCGAGGGCGTATGGCGGCCGGCAACATGGGTATTGATGGTAATTTTGGCAGGGTGGCTGTCGGCCATCGCTTACTGGCTGGTGAGGTTTTCGCCATTTAAACCAAGTCCAAAGAAGGTTGGTATTTAACTGCATAGTATTGGTGTGGGACATAAACCTGGAGCGCCTTGCTGTGACGCGCTGCAAGTACATCCATGTAAGCTCGAGGCCAGCATCCTTGCTGGCCACGGTCACAGCAAGGCACTCCAGGTTCACGTCTTCACGTTTGGTGGGATAGCAGCCTTTGGTGAAACCCGGACATTGCCGGAGTTGCCTGTTCAAATACTTCTTCGATCATATCGAAATCCAGGGTGCGCACTCCGGTAATTTCCGGTTTTAGATAAATCGTCGGTGGTGTTGTTTTCAGTCGCTGCCGGTCAGCATTTTCCAGCAGAATGTCAAAGGTGCCCAGTACTGCATCCAGCAGTCCTGGAACGGCTTCTTTTTTCTGTGGAACCCGAGTGGGTGCCACGTCAACGGCGATGGTTTGGTCGCACTCTGGTGGCAGCAGGTCGTAGGGCAGGTTGTTGGCTATGCCGCCGTCTACCAGCACGCGGCGATCAATTTCCACCGGTGGGAATACGCCGGGTATGGCCATGCTAGCCTTTAACGCGGGCAACAATTCGCCGGAGTCAAACGTCACCGTGTCACCACTCCAAAAATCTGTGGCCACTACGCGCAGCGGTGTTTTTAATTCCTCGAAGGTGCGTACTTCAATCAACTCCAGAAGGTATTGCAAGGCGTTATCAGCACTGAGAAAACCGCCCCGGCGCAAAGTGGGAGTGGCCAGTTTCAGCCACTTCAATAAGTCGGATTTTTTCGCAAGAATATTTTTCAGGTCATCACCCTTGCGGATGATATGGCGGTTGATGCCGGCGTGAATGTCGGTGCCGGATAAGCCAGACGCATAGAGCGCACCAACAATGGCCCCCATACTGGTACCGGCAATGGCGGCGGGCTTGATGCCGCACTCGTCCAGAGTTTCCAGCGCCAGAATATGTGCCAGGCCGCGCACGCCGCCACCGCCTAATGCAATCCCGATTTTTGTCATAGGTCAATTTCCAGGTGGTCAGTTGGACTGGGGGAGGGGGCAATGCTTCAGGCCGTCTGCGGCAGGGGTGCCGCAAAAGAGCCTACATGGATGTATTTACGGCGTGCCTGGAAGCATTGCCCCTCCTGGCGTAGCGACTATTAACCCGGCAATAGAAAAGGCGCCCTGCCTTTTCTATTGCGCGCTCAATAAAACCTGACGCACTTGCGCGGAAGTGCTTGATTTTATTGAGCTCGCGCTGGCTACGCCAGCGGCGGCACATCCCTGTGCCGCATTATTAAACGCAACCTATAAGGTTGCCGGTTTAATAATCCCTTCTCTCACACCCCGGAAAGCTGCACAGCATTTCAAAAATCAGATTGGCCGCCAGCAGCGCGGTGTTGCCACTGGTGTCGTAGGGCGGTGACACTTCCACCAAATCCGCACCCACCATATTCAGCCCCCAGCAGCCGCGAATAATTTCCAGTCCCTGAGCGGTGGTGAGGCCACCGGGTTCCGGGGTTCCGGTGCCGGGGGCCACGGAGGGGTCCAAACCGTCGATATCAAAACTCAGGTAGCAGGGGGTGTCCGGGCCGATGCGTTCGCGAACCTCTGCCATCAGTGGCTCCAGGGATTTGTGCCAACACTCCTCCGCCTGTACCACCTGCACACCGCGATGGCGTGCCCAGTCGAAATCCTCGGCGGAATAGCCGGTGGCGCGCAGGCCAATCTGGGTCATTTTGTTGGGGTCTACCAGGCCTTCTTCGATGGCGCGGCGAAAAATGGTGCCGTGGGCAACTTTTTCTCCGAACATGGTGTCATTGATATCCGCGTGGGCGTCTACGTGAATCAGCGCCATGGTGCCGTGCTTTTTGTGCAGTGCCCGCAAAATCGGCAGGGCGATGGTGTGGTCGCCACCGAAGGAAACGGTTTTTGCGCCTGTGGCCATAACGCCGTCGTAGTAGCTCTCGATGATGTCGATGGATTTTTCCAGGCTGAACGGGTTAACAGGCACATCGCCGATGTCCGCTACCTGAAAACTGTCAAAAGGCGCGGCGCGGGTGTACATACCGTAGGGGCGCACCAGTACCGATTCGGTGCGAATTTGCCTGGGCCCGTAGCGGGTGCCGGTGCGGTTGCTGGTACCAATATCCAGCGGTACGCCAATCAGGGCGATATCCAGCCCTTCGGCGGTTTGTTGTAGCGGCAGGCGAAACAGTGAGGCGATGCCGCCAAAACGGGGCATTTGGTTGCCGCCCAGCGGTTGGTTATATTCGTTATTCATGGCATTGTGGCTCTGAATATCACGTAATTTATATGTAACTATTCAGCTCACGCGCCAAAACGCGCATAGCTGTGTTAAAAATTGATCATTTACACGTGTAAACTCAGCACGTATTTTCTCAATTGAGTCGCCTTGCCCTGCACGTTTTGGCACGCAACCTGAACAGTTACAGGACATGCTGAATAGTTACCATTTATATGAGGTTAGCGTATGCGCGCACAGATGATGGATTACCCACTGACGGTCACGTCAATTATGCGCCACGCCCGGCAGGTGCATGGTCGCACAACTGTGGCATCAGTGACAGTGGATAACCCCAATCAGGCATATACCTGGGGCGATGCCTTCCGGCGCGTCGATCAGTTGGGCAACGCACTGCATCGCCTGGGTGTGAAGCCCGGCGACCGCATTGCTACTCTGGCCTGGAATGATCACCGTCATGTGGAACTGTACTTTGGCATCGCCTGCCTGGGCGCGGTGTGCCACACCATCAACCCGCGCCTGTTTCCGGAGCAGGTGGCCTACATCATCAACCACGCCGAAGACCAGTGGCTGTTTGTGGACCCTCTTATCGCCCCCCTGGTGGAAAAATTGCATGCCAATCTGCCCGGTGTAAAAGGGGTTGTGTTGCTCTGCGATCGTGCCCATATGCCCGACACGACTCTGCCCAATGCACTCTGCTACGAGGAGCTGTTGTCCGCAGAGCCGGAAGTCTTCGACTGGCCGGAACTGGACGAGAACAGCGCCGCCGGACTTTGCTATACCTCTGGTACCACCGGCGACCCCAAAGGCGTGCTCTACAGCCACCGCAGCACCGTGCTGCACACAGTGATGATCGCACTGCCAGATGTGATGGCTGTGAGCAGTCGCAGTGTGGTAATGCCCCTGGTGCCCATGTTCCATGTCAATGCCTGGGGAGTCGTGCATGCGGCCGCCATGACTGGCGCCAGCCTGATATTGCCGGGGCCGAAAATGCTTGACGGCGAGGTGATCGCCGGGCTGATTAACCGTTACCAGGTAGATTATTCCCTGGGGGTGCCGACTATCTGGCTGGCACTGGTGGACTACCTGCAACGTACTGGCGAGTCGGTTACCTCGCTGCAAAAAGTGGTGGTGGGCGGCGCCGCCTGCCCGGAGTCCCTGAAGCAAGCCCTTGAAAGTCTCGGCGTCAGCGTTCGCCCTGGTTGGGGTATGACCGAAACCAGTCCACTGGGTGCTTACTATATGCCCCCACCGGGATTGGAGAACCTGCCCGCCGAGCAGCAGGGCAAATATCGCCAGAGTGCCGGACGCGCAGTGTTTGGTCTGGAAATGAAAATTGAAGATGCCCGGGGCAACGAGCTGCCCTGGGATGGCGACAGTGCCGGAGAGTTAAAAGTGCGTGGCCCTTGGGTGGCAAACGGCTACTACAAGCTGGAAGGTGCCGACGACCGCTTTGATAATGGCTGGTTTGCCACCGGCGATGTGGCCACCATTGATTCCGATGGCTATATGACCATTACCGACCGGGTGAAAGACGTGATCAAATCCGGCGGCGAGTGGATCAGCTCCATCGATGTGGAAAATGCCGCCATGAGCCACCCGGCGGTGGCAGAAGCGGCGGTGATTGGCATTCCCGACCCCAAGTGGACGGAGCGGCCACTGCTGATCGTGGTACTGCATCCGGGGGCAGAAGCGGATGCCGAATCTGTGCTTGCGTCGCTGCGCGGCCAGGTTGCCGACTGGTGGATACCCCAGGCCTGCGAGTTTGTGGATGAGTTGCCCCACACCGCCACCGGCAAAGTCAGCAAGAAAACCCTGCGGGAGCAGTTTGCCGGTTATACCCCGGCAAAACTTTGAATAGCGACTGTGTCCGCCAGAGCTGCCAAAAAGCAAGGCAAATCAACCGCTTGAACGCCCCGCTTGGGGCGGTCACAAGAGGCGTTCTATTCCTACCCCCCAAGGGTAGAGATTGGCGGCAAAAACCCTGATAATTTCGCGCCCCCGATTGACCGGGGTATTACTTATTCTCTCTACGGAGTCGCACCATGGCGCTGGCCTTAAACGACAATGCACTGCTGAAAACCTCGGCCTACATCAACGGTGAGTGGGTGGCGGCAGACAGCGGCGAAACCCTGGCGGTCACCAACCCGGCCAGTGGTGAACTGTTGGCCGACGTGGTGAAATGTGGCAGCGCTGAAACCCGCCGCGCCATCGAAGCCGCCGCCGCAGCGCAAGACGCCTGGAAGCACCGCCCAGCCAAAGAGCGCGCTGCCTTTCTGCGCAGCTGGTACAACCTGATCATTCAGCACCAGGATGACCTGGCGGCTATTCTTACAGCGGAACAAGGCAAGCCCCTGGCGGAAGCCAAAAGCGAAATCCTATACGGCGCCAGCTACGTGGAATGGTTCGCGGAAGAAGCCAAGCGCGTATACGGCGATACCATTCCCCACCCCAGCAACGACAAGCGCCTGGTGTGCATCAAGCAGCCGGTGGGTGTGGTGGGTTGCATCACCCCGTGGAACTTCCCCAACGCCATGCTCACCCGCAAAATTGCCCCGGCGCTGGCCGCTGGCTGTGCCGTGGTGTGCAAGCCCGCCAATGCCACGCCGCTGTCCGCCTATGCACTGGTTGAACTGGCCCACCGCGCCGGTATCCCCGCCGGTGTTATCAATATGGTGACCGGCAAAACCCGCGACATTGGCGACGAAATTACCGGCAACGACATCGTTCGCAAAGTCACCTTTACCGGCTCTACCCCGGTGGGCAAGCACCTGATGGCGCAGTGCGCCGCCACGGTGAAACGCACCTCCATGGAGCTGGGGGGCAACGCACCTTTTATTGTGTTTGACGATGCCGACCTGGATGCCGCCGTACAGGGCGTACTGATTTCCAAATACCGCAACGCTGGGCAAACCTGCGTGTGCTCCAACCGTATTCTGGTGCAGGAAGGCATTTACGACGAGTTCGCCGACAAACTGGTGCAGGCGGTGAAAGATGGCTTTATCGTGGGCAACGGTGTTGATGACGGGGTGAACTTTGGCCCGCTGATCGACGAAGGCGCCGCCAACGGCGTGTGCGAATTAATCGACGACGCGGTGGAGCGAGGGGCAACCCTGGCCACTGGCGGTCGCTCCCGGTTGGGCGGTGCCTTTGTGGAGCCCACTGTGCTCACCAACGTGTGCGATGGCATGCGGGTATTCCGCGAAGAAATTTTTGGCCCGGTGGCGCCGCTGATCAAATTCAGTGACGAACAGCAGGCCATCGACATGGCCAACGACAGCGAATTTGGCCTGGCGTCTTATTTTTATTCCCGGGATATTGGCCGTATCTGGCGTGTTTCCGAGGAGCTGGAATATGGCATTGTCGGTATTAATGATGGCGCTATTTCCAACGAAATGGCGCCCTTTGGTGGCATTAAAGAATCCGGTGATGGTCGCGAAGGCTCCAAGTACGGCCTCGATGATTATCTGGAAATTAAATACATGTGCATAGGCGGCATAGATAAGTAAAAAAACCTGGCCGCACGTCGCACGTCTGAGGTCGCACGCTAAAAGCGCGGCTTCGGAACGAGTTGGACGCAGTTTTAAAGTAACGCGAAATAATTGGGGTAAGGGAAGGAACAAAGCGAAACTCCTCCCAAAAAGCGTGCGACCCTTAACCAAGTACGATTGGCTCGAAGATAAGAGCTTTTTCAGACAGGAACTAAACCATGAATATGCAAGCGCAGGGTTTACCCGAGAAAGAAGGTAACAATATGACAACCAACGCAGAACTTCAGGCCCGCAAAGAGCAGGCCATCGCCCGTGGCCAGGGCAACCTGGCGCCGTTTTACATCGACCGCGCCGACAACGCCGAATTGTGGGACGTGGAAGGCAACCGCTACGTCGATTTTGGCAGTGGTATTGCGGTGGTCAACACCGGCCACAATCACCCCAAGGTAAAGGCAGCGGTTCAGGCGCAACTGGAAAAATTCAGCCACACCTGCGTGATGGTGACGCCCTACGACAGCGCTGTTGAACTGGCCGAGCAGCTCAATCAGCTGGCCCCCGGCGATACCCCCAAGAAAACCATCTTTGTCACCACCGGTGCCGAAGCGGTGGAAAACTGTATCAAGATCGCCCGCGCTCACACCGGCCGCCGCGGTGTCATCGCCTTTAACGGTGGTTTCCACGGCCGTACTATGATGGCCATGGGCCTCACCGGTAAAGTAACGCCCTACAAAAACCTGTTTGGCCCGTTCCCCGGCGAAATTTTCCATGCGCCGTACCCCATTCCCTACCACGGTGTCAGCGAAGAAGATTCCCTGAAGGCGCTCAACAACCTGTTCAAAGTCGATATCGAGCCCAGCGATGTGGCCGCCATCATTATTGAGCCAGTGCAGGGTGAGGGCGGTTTTTACCCGGCGCCTCCCAGCTTTATGCAGGCGCTGCGCAAGCTCTGTGACGAGCACGGCATCATGCTGATCGCCGACGAAATTCAAACCGGTTTTGCCCGCACCGGCAAATTCTTCTGCAGTGAATACGCCGGTATCGAGCCCGACCTGATGACCGCCGCCAAGGGCATTGCCGGTGGCTTCCCCATCGCAGCGGTTATTGGCAAGGCAGAGGTAATGGACGCTCCCAACCCCGGCGGTTTGGGTGGTACTTACGGCGGTTCCCCCGTCGGTTGTGCCGCAGCGCTGGCGGTGCTGGAGGTGATTGAAGAAGAAGGCCTGGTAGAACGCGCCAACCACATCGGTGCGCTGTTTGGCCAGCGCCTCGGTGCTTTGCAATCTCAATATCCGAACCTGATTGGTGAAATCCGTAGCGAGCGCGGTGCCATGATCGCCATGGAGCTGATTGAAAATGGCGACAGCGAGCAGCCCAACCCGGAGCTCACCAAAGCATTGGTGGCCAAGGGGCAGGAGAAGGGGTTAATACTGCTGTCCTGCGGTTTTCGCAGTAACGTGATTCGCTTCCTGCCAGCGCTGACCATTGGCGACGATGTGGCCAACGAAGGGCTGGATATTCTGGAACAGTGTTTTGCAGAATTGAATTAATAACTTGAGCTAAAAAGCCAGGCTAAACAAACGGTTGAGGTAAATGACATGACAGATATAGCGGTAGAAACAGTTGCCGAGCTGGTGGCCCAGTCCAGAGAGGCTCAAGCGGTAATTGCAGGTTACAGCCAGGAGCAGGTTGACGCTCTGGTAAAGGCCGTCGGCAAGGTGGTTTTTGACAACGCCGAGGAGCTGGCGCGCATGGCAGTGGACGAGAGCGGCCTGGGTGTTTACGAAGACAAAATCCTCAAAAACAAGGGCAAGTCCAGAACCATCTGGAACAACCTGAAAGGCGTTAAATCCATCGGCATTATCGGCCACGACGAAGAAAAAAACCTGCATCTGGTGGCCAAGCCCATCGGTGTGGTGGGCGCGGTAACGCCGTGCACCAACCCGGTGGTAACACCCATGTGTAACGCCATGTTCGCCCTTAAAGGCGGCAACGCCATTGTGGTAGCGGCACACCCCAGCGTGCAAAAAATGTCCGAATACCTGGTGTCACTGTGGCACGGGGAATTCGACAAGCTGGGCGCCCCCAGAAACCTGATTCAAGTGGTCAAGCAGGGCTCTATCGAGAAGACCAACGAGCTGATGAAGCTGGCCGATGTGGTGGTTGCCACCGGTGGCATGGCCATGGTGAAAGCTGCCTACTCCAGTGGTAAACCCTCCTTCGGTGTGGGTGCGGGCAACGTGCAATGCATCTTTGACCGCGACATCGACTTCAACGCTGCCGCTGAAAAAGTGGTTGCCGGTGCCGCCTTCGACAACGGCATTATCTGTTCTTCCGAGCAATCGGTGATCGCCCACGAAGACGATTACGACAGGGTGATGGAAGCGCTACTGGCTACCGGAAAAGTGGCTTACTTCGATGATCCGCAAACCGTTGAGCAATTCCGCAAAGCCCTCTACAACGAAGACGGTGTAATGCACCGGGAAGTGATTGGCCAGTCTTCCCAGATCATCGGCCAGCGCGCCGGTGTGGAGATTGCCGATGGCGTGCGGGTGATTCTGCTCAAGGCGGAAGGCATCGGCCGCGAAGACGTACTGTGCAAGGAAAAACTGTGTTCGGTGCTGTCTACTTTCAAGTACAGCAGCTTTGACCAAGCGCTGCACATTGCCCAGTCCAACCTCAACTACGAGGGCAAAGGGCATTCCTGCAGCATCCATTCCAATAACGAAGACCACATCAAGCAGGCGGGCCTGGAGCTGACCGTCAGCCGCCTGGTGGTGAACCAGCCTTCCTCACTGAGTGCCGGCGGTTCCTTCTTCAACGGCTTTGCGCCCACCACCACCCTGGGTTGTGGCTCTTGGGGCAATAACAGCATCTCGGAAAACCTGGACTGGAAACACATGGTGAACATCTCCCGTGTGGGCCTGCCCATTGTCGATGCGGTGCAGCCAGACGACGAAGTTATCTGGGCCTGATGGTTCAGTAACTGCTGTTGTACAAAAGGGCCTCGCAAGAGGCCTTTTTTGTGGGTGGCCATTCGGGATGGCTCTGCTCATTGGTTGCCGTATTTACTGGTAAGGGTTTTCCAGATAACCTCCCATGGCTTTCCATAAGGCGACGAAATATTTGCGGGAGTGGCCCATGCAACAAGAACAAAAACTGATCGTTGGCAGTGAGGAGTGGTGTTCTTTCCCGAGTTTGGGGATGCCCGCTATCAAGGCGCGAGTGGATTCCGGGGCCAAAACCTCGTCCCTGCACGCCTTTAATATTCAGTCTTTTACCCGCAACTCCCAAGCCTGGGTGAGTTTTGATATACACCCGTTGCAGGGGGATCGCAGTACCACTGTGCACTGCGAATCCCCGGTGGTGGATCGCCGTTATATCAAAAGCTCCAACGGCACCCGTGAGAAGCGCTATGTGATTATGGCGCCGGTGCAGATCGGTGGCGATATTTGGGAGATCGAGTTGACCCTCAGCAATCGCGATTCCATGGGCTACCGCATGTTGCTGGGGCGGGAGGCCATGGGCGGCCGCATGTTGGTGGATCCCGCCGCAAGTTTTTGCCTGGGGGAATTGTCCAATAAAGAAATCACCCAACTATACGGTATTGTCGAGCGTGCCGCCGACGGTCTGAAAATTGGTGTGCTGGCCAGCAATCCGGAGTTGTATAGCAATCGGCGGATTATGGAGGCTGGTGCCGAACGTGGCCATGAAATGATCTTTCTCAACATCAAACAGTGCTACATGAAGCTGGATGCTGAGGAGCCCGAGATTTACTACCGCGGGGGACGGGTACTCAATGATCTGGATGCGGTGATTCCCCGGATTCGTCCCAGTCTCACCTTTTACGGTTGCGCCTTGACCCGTCACTTTGAGAGCCTGGGGGTATTTGCCCTCAACTCTTCCGCGGCGGTGACCTCGTCCCGGGACAAGCTCTACTCTCTGCAATTGCTGCAAAAAAGCGGGCTGGATATTCCCACCACCGGCTTTGCCAGCTCTCCCATGGACACCAACGATCTGATTGAAATGGTGGGCGGAGCTCCGTTGATTGTGAAGTTGCTGGAAGGCACCCAGGGACGCGGTGTGGTGCTGGCGGAGACCAAAAAAGCGGCGGAGAGTGTGATTAACGCCATCAAATCCCTGAAGGCCAACCTGTTGGTGCAGGAGTTTATCAAGGAAGCCAGCGGCAAGGACCTGCGCTGTTTTGTGATTGACGGCAAAGTGGTGGCCTCCATCGAACGCACAGCCGCTCCCGGCGAGTTTCGCGCCAATATCCATCAGGGCGGCAGCGCCTCGATCGTGAAAGTCACAACGGCGGAGAAAAAGCTGGCGATCAAAGCCGCCAAAACCATGGGTCTGAAAGTGGCCGGGGTGGATATTATCCGTTCCAGCAAGGGGCCGCTGTTACTGGAAGTAAATTCATCGCCGGGTCTGGAAGGTATTGAATCGGCCACTCAGATTGATGTGGCGGGGGCCATGATCGGGTCAATCGAAAAGGCGCTGGGGTGGGTGAAAAAGGCGCTTTGATTTTTGGGTAATCTCTGCCAACAAACCCCTGCCAACAAACCCCGCTGACAGCGGGGTTTGTTGAGCTGTCAGGTGCGGCTATTCAGCGGCACTGATTTGGTAGTCGGGTTTTTTGTGGCGCCCGGCACTGGCGGCGCCCTTGCGGTGGGCCAGGGCAGCGCTGAGTTTGCTGGATGCGTTGGCCAGGGCAGCGTACATGTCGTCGTTGGAGGCGTGTACGGCCACGGGAGCGCCTTTGTAGCTGGTGTTGGCTTCCACTTTGTGTTCGTGGCGTTCGACGGTAAGAATCAGGGAGAGGTTGGTAAGGTCGGGGTAGTGAGACTTGATGTTGGCAAATTTGCTATCGGCGGCTTCGCGCAGGCCATCGGTGATTTCTACATGGTGTCCAGACAGATCCAATTTCATAGGTTGTTTCCTTCTTCTTTTCTATTAATGTGCATGATTAACTTTAGGGCAATCCGGGCAACTTTCAAGTGCTGTTTATTGAAAAACAATGGAGTTTGATCTGAGTCACGGTGATAATGGCGACCTCTCAGCCACGCTCCGGATAAGCCAATGCCAGACTACAAAATCGCGCCATCCATTCTTTCCGCTGACTTTGCTCGCCTGGGTGACGAGGTGGAAGCCGTGCTTCGCGCCGGTGCCGACATTGTTCATTTCGATGTCATGGACAACCATTACGTGCCCAATCTCACCATCGGCCCCATGGTGTGCCAGGCCTTGCGCAACTACGGCATTGACGCACCCATTGACGTGCATTTGATGGTGGAGCCGGTGGACGACCTGATCCGCATGTTTGCCGATGCCGGGGCCACTTATATCACTTTCCATCCGGAGGCCTCCCGCCATGTGGACCGCTCCCTGCAACTGGCCCGCAGCCTGGGTTGCAAGACCGGTTTGGTACTCAACCCGGCCACCTCTTTAGAACCGGTCAAGCACGTGCTGGACAAGATGGATATGCTGTTGCTGATGTCGGTAAACCCGGGTTTTGGCGGTCAGAAGTTTATCCCCGGCACTTTGGACAAGTTGCGCCAGGCCCGTGCCCTGATTGACGCCAGCGGTTACGACATCCGCCTTGAAATCGACGGTGGCGTTACCGCTGACAATATCCGCGACATCGCCGCCGCCGGTGCCGATACCTTTGTGGCCGGGTCTGCGATTTTTGGCAAGGGCGGGGCTGGGGAAACGGTGTACGCGGAGAAGATTGCGCGGATGCGGGAAGAGTTGGCCAAGGTGTGAATTCTGGCTGCGAGCGGCGGGCTTCGGGCTTCGGGTGAATCGAGCAAAATTGTCATTCTGAGCGCAGCGAAGAATCTCACCGGTTGTAGCCAGTAACCCGCAGCTCAGCTACAATCCCCCTCCAATTTACGGAGACTCTCAATGCGCTTCACCGCATGTAACACGGTGTTCCCTTCCGCCGGGCGATGGCAACCCTGGTAATTCCCTGCCGTGTCTGCGCGCATGGCCCTCGATCAGACACTGATCGGCTTTCTGTGACTTATCGCCTTTAAAAGACCATGAACATACCTGAATTTTCTGAACTGGCTGCCCAGGGCTACAACCGCATTCCGGTGGTGCGTGAGGTGCTTGCCGATCTGGAAACGCCGCTTTCCAGCTATCTGAAACTGGCCCGGGGGCAATACACCTACTTGTTTGAATCGGTGCAGGGCGGGGAGCGCTGGGGGCGCTACTCCATTATCGGCCTGCCTGCGCGCACGGTGCTGAAAGTGCATGGCAACCAGATTGCGGTAGAAACCGATGGCGAAGTCGTTGAGCAGTGCGAGGCGGCCGATCCGCTGGCCTTTGTGGAGCAGTTCCAGCAGCGTTTTCACGCCCCGGACTTGCCCCAGCTACCGCGCATGAACGGCGGCCTGGTGGGTTATTTCGGTTATGACTGCGTGCGCTATGTGGAGCCCCGCCTGGCACCGGGCTGCCCGCCGGACGAGCTGGGTACGCCGGATATTCTGTTGATGGTGTCCGACGAAGTTCTGGTATTTGACAACCTGGCGGGCAAGCTGATTTTGATTGTTCATGCGGACCCAACAGAAGCGCATGCCGAAGCCCGTGCCCAGGGCCGTATCAATCAACTGGAGCAGCAGCTGCACAATCCGCTGCCGGATTTGGGCGCTATTTCTCTGGATGGTGAGGAGGCCTGCGAGCAAGCCTTTACCTCCGGTTTTGGACAGCAGGAATTTGAGGCGGTGGTGGAAAAAATCCGCCAGTACATTTTTGCCGGTGATTGCATGCAAGTGGTGCCTTCCCAGCGTCTGACCACGGACTTTCATGCCGAACCGCTGAACCTGTACCGGGCGCTGCGCTGCTTGAATCCGTCCCCTTATATGTACTTTCTGGATATGGGTGATTTCCAGATAGCCGGTTCCTCGCCGGAAATTCTCGCTCGCCTGGAAGATGGCCAGGTAACCGTGCGCCCTATTGCCGGTACCCGCCGCCGGGGTCGTACTGAGGCAGACGATATGGCCATGGAGCAGGATATGCTCAACGACCCCAAAGAAATTGCCGAGCACCTGATGTTGATTGATCTGGGCCGTAATGACGCTGGCCGGATATCGCAAACGGGTACGGTACAACTGACCGAGAAAATGGTGGTGGAGCGCTACTCGCACGTGATGCACATTACCTCCAATGTTACCGGGCAGGTAAAGCCCGGCATTGGCGCCATTGATGTGCTGCGTGCGGCACACCCGGCGGGTACCTTGAGCGGTGCGCCAAAAATTCGCGCCATGGAAATTATTGACGAGGTGGAGCCGGTGAAGCGGGGCGTCTACGGTGGTGCGGTGGGCTACCTGTCCTGGAATGGCAATATGGACACCGCCATTGCCATTCGCACCGCAGTGATCAAAGACGGCAAACTCTATGTACAGGCCGGTGCCGGTGTGGTGGCAGACTCGGTGCCTGCGCTGGAATGGAAAGAAACCATGAACAAGGCGCGGGCCATGATGCGCGCTGTGGCTATGGTGAAAGGGTAGTGGTTTGACGTTCGATGTTGGACGTTAGACGACGGTACATTTTGGCACCGAGCCAGATTCGTCAAACGTCGAACATCCAACGCCTAACCCGTAACTGGAAATACAAAGATACATGACTGGTTTAGTAACATTCTCTCAGCGCCTCACGGAATCCAGGCGTTTTCAAGGACTAATCATCGGCCTGATTGTACTCAACGGTATTGCCGTGGGTATGGAAACCTGGGATTCCATAGCGGCCAGTTACCACAACGGGTTTGCGGTGTTGTACCAGGCGGTGTTGCTGGCGTTTATTGCCGAAGCGTTGCTGAAAATGGCCGCCGCTTGGCCGAGGCCGTTTGATTATTTCAGGAGTGGCTGGAACTGCTTTGATTTTGCCATCATCCTGCTGAGCCTTGCGCCGGACTCCGGCGAACTGGCAATGCTGGCGCGCCTCGCCCGGCTGTTCCGGGTGTTGCGCCTGGTGTCGGCCTTTCCGGAATTGCGGCTGATTGTGGATACCCTGCTGCGCTCACTGCCCAGTATGGGCCACGTGGCGATTTTGCTGTGCGTGCTGTTTTATATTTACGCGGTGGCGGGTTTTTACCTGTTTCACGATGTGGACCCGACCCATTGGCAAGACCTGCCCATCGCCCTGTTGAGCCTGTTCCGCATCGTCACCCTGGAAGACTGGACAGACATCATGTACACCGCCATGGCCGTCAAGCCCTGGGCCTGGGTGTACTTTGTCAGCTTTGTGGTGCTGGGTACCTTTGTGATGATCAATCTGTTTATCGCTGTGGTGCTCAACAACCTGGATGAGGCCAAGGCGGAAAAGCTGCGCCAACTGCGCACCGCGCCCACCCACGACGAAATTCTGAAAGAGCTGCGCGACACCCAGGATGCCCTGGCGCGTTTACACGTTCGTCTGGAGGTCAGTGTCCTGCATGCAACCGAACAAACCGAGGAGTTGGCCAATGCTGCTAATGATCGATAACTACGACTCCTTCACTTACAACGTCGTGCAGTACCTGGCTGAGCTGGATACCGAGGTGAAAGTGGTGCGCAACGACGAGTTGAGCGTTGCCGACATTGAACAACTGGCACCGGAGCGCATCGTTATCTCCCCCGGGCCCTGTACGCCCAACGAGGCGGGGATTTCCGTCGCTGCCATCGAGCACTTTGCGGGCAAAATACCGCTGCTGGGCATTTGTTTGGGGCACCAGAGCATCGGCCAGGCATTCGGCGGAAAAATTGTGCGCGCCAAACAGGTAATGCACGGTAAAACCTCGCTGCTGCATCACAACAACAGCGGTGTGTTTGCCGGCCTCAGTAACCCGTTTACGGTGACACGCTATCATTCGTTGGTGATCGACCAGGCAACCCTGCCGGACTGTCTGGAGGTTACCGCCTGGACGCAAAACGACGATGGCAGCATCGACGAAATCATGGGCGTGCGCCATCGGGAACTGGCTATAGAAGGGGTGCAGTTTCACCCGGAGTCCATACTCACCGAGCACGGCCACGATTTGTTGCGGAATTTTTTAAACATATAACCCGTCATTGCGAACGCAGCGCGGCAATCTCCATCAGCTTGCTGCCGCACACAAGGAGATTGCCGCGTCGCTACGCTCCTCGCAATGACGGGTGAGAGGAGGCACTATGGAAATCAAAACCGCCATCAATGCGGTACTCAACAACACCGACCTCACCCGCACCGACATGCAGGATGTGATGCAGCAAATCATGACCGGCCAGTGCAGTGATGCCCAGATCGGAGGCTTTCTGGTGGGGTTGCGCGCCAAAGGCGAAACCGTGGATGAAATTGCCGGTGCCGCTGCTGTAATGCGCCAACTGGCAACGCCGGTGGCGGTCAACGCCGATCATCTGGTGGATATTGTCGGCACCGGCGGCGACAGTGCCGGTACCTTTAATGTGTCTACCGCGTCTACATTTGTGGCTGCCGCAGCGGGCGCTACCGTGGCCAAACACGGCAACCGCTCGGTGAGTAGCAAGTCTGGCAGTGCTGACTTGCTGGAGGCCGCCGGGGTTAATCTCAATCTCAGTGCGGATCAGGTCAAACAGTGCATAGAGCAAGTGGGCGTGGGCTTTATGTTTGCCGTCAACCATCACGCCGCCATGAAGTACGCCATAGGCCCGCGCCGGGAGCTGGGTGCGCGCACGGTATTTAACCTGCTGGGGCCGCTCACCAACCCGGCGTCGGTGCCCAATTTGCTGCTGGGCGTGTTCAGCCGCGACTGGCTGCGTCCGGTGGCTGAAGTGGTGCGGGAATTGGGCGCTCAGCATGTGTTGGTGGTGCACTCCGCCGACGGTCTGGACGAAATCAGCATCGCCGCAGAAACCTGGGTGGCGGAGTTGAAAGACGGCGAAGTGACAGAATATCAAATCGCCCCTGAGGACTTTGGCCTGCCGCGTTCCAGCCTGGCGCCGCTAAAGGTGGGCAATGCGGAGGAAAGCCTGGCCATGGTGAACACCGCACTGAGTAATGCAGACCACGGCGCAGCTCATATTGTTGCCCTTAATGCGGGGGCGGCGCTGTATGCCGCTGGCGTAATGGGCAGTTTGCAGCAGGGGGTTGAGCGGGCGCTGAGCGCTATCAGCTCCGGTGCGGCTTTGGGAAAGCTGAATGAACTGGCCGATTTATCCAGCTCTTTGTAAAACCCTGTCATTGCGAGCGCAGCGCGGCAATCCTGCGTTCGACGATGATGTTTGTAAAGTAGATAAAACCTGATGACCACAATAGACACCCCAACCGTCCTGAAAAAAATCGTTGCTCGCAAACGCGAGGAAGTAGACGCTCGTTTGACGAAAACACCACTGGCCGAAATGCGTGCCAGGGCGGTGGGTCAAGCTCCCGCCCGTGGCTTTGTGGCGGCACTGGAAGGAAAGCTGACCAATAACCAATCTGCGGTGATTGCCGAAGTAAAAAAAGCCTCCCCCAGCAAGGGCGTTATTCGCGAGCACTTCGAGCCGGTTCAGATTGCCAAAAGCTATGAGAAATATGGCGCAGCCTGTTTGTCAGTGCTTACTGACATCGATTTTTTCCAGGGCGCAGACGAGTACCTGGTAGCGGCGCGGAACGGGGTAGAGCTGCCGGTGTTGCGCAAGGATTTCACCATCGATCCGTTTCAGGTTGTCGAAGCCCGCGCCCTGGGCGCCGATTGCATTTTGCTGATCGCCGCCTGCCTGTCGGACCAGCAAATGGCCGACCTCAATGGCCTGGCCCGTGAAGTGGGGCTGGATGTACTGGTGGAAGTGCACAATGCGGAAGAGTGCGCGCGCGCGCTGGGGCTGGATAACCGTTTGTTGGGCATCAATAACCGCGACCTGCACACCTTCGATACCTCCCTCAATACCACCGTCGACCTGCTATCCATGATCCCCGATGACAAGGTGGTGGTCACCGAAAGCGGCATTCACACCGCCGAAGACGTGGCCATCATGCGCGAGCACAACATCAATGCGTTTTTGGTGGGAGAGGCGTTTATGCGCGCGGATGAACCGGGGGAGAGGCTGGCGGAGTTGTTTTTTTAGCTGCGAGCAAAGGGCTGCGGGCAACGGGCAGCCCCGGCGTACGTGTCATCCTGAGGGCAGCGAAGGATCTCATAGTCTACCGCAACTGTTGAGATTCTTCGCTGCGCTCAGAATGACAAAAGGCGACACATTGGTCGCCTTCTACGGTTTGGTTTGAAGATCAATTACGCTCGATCAGCCCGTAACCCGTCAGCGTGTGCCAAAGATCACCATCGTCTTGCCCTTCACATGCACCAGCCCCTCGTCTTCGAGGTTTTTCAAAACCCGGCCCACCATCTCTCGTGAACAACCGACAATACGGCCGATTTCCTGGCGGGTGATTTTGATTTGCATGCCGTCCGGGTGGGTCATGGCGTCCGGTTCTTTGCTCAGGTCCAGCAGGGTGCGGGCTACACGGCCGGTCACGTCCATAAACGCCAGGTCGCCCACTTTGCGGGTGGTGTTGCGCAGCCGCTTGGCGATCTGGCAGCCGATGGCGTGCATAAATTCCGGGTGGTTTTTGGCCACTTCGTGAAATTTGGAGTAGCTGATTTCCCCCACTTCGCATTCCACTTTGGCGCGAATCCAGGCGCTGCGGTCGTTCTGGCCGAATATGCCCATTTCGCCGAAGAAGTCGCCTTCATTGAGGTAGGCGACAATCATCTCGCGACCGTCGTCGTCTTCAATCAGAACGGTTACAGACCCTTTGGTGATGTAGTACAGGGTGTCGCTCTCGTCGCCAGCGTAAATAATGGTACTCTTGGCGGGATAGCGGCGGCGGTGGCAGTGAATAAGAAACTGCTCAACATTGGGGATATGGGGAGTGATGGGGGCGGGGCTCACGTCGTCTTCGCTCCTTTCTTCTTTTACGTCGAGTGCGAATTTGAATGTCGTCATAAGCGTGCCGCCAGTAGTTTTTATTGGAATATAGCCATTGGCTATCATCACAAACTGGCTGACACACTGACGGTTAAGTAAAGCACGTTTGTTCTGTGAACTGTAGCTCGTTATGAAAAATAAAACAGAATAATCGGCAATTATCAGAGTGTTCATACTTTTTACGTAGAAATTCAAGGGGGCAAAAGTAATGCAAGTGACAGTTTCCTGGGGCGGCAACGCCAGTTTTGTGGGGCAAACAGGCAGTGGCCACCAGGTAGTTATGGACGGGCCGCCGGATCATGGTGGCGAAAACAAAGGGCCGCGGCCCATGGAAATGTTGCTGCTGGGGGTGGGCGGCTGTTCGTCATTCGACGTGATGAGTATTCTCAAAAAGCGTCGCCAGGCGGTCAGCGGCTGCGTTTGCCAGGTGCAGGCCCAGCGTGCGGATGCGGTGCCTGCGGTGTTTACTGCCATAAACCTGCACTTTGTAGTCAGTGGCGACAACTTGTCGGAAAAGGCAGTGGAGCAGGCGGTCAAACTGTCCGCAGAGAAGTATTGCTCGGCGTCTATAATGTTACAGGAGGGGGGAGTCACCATATCCCACAGCCATGAAATAGTGGGGGAATAAAGCAGTCAGCCTTTGGGGGAAACCATGAAAACACTATCGGCGGTAGCTACCTGTGCACTGGCGTTGGCAGCCACGCCTGTGCAAGCGGGAAAGAATGCCAACCTGAAACTGGATCAGGGGGTTTACAAGATGGCAGCCAAAGACCCGGCCTACGGGCCCCGGGTGCCGATCAATGGCCCGGTTATCAAGGTGTACGTCGAATCCGGCACCACCTACAGCCACGTGGCCAATACCCATAAAAAGCTGACGTTTCTTACCAAATACACCGCGTCCTGCAGCGGCAAGCGCAAGGTCAGTGGTGTCAGTGTCAAATTGGCGGGTGAAACCGCCAGTGGCAGCGACAAGGGCGGAGGTTTTGAAACCGGTTATGCGCAGATTAAGGTGCCCTACGGTGGCATTGCTGGCCTGGCGCCCGCCAGTTGGTGTAATCACCACCTCAAAACCCTGAGCCTGGAACACAATCGATCCAAGAAAGACATCGTCAAGAAAGGCTTTACGCTCTACATGCCCGATGTGGCCGAGGCCCAGGGCACGGTTTTTTGCTCTCACAATATATTGAAAGGTGCGGTGGACGGCGACAGTGCCAAGCTGGGCGTTTGGGTTTACTGTGCGGCAAACCCCAATGTGGATCGCCCCAAACCCGGTACATCGACCAGGCCCGGCAAACCGGACGTTGGTGAAACCAGGCATATTTTTAAATCGGCCACGCTGACAGCGGTAGATACCACGCTGGTTGGCAAAAGTCCCCAGCGCTTGCAGCTGGTGGGTAATATTACTGCTGCCGGAGCCGGCACCATAAAGGCGCAGCTGGTGGGCAGTGGCGGTTTTGAAAGCCCTGTGCGTACCTTTATTTTTGATAAGGCGGGTTCTCAGCAGATGCGCTTTAGCCACTATGTTCGTCAGCAAGACCCCGGCAAAACGCTGTCATCGGCGGCTGGCAGCGGTGATGCCAGCAAAAAGAAGGGTTGGGTGGTTATGAAGGTGTGGTATGAAGTTCGTAATAACATTGCAAAGGCGCAAAAGCAGTACACCACACCAAAGCTCAACTACAGTGTCAATTTCAATCCTGAGCCCAAGCGAATGCAGTTCAAAAAGGCGGAATAACGGGCGGTTGGGTGCGGAGTGGTTGCGCCATGTGGCCGCCAATGCCCAAATAGCAGGCAAAAAAAAGCCGGAAACAAGGTGTTTCCGGCAAAAATCCAAAATTAGTTTGGATAGGAGGGTAGGTAAACGGGTTGGCCTGCTCTTGCTTAAGAGGCTTTTTGTTCGATAGCAGGCTTTAAATCATCAATTGCAATTGCCGAACCCAATAGTGCGGAAATGGCAAACATTACAGTCATAACAAACATGGCGATTACCTCCGTGGGTTTGGTTGGCCGATGTATGGGTGTAACAATACAGATTTCATCAAAATAACAAAAATGTATTGATTTTATGTTTCAAATAACTGCTGGTTATTGTTTGCAGTTATTTGTTGGTTTCTTTAATGCGGCCTGCAGGTCGTCGACGGCGATGGCGGTGCCCAGCAGGGCGGCAATTGACAGCATTGTGGTCATTACTAGCATGGCTTTATTCCTGTTCTAACTGACTCAAAGGTGGTCAGGCTTCGTTTTTTGGGTTGCTTTCCTGGTTGTGCTTCAGGTCATCCCAGGCAATGGCTGAGCCGAGTATTCCTGAAATGGCGAACATTATGGTCATGATCAACATGTTGTGGCTCCTTGTGTCCGTTGGGTTGTTCGATGGCAGGCAATATAGGGAGTTTATAAAAATAAATAAAATGTATTGATTTTATATTTTGTATAACTCAAGGGAATGTGACTTCTATTGATGTGATACAAAAAAAGGCGAGAAGCTGGTGCTTCTCGCCAAGTTCGTGATTGGGGCTTTTGCGGGTTGGGGTCAGTCGCTGCTGTCGTTTGCTTGGGCTTTGCCTGTACGGATGGCTTGCTGCAAAAGTTGTGTTGTGCTTTTGATCAGGTAAATGGCAATCATTTTCGGACTCCTGTCGCGTTCTGTGGCCGTTGAATGGCTGGCATTATCCTGAGCAGTTAAGGATAATGAAAATATATTGTTCTTATTTTTTGGATAACTAAAGGTTATTTATGGATCCGGTTACTCTTTCCCGGGTAGACCTCAATTTGCTGGTTTCCTTACAGGTATTGCTGGAGGAGCGCAATGTCACCCGCGCCGCTGCCCGCCTGTTTATTACCCAGCCGGCAATGAGTAAAACCCTGCAGCGCTTGCGCGACCTGTATCGCGACCCTCTGCTGGTGCGCAGTGGTCGCGGCCTGGCGCCCACACCCAAAGCCCAGGAGTTGCAGCGCCAGTTGCCAGATGTATTGGCGAGAGTTTCTGACCTGGTGCGCAACAAGGAAATCAGCCCGATGAAGTTCACCGGTGAAGTGCGTATGGCGATGCCGGAATTTCTCGCTGTGCTGATCGTCCCCCGGCTGGTGAAGATTCTCAACCAGGAAGCGCCCAACCTGACACTGGCGGTGGCCAGTGAACTGGGCTCCTACGTGCAGGAGCTGGAAGATGGCACGGTAGATTTTGCCGTCGAACGGGAGGAGGAGTTGCCCCCCGATTTTGATTCAGCGCCACTGGGCGGCTTTACTCTGGCCTGCTGGATGCGCCGCGGGCACCCGCTGGCAGACGACGAACTCACCGTAGAGCGCATGTTGCGTTACAAGTGGGTGCACTATTACATGCTGAATACGGAATCCATTTCATCCCGTTCCTCCACCCTGTTCGATCAGTGGCTGGCGCGCCAGGGCTATAGCCGGGAAAAACTGCTGGTGACCACCCAGCTGATGACCGCCCTGGATACCGTGTTCAATACCGATTGCCTGATGATTGGCAGCTTGCAGGACCTGGAAGTGGAGGGGGAGTTTTACGACATTGTTCGCAAGCCCCTGCCAGAGAGCTTGCAGGTAGAGCCGTTCTTTCCGCTGGGCATCGTCAGCCACCGCCGCACGGCCACCTCTCCCATGCACCGCTGGATCGTCAGCAAAACCGTGCAAGTGATTGAGGAGATGCGCAAGGAGCGGGTCCCGGATGAGCAGCAGGAGTTGGTGCTTTAAGAGAAGGCTGCAGGTGACAGGACGCGAGCAGGCTCGCTTACAGGTATCCATTTGCCGCTGAGCTTTCTGTAACCTGTAGGGCGCAGCCCGTCCTGTAAACGCGCAGCGCGCCCTGATTACTAAACTCGATAGCTGGTCTTGGTCATCGCCTTCGAAACGGCTGACATCAGTGTTTTCACCGGCCCCGGAAAAGCAATGCCTCCCGCTTCCAGCGCCGCATGGGAGTGGCGGGCTTCGTCTTCCAGCATCTGCGACACCACTGCGCGGCTTTTGCCGTCTTCCTCTGGCAGCTCCTGCAAGTGGCTTTCCAGGTGCTTGCACACCTGATCTTCCGTGGCGGCGACAAACCCCAGGCTAAGACGGTCGCTGATCAAACCGGCGCCGGCACCGATGGCAAATGACATGCCGTACCACAGCGGGTTGATCACACTGGTGTGGCTGTCCAACTGCTGCAAACGCTGCTCGCACCAGGCCAGATGGTCAATTTCTTCATCCGCAGCGTGCTCCATTTCGGCGCGCACTTCCGGCAGTTTGGCGGTGAGTGCCTGGCCGCGATACAGCGCTTGAGCACACACCTCTCCGGAGTGGTTTACCCGCATCAGTCCGGCGGCATGGCGGCGTTGTTGCTCGCTCAGCTCGCCCTCATCGCGACCCTGTGCAGGCGATGGACGTGTTGGCGTGGGCGCACGAGCGGCCACGGTTCGCAATCCGGCATCAAATTCGGTCAACAGTTTGTCGAAAACAGTGAGTGTGCGCTGGCTCATGGTGTGTCCTGATGATTGAAGCGGCATTGTAGCAAATACGGGGCTGGCTAACGGGCAAAAGCCCGGTAGAATTGATCTCCAGCAATTATGATTCACAATAAAAACAACGGAGAGCGAGATGCAGGACGCCAACGACCTTGGTCTGGTTATCGATGCACATATTTCCCTGGTGGTGCTGGAAACTCACGACGAGCGGCGCGCTATCGACCTGTTGCAGCGGGTGGCCCGGCAGCGGGATTTGCCGCTGCACAGTTGGACAGTGACCGATGGCTTGAACAATGCGGGCTTTGGTTTGCAAGTGCAGCAAAGCGCCCAGTACGCGGAGCCGGAGCAGGTGCTGGAATATTTGAAAAGCCGCGCCGAACCGGGGATTTATTGCCTGTGTGATTTTCATCCCTGGCTGGATGATCACCCCAAAAATATCCGCTTGCTGAAAGATTATTGCTATCGGCACAGTGGCCTGAAAAGCGCGGTTGTACTGCTCAGTCATCGCCTGACACTGCCCGGCGAATTGTCGCGGCTGTCGGCGCGTTTCTCCATGAGTTTGCCCAGCGAGGAACAGATTTCCACGTTGGTGCGCGAGGAGGCCGCTAACTGGTCGAAGCGCAATAACGCCCGCAAGGTGAAAACCGATAACGCCACCCTCAAGCAGCTGGTGGCGAATTTGAAAGGGTTGACCCATTCCGAAGTGCGCCGCCTGGTGCGCGGAGCCATTGTTGATGACGGCGCCATCACCGAAGATGATTTGCCGGAAATCAACAAAGCCAAATTTCAGCTGATGGATATGGACGGGGTGCTCAGTTACGAGTACCGCACCGAAAAATTCAGCGATGTGGCGGGCATGAACACCCTCAAGGAGTGGCTCAACAAGCGCCGGGAGGTGTTCCTGGGGGATCATGGCGATGTCGATCCGCCCCGGGGTATTTTGCTCACTGGTGTGCAGGGTGGCGGTAAAAGTCTGTCTGCCAAGGCGGTGGCCGGGGTGTGGGGTGTGCCCCTGTTGCGCCTGGATATGGCAGCTCTGTACAACAAGTACCACGGCGAGACAGAACGCAACCTGCGGGAATCCCTGGCCATGGCGGAACGCATGTCCCCCTGTGTGCTGTGGATCGACGAAATTGAAAAGGGCCTGGCCACCGATGGCAGCGACAGTGCTTTGTCGCAACGGGTGCTGGGAACCTTGCTCACCTGGATGGCGGAACGCAGTCAGCCGGTGTTTATGGTGGCCACCGCCAATGACATTTCCAAGCTGCCACCGGAGCTGGTGCGCAAGGGGCGTTTTGACGAACTGTTTTTTGTCGACCTGCCCGACCTGGCGACCCGCTGTGATATTTTCCGCATTCATCTGGACAAGCGTTCGCTGAGCAGCAGCGACTTTGATTTGCAGCAGTTGGCCCAGGCCAGCGAAGGCTTTTCCGGTGCGGAAATCGAACAGGTGGTGGTGGCGACGCTCTATTCCGCCAAAGCGGGTAACAGCGAGCCCACCACTGCCGCCGTGCTCAACGAAATTCACAACACCGCGCCATTGTCGCAAGTTATGGCAGAGCGCATAGCCGCACTGCGCGCCTGGGCCAGCGAGCGCGGTGTGGTGGCGGTTTAGGTTTCGCTGTCATCCTGAGCGTAGCGAAGGATCTCTTTGCTGGGTCAAGGTTCTAGGAGCCTGTCGGATTTAGGATTAATCTACTGTGGAAAAGCCGGATTTGGCCATATTTTCCGATTATTCTCGTTAAATAGCGGGCTATTCGCCTCAAATAATCGAAAAATCTGACTCAAACCGGTCTTTCCCTCGTGACGATCACCTAAACCCGACAGGCTCCTAGATTCTTCGCTGCGCTCAGAATGGCAATACAATAGTGCGCAATTGGCCAATTGAGAACTTTCCATGTCAAAAACCCAATTCTCCCGAGTTCTCGGTAACCGCGAAACCATCGCCTTGGCTTTTGGCGCCATGATTGGTTGGGGTTGGGTAGTGCTGGCGGGTGACTGGATTGCTGAGGCAGGAGCCATCGGAGCCATCAGCGCCTTCCTGATTGGTGGAGCCCTGGTGACGGTTATTGGCTTTACCTACGCAGAGCTGGCTTCGGCCATGCCCCAGGCTGGTGGCGAACATGTTTACAGCCAGCGCGCCCTGGGAAAAGCCGGTTCTTTTATATGTACCTGGGCCATCGTACTGGGTTATGTATCGGTGTCGGCGTTTGAGGCAGTGGCGCTGCCGACGGTGATGGACTATCTGGCGCCGGGCTTCCAGCATGGCTACCTGTGGACGGTGGCGGGCTGGGATGTGTATCTCAGCTGGGTGTTGATCGGCTCTCTGGGGGCCGTGGTGATTACTGTGGTCAACATACTTGGTGTGCAGCCCGCGGCGCGGGTGCAGCAGGTCATGTTGCTGCTGCTGTTTGTGGGTGGCTTGTTGCTGATTGTTGGCGCTTTTGGCAATGGCTCTGGCGACAACCTGCAACCGCTGTTTGATAACGGCCTGCCGGGAATTGCGGCGGTGGTGATGATGGTGCCCTTTATGTTGGTGGGCTTTGATGTAATCCCCCAGGCGGCAGAGGAAATAAACCTGCCACGCAAGCGCATCGGCACGGTTTTGGTGGTTTCTGTGGTGATGGCGGTGGCCTGGTATGTGCTGATTATTATTGGCGCGGGTCTGGCATTGAATGCCGATCAGCGAGGTAATGCCGACCTGGTGGTGGCAGAAGCGGCCAGCGGCCTGTGGAGTGGCAGCTGGGCCGGTACGTTGCTGGTGGTGGCGGGCATCGGTGGCATCATCACCAGTTGGAATGCCTTTGTCATCGGCGGTAGCCGCGCCATTTACGCCATGGCCCACAGCGGTCAGCTGCCTGCGTTTTTGGGGCGCCTTCACCCCCGTTACCACACGCCGGTAAACGCCATAGTGCTGATCGGAACGCTGTCGGCTCTGGCTCCTTTGCTGGGTCGCAAGGCATTGGTCTGGCTGGTGAATGCCGGTGGCCTTGGCATTGTGCTGGCATACGGCTTTGTGGCGGTGTGCTTTTTGGTGCTGCGTCGGCGCGAGCCGCAAATGGAGCGACCATTCAGGGCCGGGCGCAGCACATTCGCCGGCTGGCTGGCGCTGTTGGCTTCGCTGGCTTTGTTGGTACTGTATCTGCCCGGCAGCCCATCGGCACTGGTGTGGCCGCAGGAGTGGGCGATGATTACAGGTTGGGCGCTGCTCGGTGTGGTATTGGCGGCGCTGTCTCGCGGCCAGCAAAAATCGTAAGCAAAAATAAAGGGTAGTGTTGTGAGGCCAGGGATGGTGATAATCTTGCGTATATTTATAGCGCTGCCTACCCCATAACAACCATCGGAAACAAGACCATGCTTGAACGGGATAAGAATATTTCCACCGAACAAAAAGCCCTGTCCATCAACCTGGATGATCATAAATACGGCACCATTGTGGAGATCGGTGCTGGTCAGGAGGTGGCGCGCCAGTTCTTTAAAGCGGGCGCGGCAGCGGGCACCATTGCCAAAACCAGTTCCGCCTACGATATGACGGTGAGCGACGCCATCTACGGCAAGGCGGGCCGTTATGTGAGTCGCGAGCGGTTGCACCAAATGCTGGAAAAGGAGTTTGAGCTTTGCGTCGACCGCCTAGCAGAAGTCCGCCCACCCATGTCTACCTTCTTTTCCTACGCGGCCACAGTGACCGCGCGCAGCTTTAAGGGCGGCAATGAATGCCACGGCTGGATTGGCGTGCGCTTGCAGCTGCGCCCCAAAGAAGAACCCTGCGAAATTGTTTGCCACGTGCGCATGCTGGACAACACCAACGAATTACAGGCGGAGGCGCTGGGGATTCTTGGTGTGAACCTGATTTACGGTGCCTACAACTACAACCAAAAACCCCGCTGGTTGATCGAATCCCTGGCAGATGGCCTGGGCCACGATCGCATTGAGGTGGATTTGATCGACTTCTCCGGCCCCGGTTTTTCCTACATCGACAACCGCCTCACCAACCTCTATTTGGTGAATGCCTGGCTGACCCGGGCGGTGTTGTTCGACGAACAGGGCAACCCGGTGGTGCCCAGAGACTTCCTCTACAAAAAGCCGGTGGCGGTCATGCGCAGTTCCTTCCGCTTGCCTACACTGGTGCACACGGATATGGAGCAATCCGGCACCCGGCAATTGGCAGAAAAAGCCGGGGTAGACCCGGAACGCATCGTCTGCCTGGCGGAAGTGTCCATGTCACAGGTAATGAGCGACGACAAGCTGGACGACAGCGATTTTCTGCTGCGGGTGGAATTGGCCAACGCCATGGGTCTGCCAGTGTTGCTGTCGGACTACGTGCGCTACTTCAGCCTGCGCTCCTGGTTCCGCCGCCACACCCAGGAGGCCATCGCCATTTTGATGAAAAAGAGCGACGTGCAAAAATACCTGTTCGCGCTGGATTTATACAGCGACCTGGAAGGCGGCGCGCTGGAAGGGTTGGGCAAACTGTTTGCCGACAACACCAACGTTATCGTTTACCCGGTGATCAAAGACGGTGCCGTGGCAGGGTTGGCAGACATTGAATTTGCCGACAACCTGCAATACGTGGCCAAGCAGGTGGTTCACAACAACAAACTGATCGCTGCCGAAGGCTACGACCCCAATCTGCTGAGCATCTCTGCGAGGGAGCTGATCCCCACCATCAGCAACGGCGCCGGTGCCTGGGAGCAGGCCGTAGACCCAAGGGTAGTGGAGCTGGTGAAACGCAAAAAGCTGCACGGGTATCGGGATTGATTACTTGTGGCGATAAAAAAACCGGCGAATTTGACGCCGGTTTTTTTGTGGTTGTTTGTGCAGAGCTTGTCCGGTTGCGGCTTAGAGTCGCTTTCCCTGTAAGTCCGGTGTGTTTTTGTCAGTTGCCAATCAGGTTTCCAAACTCCTCCATCGCCACATCAATCGGAATCGCCACCCCAAAGCCATTGGCGCCATTAAAGCGGTTGTCGATTATGCGCTGAGTGTTGATGCCCAACAGGTCGCCACTGGCATCAATCAGCGGGCCGCCGCTGCTGCCGGGGAGTACGGTTGCGTCTACCAGAATACGGTCTTGTTTTACGGTAGTGACTTTACCAGCGGTAATGGAATTGCTCTGGCTCAAAGGGCTGCCAATGGCGAAGACCGCTTGAGATTGCCGGGGCCATGGGTAGTCAGCGGAGATTAAATAGGGCGTGTGATAGCCATTGAGTTTGAGTAGTGCCAGATCGTGTTTTTTGGAAATTTTAACCAGTTGAACTTTTAATTCGGTGGCGTCTTTCAGGAAGATGGAAAAGCGTTTGGCGATCGACCCGGTAGAGGTGCTAAAGGCAAATTCTTTGCGGCGCTTGTTAAAATCCCGCTGCTGCTCCCGGGCTTCTGCCAACTGTTTTTTGTAATCTTTTTGGCGCTGTTTGTGGTTGGCCATATGGGTTTCGTACTCCTCCCGCGTTACCGGGTTGCGATACAGTCCTGGAGATTCCACGGATTTTTTCATTTCCCGCAGCCGTTGTTCATTGGTGGCGATACGGGATTTCTCCTCTTTTAAATAAGAAAATTTGCGCTCAATTTGTCGTTTTTCGTTTTCTAACTCTTGTTCCTGGCGCTGCCAGCCAGAGTGAGCCTTGGGCCGCACCACATGTTTGTTAGTAATCAGATAGCCGTTGTCGCTGATAAAAAAGCCGGAACCGGTACCGCTATTGGTGCGCACCGTTACCACCGCAAGAGAGGCTTTTAATTCCGGCGAGCTGGTGGAGTATTTGGATTCCAACTGTTGTTTAAGGTCGACTTTGGGGCCGCTGTCGGTATTGCCGCTCGATGTTTTCTTCTCGTCAATGGTGGCGGCATTTTTGTCTGTTCCGGGCTTTTTGTCGGTGTACACCCAGCGGCCATTTTTGTCTTTGTATTTGTATATCTGCGCGCTCGCTGTTGCGGGTAACAGTAAGCAGGTGGCAAGCAGGGCTGCCAGTGCCAAGGTTGGTTGCTTGTTCATAATTCCGTCACTGTCGTCCGTAAATGTCAGGTTTCAGGTATAGCGCTAATCCGTTAAATAAAAAGTGATTGTGGTCACCACGCGAACATCTTTTTCAATTTTTTCGGTGTCACCGTAATTTTTGCCGGCATCCCGCACATAAAAGCTGCCTTGCCGGGCATCGCGTATACCGCCCACTTTGACACCGGCGTTTTCGGCAAATTCACTGGCGGCGATACGGGCGTTGGTGGTGGCCTCTCTCAGCATTTCCGGCTTGATGTCATTGAGTTGGGTAAAGCGATAGGAGGGCGCGCGGTTGCTGATGTTCATGCCGGTGGCAATCAGTTTGTTCACTTTGGTGCGTACTTCCGCCACCAGGTCCACTTTGCCGGTTTCCACACTGATGGAGCCAATCAGCTGGTGGGATTGGTCCACCAGATTTTGGTCTTCATCCCGGTATTCCTGATAGCGGTAATCCACCACGCCAATATCCAGTTCGTCTGCGGCAAAACCGTTTTCCTGCAACAGGGCAATAATGGTTTGCTGGTGCTTTTCGGCCTGTTGGTAGAGCGCGGGGATTTCGGCTTTGGATTTGCCGTCAACGGTAAACTGGATTTGCCAGTTTGCCTGGTCGGATCGCACCCGGCGTTCCGCCAGCCCTTTGGCCTCGGCGGTATTGAGCGCTACTTTGGCGTTGTACATGGTCTGGCCGATAAAGTAGCCGCCCGTAGCAAGCCCGGCAGCGATCAGCAGGGCGGTGAGAAAGTGGTTGGTTTTTGGTGTGCTCATGGGTGTGTCCCTGCGTTTTTTATCGGTTCCTGTTGTGCAATAAGCCTCACATGAAAACAGTGGAAATTCGCTGGAGTTTACTTCTCTATTTTCTGCACGCCGTCCTCGTTGCCCAGCAGCAACACATTCGCCGGTCGCTGGGCGAACAGGCCGTTGGTGACTACACCAACTATGTTGTTGATGTGCACTTCGGTGTCTTTTGGGTTGGGTATGCTGAAATTGTACAGGTCGAGTATGACATTGCCGTTATCGGTCACAACCCCTTCCCTGTACACCGGGTCACAGCCCAGTTTGGTCAGCTCCCGGGCCACGTAACTGCGGGCCATGGGGATCACTTCAACCGGCAGGGGGAAGCCTCCCAGGGTGTCTACCCACTTGCTGCCGTCGGCGATACAGACAAACTCTTTGCTGGCGGCGGCGACGATCTTTTCCCGGGTAAGGGCGGCGCCACCGCCCTTGATCAACTCCAGCGCCGGGTTGGTTTCGTCGGCACCGTCGATGTAGATATCCAGGGTGCCGGCGCTGTTGAGGTCTACCACCTCAATACCGTGGCTGCGCAGGCGCTCGGCGGAGGCTTCGGAGCTGGCTACGGCGGCGTGAAATCTGGCCTTGTGTTGCGCCAGTGCATCGATAAAACAGTTGGCGGTGGAGCCGGTGCCAATGCCAATAACGCTGTTGTCGTCGATGCGGGTCAGGGTGTAGTCCACGGCGGCTTGGGCAACCGCTTGCTTGAGTTCGTCTTGGGTCATTGGGGGGCTCGGCATGGCTGATAAAAGCGGCATTATAGCCGTTATCGGCAGCGAATCACGGCTGATTCCGTGGCAATGGCGTCCAGAGGAATATCCCAGGGGTTGGTGGTAACTTCGTCCAGCTGCTGACAACTGTGGGCCAGGCCGATCAATATGGGCCGTCGCCGGGCGGTTTTGGCGAAGGCCAGGGTGCGGTCGTAAAAACCGCCCCCCATGCCGATGCGGTTGCCTTTGGCGTCAAAAGCCACCAGTGGCATCAAGATCAAATCCATGGCCCAGGCTGGCACAATGCGGCTGCCGCCAAGGGGGGGTTCCGGGTAGCCAAAATAGCTGACCGCCAGGCGGTCGCCGCTGCGGTAGGGCGCAAAGTGGATGCGGTTTTGTTTCAGCGGGTGCAGTACCGGCAAATAGCAGCGTTTAGCCGCTGCTTCTGCCAGCAACAGGGTGGGCAGGGGGTCTATTTCACCGTCGTTGCCCAGATACAATGCCACGCGCCGGGCATGACGAAAGGCAGTGAGGCGGGAGATTTGCCTCGATAAGCCCTCGGCGGCATGGCGCTGTTGTTGCCGTGACAGGCTGCGACGGCGGTGGCGAATTTCAGCACGGATTTGGTTTTTGTTCATTGATGAGGCTTTGTTTGACGTTGGGTGTTCGACGTTTGACGAAGAGCTTTGACTCGGCAGTGGTGCCGGGCATCTTACCGTTCAACGTCCAACGTCCAACTGAGTGCCCCAGAATGCCGCTGCCAACGTTAGCCTTGAACCGTACGATTCAAGGTGGAGGCTCCAGTGCCACATCAGGCTTTCCGCCGCACGGACTTGCACAACAGTGGCAGCAAGGAACTTCCGGGTGTAACGCTATCGGCTCAGGACATTCGTTGACTGGCGAACACCCCAGGGTGAGGCCATTATAGCGTCTGAAGTGCGGGTTAAAACAGTTGCGCGTTCTCAAACTCTAAAAGAGCGTCGTCCAGGTTGTTGTTCAGGTTGACCAGGCGCTGTTCCATTTCTTTGCCCATCGCGCCTTCCTGTTCGACTTTCATCAGGTCGTAAGTCAGGTTGAGCCCGGCCATCACCGCAATGCGCTCCAGCCCCAGCACGTTGCCGCTGTTTTTGATATTGCGCATGCGCTGATCCAGGGCGCGGGCTGAATCCAGCAGGGCCACGCGTTCATCCGGCGGGCAGCTGACCTGGTATTCCTTGTCGAGAATACGAATATTGGTGGTGTCGCTCACGGTGGGCTCCTTGCGCTCAGGCTTCGCTGTTCAGGCTTTTCAGGCGGGTGATCATGCCCTCCACCCGGTTGCGGGCCTGCTCGTTTTTCTCGATCAGTTTGCCGCGCTCTCGCAACAGGCCGGCCTCCCGCTCTTTCAGGGCTTTGTTTTCCTGGTGCAGCTGGGTACAGAGCGCGATCAGGCGATCCACTTTCTGCTCAATCTGTTGAAGTTGGTCTTGCTGCATGGGCGCGTGTTTACCTCAGGGGAGCCGAGTGGCTACGTATTAACCGCTAACTATATTGTGAGCCATAGCAAGGGTCAACGATTTAAAGTGGTTTCTAGAATATGGCGCTAGCCTCTGTGATTATCGGCACTTTCTGTGACATTTTTTATAGCAGAGCCGGGGCTTGGGTTGTGTGTTAGCATTTGCATTTATTTTGTGCGAGAACAGCTTGTAAATGCCATGAACGTTGATTTTGAAACCGTTGCCGATGCCTTTTTTAATGCGGGTATTAACGAGAGTCCCTCGGAACTGCACGGCATGTTGTGTGGCCGTATCGCCGGGGGGCAAAAGCTCACAGACGATACTTGCATGGCTGCCATTGCCGAGCACTACCCGGAAGATGCCGATAAATTCTCTGCCATCTCCGAACAATTGCTCGCCCTTGGCAAACTGGCCGGTGAAAAATTGCGCGATACCGGCTTTGGCTTTGAATTGTTGCTGCCAGACGATGATTACGAATTGGCCCAGCGGCTCGACAGCCTCGGCCAGTGGTGCCAGGGGTTTTTAGTGGGCCTGGGGCTGTCGGGGCTTTCCAGTGATACTCAATTTTCCGCCGATGCCGCTGATGCGCTCAAGGATCTGGCGCAGATTGCCCAAATCGACCCCGCCGAGCTGGAAAGTGAAGAAAGCGAAACCAACCTTTTTGAAGTGACAGAATACGTTCGCATGGCGGCACTGATGGTGCACTCTGAAGTTAACACCCTTGCCAGCGCACAACAGCCCACCATTCATTGATGGCCATATCCAACGCCGAGTTTGCTCGCCGCCGTCGCACCCTGATGAACCTGATGGGCGACAACAGCATTGCTGTGTTGCCCGCTGCACCGGTGCGGGTGCGCAGCCGCGATACCGAATACCCGTACCGCCAGGACAGCGACTTCCACTACCTGTGTGGCTTCCCGGAGCCGGAGGCCGTGCTGGTGTTGCTGCCCGGTCGCGAGCAAGGGGAGTTTGTACTGTTCTGCCGGGAGCGAAATCGTCAGCGGGAAATCTGGGACGGTTACCGCCAGGGCCCGGAAGGGGCTTGTCAAAATTACGCTGCGAATGATGCTTTCCCCATTGGCGATATCGACGATATTCTGCCGGGCCTGCTGGAAGGGCGCGACCGGGTGTACTACTCCATGGGGCGTCACCCGGAGTTTGACAATCAGCTGATGGGCTGGATAAACCACATCCGCGGCCAGGTGAAAACCGGCGCCGTGCCCCCCAACGAATTCAGCGACCTGGATCATTTTCTCCACGACCTGCGGCTGTTCAAAAGCGGTGCTGAACTCAAGGTGATGCGCCGTGCCGGACAAATCAGCGCCGCTGCTCACCGCCGCGCCATGGAAGTGTGCAAGCCGGGGCTGTACGAATACCAGTTGGAAGCGGAGCTGCACCATCAATTCACCCTGGACGGTGCCCGCTCCCCAGCCTACAGCTCTATTGTTGGTGGTGGCGCCAACGGCTGCATTCTGCACTACGTTGAAAATCAAGACCGCCTCAAAGATGGCGACCTGGTGCTGATTGACGCCGGTTGCGAACTGCAAGGCTACGCCTCTGATATTACTCGCACCTTCCCAGTGAATGGGCGCTTTAGTGCAGAACAGCGCGCCCTTTACGATATTGTGCTGGCGGCGCAGCAGGCGGCGTTTGAGCAGGTAAAGCCGGGCAATACCTGGAGCGCAGGCCACGATGCCGCTGTTAAAGTGATCGTTGCCGGCCTGGTGGAGTTGGGTTTGCTGCGCGGCGACCCGGAACAGCTGATCGAAGACGGTGCCTACAAAGAATTCTATATGCACAAAACCGGTCACTGGATCGGCCTGGACGTACACGATGTGGGCGACTACCGGGTAGACGACCACTCCCGTGTATTGGAGCCGGGCATGGTGCTCACGGTGGAACCAGGTATCTATATCGCGCCGGACAATCTTAATGTGGAAAAAAAATGGCGTGGCATTGGTATTCGCATCGAAGACAACCTGGCGGTTACCGCCGATGGCCATGAAAACCTGACAGCTGATGTGCCCAAGGCAGCGGATGATATTGAACGACTGATGGCCAATGGCCAGCAAAATACATAAGGCAGACAACCCATGAACCCTCTTTTAATCGCTGGAAACCACGGCACCCCAATCACGTTGCTGGAAACCGCCAACTACGAAACCTGGTTTGAACAGCAGCCAGAGCCCCTGCAAAACTGGCTGGCCAGTACCGAATACAAAGGCAAAGGCATTAGCCTGGTGCCCGGCGAGGATGGTGTTTTGAACCGGGTTGTGCTTGGCGTGAAAGACGCCAACAGCTATTTTTTGTGCGGCGATTTGCCCGCCCGTTTGCCCGCTGGCGACTATCGCCTGGAAGCAGACGAAGCCCGGCAAAAGCTGGCGGCATTCAGCTGGGGGTTGGGGGCTTATCGTTTCGACCGCTATAAAAACAGCGAAGAAAAAGAACGCCCGCAGTTGGTGCTGCCCACACAGGAGCTGGTGGACGAGGCCGACAAACTGGTGCAGGCGGTGGCGCTGGTGCGGGATATGGTCAATACCCCGGCCGGTGACATGATGCCTGAGCATATGGCGGAAACCGTCGCAGCGTTGGGCGCAGAATTTGGTGCCGAAGTAACGCAGATAGTGGGAGACGATTTGCTGGCCGAGAATTACCCCACCATTCACGCTGTGGGCCGTGCCAGTGTGCACCCACCGCGATTGATTGATTTGCGCTGGGGCGATGAAAACCATCCCAAAATTACCCTGGTGGGTAAAGGCGTGTGCTTTGATAGCGGCGGCCTGGATTTAAAGCCTGCTGCCGGTATGCGCTTTATGAAAAAAGACATGGGTGGTGCCGCTCATGTGGCGGGCCTGGCGCGACTGATCATGTCCCATAACCTGCCCGTGCGTTTGCGGCTGTTGATTCCGGCAGTGGAAAACGCCGTATCCGGCAACGCCTTCCGCCCCGGTGATGTGATTACCACCCGCCAGGGATTAACCGTAGAAATCGACAATACAGATGCGGAAGGTCGCCTGGTGTTGTGCGACGCACTCACCGAAGCCTGCACCGAAAGTCCAGAAATGATTGTCGACTTCGCCACCCTTACCGGTGCTTGTCGAGTTGCGCTGGGCACGGAATTGCCGGGATTTTTTAGCGACGACAAAACCCTGGCGTCTGACCTGATGGACAGCGGCGAGCAGGTCGGCGACTCGGTGTGGCAGCTACCCCTGCACAAGCCTTACAAACAAATGTTGAAAAGCGAAATCGCTGATATGACCAATTGCGCCAACGGCCCCTTCGGTGGTGCTATTACCGCTGCCCTGTATTTGCAGGAATTTGTCGAACAAGATATCCCCTGGGTGCACTTCGATATCATGGCCTGGAACAACCGCAAACAACCCGGTCGCCCGGTGGGTGGCGAGGCGTTTGGAATGCGGGCGGTGTTTGAAGTGTTAAAGCAGCGTTACGGCTAACCGTAATACCGAACGATGTCACTCCCGCGACGGCGGGAGTCGATGTTTTTGACCTTATGGGCTCCCGCTTTCGCGGGAATGTCTGGCCAGCCGGCAGAGATAAATACTGGTACACAAACCAATCCCGCCCAGCAATAAAAAACTCCACCATTGCCCCACAACCCACATGGAAATTCCCATACCCAGCCACAGCGCCGCCAGCGCCCGGTTGCGCACGGCCTTTGAAATACCTTCTCCCCGTTGATAGCGGGCGATAATAGGCCCCATGGTTTTGTGGGACAGCAGCCAGTGGTGAAAGCGCGGCGAGGAGCGGGCGAAGCAGGCGGCGGCCAGCAGTATGAATGGAGTGGTGGGCAGCAGTGGCAATACCGCGCCGATGGCGCCCAGTAACAGTGCCAGCCAGCCGCAGGAGATCAACAGCTGGCGCTTCACAGAAACGCTTCCAGTACGCTGTCGAGAAAGCGGTGGCCGTGAGCGGTGGTTTGCAAACGCTGTTGATCGGCAATCATCAATTTGCGCTGTTGCAGTTGTTGTCGGTTGGCTTGAATGTTGTTCAGTGGCAGGCCGGTGCGTTGCTGGAAAAGCTCTGTGGTAACGCCGTTATTCAGGCGCAGTGCGTTCATTAAAAATTCCACGGGCAGTTGCTCGGGTTGAATTTGTTCGACCGAGGCGCAGTAACTGTCGACTCTGGATAAGTAATCTTTTGGCGTTCGGGTTTTTCGGGTTCGAATCACTCGCTGTTCTTTTTTCAGGGTCACTTTGCCATGGGCGCCAGCGCCGATGCCCAGATAATCGCCAAATTGCCAGTAGTTGAGGTTGTGTCGGGATGCCTGCTCATCTCTGGCGTAGGCAGACACTTCGTATTGTTGAAATCCGCTGCCTGCCAACAGCTGTTGACCGCTGTCGAAAATGGCTTCCAGTAGCGAATCTTTCGGCAGTTGCGGTGGCTGGCGGTAGAAGGCGGTATTGGGCTCGATGGTGAGTTGGTACCAGGATATGTGGTTGGGTTCGATGGCAATAGCGCGGCGCAGGTCGTTGAGGGCGTCGTCCAGGGTTTGCCCCGGCAGGCCGTGCATCAGGTCCAGGTTGAAATTGTCAAATCCGGCGGCGCGAGCCATACTCGCCACGGTGTGCGCTTCGCGGGCGCTGTGAATGCGACCCAGCTGTTGCAGGTGCAGGTCGTCAAAGCTCTGGATGCCAATGGACAGCCGGTTGATGCCAGTGGTGCGGAAGGCGGCGAATTTTTCCTGTTCAAAGGTGCCGGGGTTGGCTTCCAGGGTGATCTCAATATCGCTGTCAAAGCCTATGAGCTGCTCCACTCCGTGCAGAATCTCCCCAATGGCCGATGCAGAAAACAGGCTCGGGGTGCCGCCGCCAAAAAAAATCGAATGGATCTTGCGGCCCTGTGTATAGGGCAGGTCGTTTTGCAGGTCTTGCAGCAGTGCCGCCACATATTCATTTTCGGGAATATCGCCCCCGGCGGCGTGGGAATTAAAGTCGCAGTAGGGGCATTTGCGTACGCACCAGGGGATGTGGATGTACAGGGAGAGCGGGGGCAGGAATAGCATGATTGACAGTATACAGGTTACAGGGCGGGCTTCGCCCTTACAGGTTACAGGGGCGCTCTGTCACCTGTAGCGCGCAGCGCGTCCTGTAATCTGTCACCTGAGCTTCGTCAGAAGCTCTGACATCGCTTTCCCCCGATGGCTGATCTGATTTTTCACCGCCTTTGGCAGTGCGGCACTGGCGCAGTTGTGTTCCGGCACCAGAAACAGCGGGTCGTAACCAAAGCCGTTTTCCCCCTGGGGTTCAAACAGGATGCGGCCTTCCCAGGTGCCCTGGCAGATCAGCGGGGTGGGGTCGTCCGGGTGACGCAGGTACACCAGCAGGCATTGGAAGCGGGCAGTGCGCTGTTCTTCCGGCACGTCTTGCATCAGTTCCAGCAATTTCTGGTTGTTGCGGGTGTCGCTGGCGCCTTCTCCTGACTCTCCATATGCAGAGAAGCGTGCGGAGTAAATCCCCGGCGCGCCTTTCAGGTGGTCCACTTCCAGGCCGGAGTCGTCGGCAATGGCGGGCAAGCCGGCGTAGTGGGACGCGCAGCGGGCTTTGAGAATGGCGTTTTCCACAAAGGTGCGGCCGGTTTCTTCCACGTCGGGAACGGAGAAGTCCGACTGCGGCAGTACTTCCATATCACAGTCCGCCAGCAGTTGCTGGAACTCGTTGAGTTTGCCGGGGTTGCCGCTGGCAAGTACCACTTTGTCAGTCATTGCCATTAATCTCTGTACATGGTTTTCTGGAATTTAAAGGTGTAATCGGGCTTGTTGGGGTCCGCTTTCACATCGATATTAAAGGTGAGGGCGTCTTTGTTATCAAACTTGAAAGATGCCAGATAGTACACAACGTCACCTTCTCGGATCTCAATAAAATCCAGTGTTTGCTGCTGCCCCAAAAGATTGGCGACGCCGCCCTTAACCAAGGCTTGCTGGCCGCCAAATGCTTTGTCAGCGGGCACCACGGCAATGTTTACCAAGCCGCGATTTTTGCCGCGCACAATGCTGTTGGCGGCGGCAACCTCAGCGGGAATAAAGCTGCTGTTAAAGGCGCTGTAGAAGATTTGATAACCGTCGTGCACTTTGTAGGTGCCGTTGTCCGCTTGGGCGGTAAATGCCAGCAGCAAGATGGTAAAAGCAAAGGCAAGTTTTTTCATGGCGGTGTCCCTGAGTTCAACGGCTGAGATGGTAGATGGCAGTTTCGGCAAACAGGTTGGGCCACACGCCTTTCAGTTGTTGGTCGGGGCTTTGCGTGGCCGCCATTTGGCGGTCGAGAATGTGGATGCCCATGTGGTCGCACAGTGCCTCAAAATCACTGACGGTGCAAAAGTGAATGTTGGGGGTGTTGTACCACTGGTAGCTCAGCTGCCTGGTGACCGGCATGCCGCCGCGGAACATCAGGTGGCAGCGGGCGCGCCAGTTGCCAAAGTTGGGGAAGGTGACAATGCAGGTTTTGCCCACCCGCAGCATTTCCTCCAGCACTTTGTGTGGCTCGCGCATTACCTGCAGTGCCTGGGTCATAATCACCGTATCAAAGCTCTTGTCGGCAAAGTTGGCCAGGCCGTTGTCGAGATTTTTCTCGATCACATTAACGCCGTTGCCGACACAGGCGCTGATCTGATGCGGGTCGATTTCCAGGCCATAACCTTCCACCTGTTGGTTCTCTTTCAGGGCTTTCAGCAAGCTGCCGTCACCACAGCCCAAATCCAGAACCCGGCTGCGAGGGCTGACCCAGTGCTGCAAAATATCGAAATCTACCCGCACGTTACGGCCCCTCAATATCGGTAGCGATGTTGTTCATGTAGTTGCCAAATACCGTGCGGTAGCGCTGATCCTGTAGCAAAAAGGCGTCGTGACCGTGCGCGGATTTAATATTGGCGTAGCTGACGTTGCGGCCAGCGGCCACCAGCGCGTCAACCAATTCTTTGGAGCGCTCCGGAGAAAAGCGCCAGTCGCTGCTGAACGACAGAATCAGAAAGTCGCACTGGGCCTGGCTGAAGGCGGCCACCGGGTCGTTGTCGTATTCCCGGGCGAGGTCGAAGTAATCCAGTGCCTTGGTCATCAGCAGGTAGGTGTTGGCGTCGAACAGGCCGGAAAACTTGTCTCCCTGATGGCGCAGATAGCTTTCCACCTGAAACTCGATGGGGGCATTGTTTTGCCCCAGCAGGTCGCCGCTGCGCAGTTCGCGCCCAAAGCGGCTGCCCATCAACTCGTCCGACAAATAGGTGATATGGCCGATCATGCGTGCCAGGGCCAGGCCGCGTTTGGGGGCGGTCTGGTGGCTCAGGTAGTCGCCATCGTGGTAGTCGCGGTCGGAGGTGATGGCGCGGCGTGCGGTTTCGTTAAAGGCAATATTCTGGGCGCTCAGCTTCATGGATGACGCGATCACCACGCAGTGACGCACCCGCTGCGGGTACAACAGCGCCCAGCGCATGGCCTGCATACCTCCCAGACTGCCGCCGATAACCGCAGCCCACTGGTCGATGCCCAGGCGGTCTGCCAGGCGCGCCTGGCTGTGCACCCAGTCGCGCACCCGCAGCGGCGGGAAGCTGGGCCCCCAGGGTTTGTCGGTGGCCGGGTTGGTGGAGCTGGGCCCGGTGCTGCCGTGGCAGCCGCCGATATTGTTCAGGGAGACCACAAAGAATTTGTCAGTGTCGATGGGCTTGCCGGGGCCGATGTAGTTGTCCCACCAGCCGGGTCTGTCGCCCTTGTGGTGGGTGCCGGCGGCGTGGTGGTGGCCGGACAGGGCGTGGCAGATCAACACCCCGTTGCTGCGCTCGCTGTTGAGCGTGCCGTAGGTTTCCACCACCAGTTCGTATGACCCCAGGCTGCGGCCACAGGCCAGCTCCAGCGGCTCGTCAAAATGAAAGCGCTGGGGCTCGATGATGCCGACGGAGTTGCTGGGCCATTGGGGTTGGCTGTTGTCTGTCATGGTCAGAAACTAATAAATTATTGCACTGCATTAAGCAGCGTGGAAAACAGCGGGCTGATCAGATGCCTGTCCAGCATCCACAGGGCGAACATGGTGATCATCAGGCTAAAGTCCAGGCCGCCAACAGGGGGGATCAGATTGCGGATCGGGCGGATCAGTGGTTCGGCAATCTGATGCACCAGCCGCAATCCCGGATGGTGCGATCCCGGAGCCACCCAGCTGGCAATAAAAATAATAAAAAAGCTGAACAGGTAGAGATTGAGCAATGTGTTGATGGTGTAGTAACCGGCGACGATCAGCAACCCGAGTGCGCTGCCGCCACCAAATTTGAGGGCTGCGATCAGGGTTTGAATGGCCAGCAGAATCACAAAGGTGGCGCTGTTGAATCGCCCGATGGCGGGAATCACCTTTTGCAGTGGATTCACCAATGGTGTTGTAAAGCGCACGACCATCTGGGATATGGGGTTGTAAAAGTCCGCCTGGGCCAGCTGTAGCAGCAGTCGAGCGGCTAGCAGGTAGCAATAAAAACCGCCGATAAAGCTGATTACGTCAGTTACAAAAGCCATTGGTTGTTATCCGTTATGTTTACTTTATTGTCGTCGTGCCAAATCGACAGGAAAGGTGAGTTATCGCGATGACGGTTAACCCTTATTCTCAGCCGCCATTTCCCGGCCCCGATCCCGGGCGCCGACCATGCCCTTGCGAATGGTATCTTCCAGCCCTTCATTTAGGAAGGTGGTTATGGCCCGATCGGTGGTGCCATTTTTGGAGGTGACCCGGCGGCGCAGTTCTGCGGGGTCGTGTTCGCCTTCAGCGGCCATGCGAGCGGCACCCAATGCGGTCTGAATGGTCAGGCGGCGGGCAGTTTTCCTGTCCAGGCCCAGTTCGGCGCCGGTTTTTTCCATCAATTCCATCAACAGAAAGTAATAGGCGGGGCCGCTGCCGGAAATGGCGGTGACCGCGTCCATCAGCTGTTCGTCCGCTACCCATTCGGCTGTGCCGACTGCCTGCAGCAGTTGTTGCGCTTGCTGTTGTTGGTTTGCGCTGACGTTGGCGTTGGCGTACAGACCGGAAGCGCCGCTGTGCAGCAGTGATGGTGTGTTGGGCATGCAGCGCACCAGGGCGCGGTTGCCGCCAAGCCATTGGTCGATCAGCCCGGTGGGAATGCCCGCTGCCACGGAAATGACCAGTGTGTGGTGATTCAGTGCCTTCGCCAGAGGTTCGCAGGTGGCTTGCATCATGTGCGGCTTTACCGCCAGTACCAGTACATCCGCCCAGGCTGCCAGGGTGCTGTTGTCGGTGCCGCAGTCGATGCCGTATTGCTGCGCTACCTGAGCGGCACTGGCTTCGGAGCGGGTGCTGGCGCGCACCCGGTCAGCGGGGTGGCCGGAGGCCAACAGGCCACCGATCAGACTGCCCGCCATATTGCCGGCGCCGATAAAGGCGATGCGCGGTGCATTGTGGTTGTCTGTCATAGGGTTCTCTTGCCAAAGATGTCTGTGCCAATACGCACCATGGTGGAGCCGGTCTGGATGGCGGCGTCCATATCTGCGGACATGCCCATGGAAAGAGTATCCAGGTGGTGTTGGTCGGGGAGTTGTCGGCGCAGATTATCCAGCAGTTGTGCAACAGAGGCAAAGGTTTGGTGCTGTTGCTGTGAATTGCGGCCGGGGGCGGGAATGGCCATCAGGCCGCGCAGTTGCAGATTCTTCAGTGGGGCGATGGCCGCCGCCAGTTGGGGTAGCTCCTGCGGGGAGACGCCGGACTTGCTGGCCTCGCCGTCAATATTGACCTGCAGGCAGATATTCAGAGGCGCCAGCGCTGCCGGGCGCTGGTCGTTGAGGCGCCGCGCCACCTTGATTCGGTCGATAGTGTGAACCCAATCAAAGTTTTCCGCCGCCGGACGGGTTTTATTGCTCTGCAATGGGCCGATAAAATGCCACTGGATGCCTTTACCTTGCAGTTGCTGAATTTTTTCCACGGCTTCCTGCAGGTAGTTTTCACCAAAACAGCGTTGCCCTGCCAGCCACGCCTGCTCAATGGCTGACACCGGTTTGGTCTTGCTGACGGCGAGCAGGGTGATGTCTTGGGGAGCGCGACTGGCGGCCGACGCAGAGTCAGCAATACGCTGGCGCACGCTGTCCAGATTGGCGCTAATTGAGGTTACATTAGACGGGTTTTGAGGCATATACTTAGAGCCTGGCTGTTGGGGGCTGAAGGGCTTCCATTTTAAAGCAATAAATACAGTAACTGTTCAGCTCACGTGTCAAAACGCACATGGCTGTGTTAAAAATTGATCATTTACACGTGTAAACTCACACTTACTTGATCAAAAAAGTCGCCTTGCCCTGCACGTTTTGACACGCAATCTGAACAGCTACAGTGCATGTTGAATAGTTACTAAATACATATAAATAACTAAACTACTGGGACGTATGGATGGATATTACCGAGCTGCTGGCGTTCAGCGTAAAACAGGGTGCTTCTGACCTGCACATTTCCGCAGGGCTGCCACCGATGATTCGTATTGACGGCGATATTCGCCGCATCAACTTGCCCCCCATGGATCACCGCCAGGTACACGCGCTTGTCTACGAGATTATGAACGACAAGCAACGCCGGGATTTCGAGGAGTTTCTGGAAACGGATTTCTCGTTTGAAGTGCCCGGTGTGGCGCGCTTCCGGGTGAACGCCTTTAACCAGAATCGCGGTGCCGGTGCGGTGTTCCGTACCATTCCTTCCCGTGTCTTGACCATGGAAGACCTGGGCTTTGGCCAGATATTCCGCGACCTGTCCATGTTGCCACGCGGCCTGGTACTGGTGACCGGCCCCACTGGTTCCGGTAAAAGTACCACCCTGGCGGCGATGGTGGATTACGTCAATGAAAACCGTTACCAGCACATTCTTACGGTGGAAGATCCCATTGAATTTGTCCATGAGAGTAAAAAGTGCCTGGTGAACCAGCGCGAGGTGCACAAAGACACTCACGGCTTTAACGAGGCTCTGCGCTCTGCCCTGCGGGAAGACCCGGATGTGATTCTGGTGGGTGAGCTCCGTGACCTGGAAACCATTCGCCTGGCCCTGACCGCAGCGGAAACCGGCCACCTGGTATTCGGTACCCTGCACACCAACTCCGCGGCCAAGACCATCGACCGTATTATCGACGTGTTCCCGGCGGCGGAAAAATCCATGGTGCGCGCCATGTTGTCGGAATCCCTGCAGGCGGTTATCGCCCAGACATTGATGAAGAAGATCGGCGGTGGCCGGGTGGCGGCTCACGAAATCATGGTGGGCACCCCCGCCATTCGCAACCTGATTCGCGAAGACAAAGTGGCGCAGATGTACTCGGCGATTCAGACCGGCGGTGCTCTGGGTATGCAGACCATGGATCAGTGCCTGCACAAATTGATCGCTCAGAAGGTGATTACCAAAGAGCAGGCGAGAGAGAAGGCCAAAATTCCGGATGACTTTTAACATGTCATCCTGAGCGCAGCGCGGCGATCTTTTGGAGCCTCTGACAAGTCTCAAAAGATTGCCGCGGTCGCTTCGCTTCCTCGCAATGACGACATTAATAAAATAACAATAGGGCAAGGTAACAATCATGGACTTCGACAAACTGCTCAAACTGATGGTGGAAAAAAAGGCATCGGACTTGTTTATAACCGCCGGTGTGCCCCCCTGTGTGAAGGTCAACGGCCAGCTGATGCCGGTCAACTCCGGCCCCATGAGCCCGGAGAAAGCCCGCGAAGCGGTGTTGTCGGTGATGGATAACGACCAGCGCAAGGAATTTATGCGCACCAAGGAACTGAACTTTGCCATCAGCTCCACCGGCCTCGGGCGCTTTCGGGTGAGTGCCTTTTACCAGCGCAACCACGTGGGCATGGTGCTGCGCCGTATCGAGACCAAAATCCCCTCCTTTGACGATTTGCACCTGCCGCCGATTCTGGCAGATTTGGCCGGCACCAAGCGCGGTATCATCATCTTTGTGGGTGCTACCGGCACCGGTAAGTCCACCTCTCTGGCATCCATGATTGGCCATCGCAACAACAACAGCAAAGGCCATATCATCACCATCGAAGACCCCATCGAATTCGTGCACCAGCACAAAGGTTGTATTGTCACCCAGCGGGAAGTGGGGGTGGATACCGAATCTTTTGAAGTGGCCCTGAAGAATACTCTGCGGCAGGCGCCGGATGTGATTCTGATTGGTGAGATTCGCTCCCGGGAAACCATGGAGCATGCGGTAACTTTCGCTGAAACCGGCCACCTGGTGATGGCCACACTGCACGCCAACAACGCAAACCAGGCGCTTGACCGCATTCTTCACTTCTTCCCGGAAGAACGTCACCAGCAATTGTGGATGGACTTGTCCCTGAACATGAAGGCGATGGTGGCACAACAACTGATCCCTGTCGCCGACGGCAGTGGTCGCCGCGCCGCTATTGAAATTCTGATCAACACCCCCCTGGTGAGCGATTTGATTCGCAAGGGCGATGTGCACAAAATCAAGGAAGTGATGACCAATTCCACCGAGCAGGGCATGCAGACTTTCGACCAGGCCCTGTACCGTTTGTACGACCAGGGAATTATCTCCTACGAAGATGCCCTGTCTCACGCCGACTCGAAAAACGACCTGCGCCTGATGATCAAACTGCAATCGGAAACCGATGCCAACTACCTGTCCAATGCCGCCGATGACTTGCAGGTGGAGGAGGAACAGGAAATGGATCCGTTTCGAAATTTTTAATCAGCCACCAGCTGATTGTGCTTAACTGGTCATTCTGAGCGCAGTGAAGGATCTCTCTTTGATGCAGGCTGCGAGATTCTTCGCTGCGCTCAGAATGACAGGATGACCCAGTCTGCTCGCCGCCCGCAGCCGTTTACGGTTCGCGACCGGATTCGGGCTCGGATAACCAACTTTCCATAATCAACTGTGCTGCAATCGCGTCCACCGGGTTGTCGCGGTAGTTCTCTCTGTGGTCTGCCATGGATTTGGCTTCCTGGGTAGTCAATCGCTCATCCACCATCAACACTCTAACCCCAAAGCGGCCATGAATACGGCGGGCGAATTTGCGGGCGCGGGTGGCGAAATCACTTTCGCTGCCGTCCATATTTAACGGCAGGCCCACCAGTACCAGTTCTGGTTGCCATTCGCGCAGCAGCTTTTTGAGATCGTCCCAGTTGGGGGTGCCGTCTTTGGCGCGCAGCTCGGTGAGGGGGCGGGCGCTGCAAGTAATGGTTTGCCCCACGGCGACGCCGATGGAACGGGTGCCGTAGTCGAAGGCAAGCAGGGTTTTAACCGGAAGGGCCATGGTTGAATGCGCCGTCATCGCGAGCGCAGCGCGGCGATCTTTTTGGGCTGGCTGCGTAGTTCGGAAGATTGCCGCGCTGCGCTCCTCGCAATGACGGGGAAATGGGAGCTAGGCGCGACCAAAGCCGTAACTCAGGTGTTGCAGGTTAACGCCTATGGTTGCCGCTGCCGCCCGATTGCGCTCGGCGAAAGGGGTGTGAAAAATGATGTCGGAATCGGCGGGCACGGTGAGCCAGGCATTGTCGGCGATTTCCTGTTCCAGTTGGCCTGCGCCCCAGCCCGCATAGCCCAGCACCACCAGGGCATCGCTGGGGCCATTACCCGCGGCCATATCGGTGATGATGTCCCTGGACGCAGTCAGGCTTACCTGGGGGGAAACCTTCATGGTGGATTCCCAGCATTGGTCATCACCGCTGTGCAGCACAAAGCCGCGCTCGACACTAACCGGGCCGCCGGAAAGCAGCGGCTGGCTATCCAGAGGGCTGTTGCTGTCCAATTGCATCTGCTCAAACACGGTGCCCAGGGGAACGTCCATGGGGCGATTGACCACCAGCCCCATGGCGCCTTCCTTGCTGTGGTCGCAAATGTATACCAGCGCTTCGGAAAAATTACCGTCCGCCATGGCGGGCATGGCGATCAGAAAGTGGTCGCGCAGACTGCCGCTGCGAGCTTCTTCGCTGGGGGGGATCAGGCTGGAGGTGCGTTGGGTTTTCATGGGGTAAGTATTGGGCTCGGAAGGTGGGATTTCAATAGTCAGTGGTTAGACGTTTGAAGTTAGATGTTCGACGAAGTGAGTTCGGAGTGAACGTCAAACATTCAACGTCTAACTGTCAGTCTTTAACTGATTGCCGGCGATAAATTGCCAGGTGCGAATGATTTCGAACTTGTCCCACTCACTTAGTTCACTCGGGAAAGGCTCAAAAGGTCCGGCCTGGCGTACGATGCGGATGGCGGCCTGATCCAGTATGGCCTGACCGGAGCTTTGAATAATCTCAATACTTTCCACATCGCCGTCGGGCAACAGGGTAACTGCCAGCCGCAGGTTGCCGTAGAGCCCCCGACGGCGGGCTTCTTCCGGGTAGTGGCTGTTGCCGGTTTGTTCGATGCGCTGCACCCAGTAGTGCATATAGGCGGCTTCGTCGGCGGAGCGGGTGCTGGCGGCGGTGAGCCGGTTGATGCGCGGCATGCGGCTGTATTCCTGCCGTTGTTGATCCAGCCGGGCCTGAAGGCTGGCCAGCTCCTGCCGTGTTGCCTGATCAAAATTTTCTTGTTGTTCGCCGCTGTCTTGCTCTGCTCGCTCGGCGCTGGGAGTACGGCGTTCGCTGGCGGCAGTGGTGGTCAGCAGGGCGGCGGCCTCGGCACGGCGACGCTGTTGTGGGGTGGCGGCCACTGGCTCGGTTTCCTGCACCGCCGGTGCGGGCAGGGGCGATTGCCGGTCGGTGGTGATCTGGGCTTTTTCTGCCTGGTCGCCACTGCCCTGTTGGTTGTGTTGCGCCAGGTAGTCGGCGTCTTCCGGTGCCTGCTGGCTGTTGTGCTGTGCCAGTGTCACTTCCAGTGTAGGGGCTGGCGGGTTCGACAGGGCGATGGTAAAGCCGATGCCAAAGATAATCAGCGCGTGTACCGCAATGGCCAGGAACAGGGCAAAGCCCAACTGGTCGCCGCCGCTGTCGATGGGTATCTGTGCTTGCTCGGCGTTGTGAAAGCTGTTTTTGTCAGTTGCGGGTTGGCTCAACTGGCTGTACTCAACTTTTGTTCGATTACATCCATCAGCTGACCGGCGATGTCAGAACCACTGTCGCGGTCAATTTCCTGAATGCAGGTAGGGCTGGTGACGTTGATTTCGGTGAGGTAGTCGCCAATCACGTCCAGGCCCACAAACAGCAGGCCGCGTTTTTTCAGTTCCGGGCCCACTTGTTCGGCAATCCAGCGGTCCCGGTCACTGAGTGGCTGCACAACACCAGAACCTCCGGCCGCCAGGTTGCCGCGCAATTCCCCCTGGCTGGGGATGCGCGCCAGGCAGTGCGATATGGGTTCGCCGTCCACCATCAGAATGCGTTTGTCACCGGCTTTGATTTCCGGAATATAGCGTTGCGCCATGATGGTTTGCTGACCGTAATTGGTGAGGGTTTCGATAATAACGCTGAGGTTGGAATCGTCGCCCTTGACGCGAAAAATGGCGGAGCCGCCCATGCCATCCAGGGGTTTGTAAATGGTGTCGCCGTGCTCCCGGTGAAAGGCTTTCAGCTGTTGTTCATCGCTGCTTACCAACAGCGGCGGGGTGCATTCCGGGAACAGGGTGGCGAATACTTTTTCATTGCAGTCCCGCAGGCTTTGCGGCTTGTTGACCACCAGTACGCCGTCGCGCTCGGCGGCTTCCAGAATATAACTGGAATAGATGTATTCGCTGTTAAAGGGCGGGTCTTTGCGCATCAGCACCGTATCCAGCTCTGCCAGTGGCCGAATTTGCGGCTCTCCCAGTTGGTAAAAATTATCCGGGTCGGCAACAACCTGGAGCGGACGCATACGGGCGGTGGCCGTGCCATTGTCCAGCGCCAGATCCCCCTGTTCCATGTACCAGAGGCCCCAACCCTTGCGGCTGGCGGCCAGCATCATGGCCAGGGTAGTGTCTTTGCGGTAGTTGATAGTGTGGATCGGATCCATGATCACGCCGAGCTGTATGGTCATACTGATACCTGTATCACGTTTTGGCAGTAGGAAGTTCGTATGATAACGGTGTTTGCGCACCGCCGTTAGTGTGACGGCGTGCCGAAAATGTCGGCAAGGCCGGGCCTAAAACTCAGTGTTAAAGGCAATAGGCTAAAGGTAAGTGGTTGGCGCTCCTCTGGCAACAGCAATTGGTGTTTTTGTGGCCCGAGGCAGAAAGCGGTTTTTCCTGGCCAGTTTGGTGTTAAGCCTGCGGGTTAAGTCCGCGATAGTATGTGCCGATAGAATGTGTTACAAAAGCTCCGTGGGCTAACCCTTGGCAGCGCACAGAATAATAACGAATTTAATACTAAAAACAGTGGTGTTGTAAGTTATGGAAGAGAGCCGCAAAGATCTCAAAGTGATGGTGATTGACGACAGTAACACCATTCGTCGTACGGCGGAGACGCTGCTGTCCAAAACCGGTTGCGATGTGATTACCGCCGTGGATGGTTTTGACTCTTTGTCAAAAATTGCCGACAGCCAACCCGACGTTATTTTTGTGGACATCATGATGCCCAGGCTGGACGGTTACCAGACCTGTGCGCTCATCAAAAACAACAGCCAGTTTCGTCACACGCCGGTGATTATGCTGTCCAGCAAGGACGGGCTGTTTGACAAGGCCAAGGGGCGAATTGTCGGTGCCGACGATTACCTCACCAAGCCATTCAGCAAAAACGAATTATTTGAGGCGTTGGATCGCTACGCGCAACCGCAAACCGCGTAATTGCGCACCTGCTACCCTGCCCTCAAAAAATAATAACTAAGGGGTTATTTCCGTTATGGCAAAAGTGTTAATCGTAGACGACTCTCCCACCGAGACTCACAAACTCACCACCATGTTGTCCAGGGGTGGCCACAATGTCTTGTCTGCCGAGTCTGGCGAGCTGGGCATTGAAATGGCCCGCCAGGAGCAGCCGGATGTGGTGCTGATGGATATTGTAATGCCGGGGCTCAATGGTTTTCAGGCCACCCGTCAATTGACTCGCGGTGAGGAAACCAGTCATATCCCGGTGATTATTGTCACCACCAAAGACCAGCAGACCGACCGGGTGTGGGGCGCTCGCCAGGGCGCTCGCGCTTACCTGGCCAAACCCGTCAACGAAAAGAGCCTGATTCAGGCCATTAATGACGTGGTGGCCTGACCGTGGGATTGCGCGCTTCTTCCGCATTTCAAACCCTGGTGGCGCTGGATACCTACTGCCGCCAGAGCGATCGCCGCCTGCCCAGCGAAGAACAGGTGGTGCCCACCGTATCGGTGGTTTGCTTTGCCCTGCAGGGGCAGCAATTTGCGGTGCCGTTCAGCGATATTGTTGAGCTGCTGGAAGTGCCTGCCTGTACCCGCCTGCCACGGGTGCAAAGCTGGGTACGTGGGGTGGCTAATGTTCGTGGCCGCCTGCTGCCCATTGTCAATCTCGCGGAATTTGCCGGTTCCCGGCTGACCACCGCTCCCAAGCAACAGCGGGTGTTGGTGATGGATATGCACGGAGTGTTCGCCGGTTTGCAGGTGGATGAAGTGCTGGGTATGCGCCACTTCCCGGTGGATACCTTTGTCGAGGAAGTGGAAGACTGCGGCGCCATCTCCGCTTACCTGGAAGGTGGTTACCGTGATGGCGACAAGGTGTGGGGCGTATTCCGACCCCTGCGGTTGGTGAGCGATGTGCGCTTTTTAAGCGTTACCGCCTGACACATATATAAACAAAGTAACGACACAATAATAAAAGGGTGTCTCTAAAAATAGTGATATTTTTGGAAGTGCTCTAAACAGAACATCAGATTGAGTTCACGGAGAAATACCATGATTAGCGGTGCCAAAAAGGCAAAATTCAGCGGCCTGCAACTGTTACTGGCGATCTTGCTGGTAGCGGTGCTGGGATTCGTCGCCTACAACGTGTGGATAGTGATTCAGGATTCCGCACGGGACAGTGATAACCGTGAGAAAGTGGGCGAACTGCGCTCGTTGTCTTCGGCATTGGCGGGGCCATTGCGGGAAGCCACCAGCGGTAACCGCGAGGCATTTGACACCCTGTCGGGCCAGGTGGCCAGCATCGACAGCACATGGTCACAGCTGAAAGCGGAATTGTCTGGCGAAGCGCAAATGGCGGGTACTGCCCTTGCCAATATGGAGCGCAGCTGGGGGGCGGTAAAAAGCAATGCCGAGGTAATCCTCAACGACAAAGACACCATCCTGCTGCTCAATGAAGTGGCCGCCAACCTCAATGACACTCTGCCCGCACTGCAGGAAAAGCACGTAGAAGTGGTAGACCTGCTGATCAGCGGCGGCTCCCCTCGCGATCAGATTGCCACGGCTCAGGGCCAGGCGTGGCTGGCGGAGCGTATTGGTCGTAATATCGACAAAATGCTTGCAGGCGGTGTTGCCTCGGAAGCGGCTGCGGACCAGTTTAACCAGGATGCCCGCACATTTGGTGTGGTGCTCAATGGCCTGCTCAAAGGCGATACAGCCATGGGCATCAGCCGGGTGGCCAATCGCCGGGCGCGCGCCAGTCTGGACGAGGTGAACCAGCAGTTTGAATTTGTCAGCGGTCAGGTGGAAGAAATCTACAACGCCACGCCGAAACTGTTCGCTGCCCGCAAAGCCAGCGAAGCGGTGCTCAACGAATCCAGCGGCCTGGTGAATGAGATTACCTCTCTGGGTGAGGCCATTGACGGCCTGCAGGGGGAGCGTCAGCTCAATCAGCAAACGGCTTTGCTGGGTGGTGGTTTGGCCATTGTCCTGGTGATCATGATTATTGTGCAGTCCCTGGTGGCGACACGTCGTCGTTCACTGGAAGCGGCGGAAGAAAACGACCGCAACCAGAATGCTCTGATTCGGTTGCTGGATGAAATCGGTGACCTGGGTGAAGGTGACTTGACTGCCGAAGCCACGGTAACCGAAGACTTTACCGGTGCAATCGCTGACTCCATCAACTACGCCATCGGCCAACTGCGCGCTCTGGTGGCTCGTATCCAGGATTCAGCGGAAAACGTAAACGCCTCCGCCAGTGAAACTCGCGCCACCGCATTGCAACTGTCGGAAGCCTCCGAACACCAGGCCCAGGAAATCATCGGCGCCTCCGCAGCCATTAATGAAATGGCGGTCACCATCGACCAGGTATCCACCAACGCCTCGGAATCGGCGGTGGTGGCGGAGCGCTCGGTATCCATCGCCAAAAACGGCGGTGAGGTGGTGCGGGACACCATTGCCGGCATGGACACCATTCGCGAACAGATTCAGGATACCTCCAAACGAATCAAGCGCCTGGGTGAATCCTCCCAGGAGATTGGCGACATCGTAAGCCTGATTAACGAAATTGCCGACCAGACCAATATCCTCGCCTTGAACGCCGCTATTCAGGCGTCCATGGCCGGTGAAGCAGGGCGCGGTTTTGCGGTGGTTGCGGATGAGGTACAGGGCCTGGCGGAACGCTCGGCGGCGGCTACCAAGCAGATTGCCTCACTGGTGAAAACCATTCAGACCGACACCAACGAAGCGGTGAGCTCCATGGAGTCCACCACCACCGAAGTGGTGAAAGGGGCCGACCTCGCTCACAACGCCGGTGTTGCTCTGGAAGAAATCGAAAACGTATCCGCTGACCTGGCGGAACTGATTCAGGATATCTCCTCGGCGGCGCGGCAGCAGGCGAAGACCGCCAGCCATGTGTCCGGCACCATGAACGTGATTCAGGAAATTTCCTCGCAAACGCTGTCCGGTACCACCACCACTGCATCGTCGGTTGGTGAGTTGGCGGAAATGGCCGTTGATATGCGCGAGTCGGTGAGTGGCTTCAAACTGCCAGGGCAACAGTCCGTTGCATCGGTACCCGCTGCTGGCCCTGTGGACGCTGTGCAGCAGGAAGAACCCGATCAGGAAGACCTGACGGAGCAGGATGTGCCACTGGGCAACGAGGATTTTGACCGTCACCCGGAAGAATTCGCCAGCTTTAAGCCGCGCTTTGCCGAGGATGCTGATCAGCCTGAAAGCGACGAGCCGCAAGCTACCGAAGAACTGGTTGCCATGGCAGAAGATATCGCCGACACCTTGGCAGAAGACGAAACCAGTGAGCCAGAAACCGTGGAAGCAAACGACCTGGATGGCCTGGATATCGCCGCCGATGCGGATTATCTGGCCAGTGGCGACAGTGATCTGGACCTGGACGCGGAGCCAGCGACGGACGACCAGGACTTTATGGTCGAGCTGGATGGCGACTTGGAAGACGACAAAGATCGTTACTAACTATTAATTGGGTATTGGGGGTACTGGAACATTGGTACTGGCCACTTCCATGGCGGTGAATTCAATGATGTCGACCAGCAGTGTGCAGCGCACCCGCAGCGGTTTTGACCACCGCCAGGCGCAGCTGTGGCAACAACTGCTGGAGCGTCGTACTGGCGTGCGCGCAGACAGCCTCAACCTCGACCGGTTGGCGGCGGGTATCGGCGCATTAGCCGACGAGTTGGGTTTTGTCGACACCATGGATTTCTACCGACAACTGGCCGCTGGCGAAGACAATCACCCGCAATGGACACAGCTGCTGGATCGAGTTCTGGTGCGTGATACCCGTTTTCTGCGCCACCGCGAATCCATGGATGCGGTGGGCCGCATTTGGCAGGCGTACCAACAGCGCCAGGATAATATCACCGGCAGCAGCTTTACCGCCTGGAGCGTGGGTTGCTCCAGCGGTGAAGAAACCTACTCCCTGGCGTTGGTTCTGGCCGATCACTGTCTCGACCAGCGGGTAAGCTATGGTGTGATCGGTATGGATATCAGCGCTCAGGCCATCGCTACTGCCCGCAACGGCATCTATTCCCCAACACAGTTGTCGGCCCTGAGTCAGCGTCAGAGAGACCACTATTTTCAGTGCCGCAACACTGGCTACTACCCGAATGGCTTTTACCAGGTGGGCGAACAACTGCGTCGCCGCACCTGCTTTATTCGTGGCAACGCCCTGCAAGTGGCAGATAGCTCGCAACAGGTTCCCCAATTACAGGGTGCAGACCTGATTTACTGCCAGAATATGCTGCCCTATTTTCGTCGCTGGCAACGTCAGCAATTGGTGACCAGTCTGGTGGCCAGCCTGAAACCCGGTGGCCACCTGTTGGTTGGCCCCGGAGAACTGGCCAACTGGCAACCGCCGCAGGTAGAGCGTGTGGCGCAGCCATCCGTACAAATGTATCGGCGCAATACCAGTATCAGCGCAAGCGCAGGGGTTTTACGCCCGGCGCCAACGAGGATTCGTTAGTGAACAGAGAAAACGGCAGTCTGCACAGCCTGGATTGGTTGGTCGACGAAATTGAAGCATCGCTGAAACAGGCTTACGAGTCTCTGGATGCCTACCTCAAAGACCCCAGTGATGAGCCGCAAATCCGCTTTTGCCAGAGCAGCATTCATCAGGTGCACGGCACCCTGAAAATTACCGAATGCCACGGTGCGATTCTGTTGGCCGAAGAAATGGAAGAACTGGTCAGCGGCTTGCTGGAAAATAATATCAGCAATGTGACGGAAGCCAGTGAAGTACTGGTGCAGGCCTCCCTGAAGCTGCCCCAGTACATTCGCCAGGTGAGCAGCACCGGCAGCGACCAGCCCGCCACGCTGATTTCCCTGATTAACGACCTGCGCGCAGTGCGCGGCAAGCCGCTGTTATCCGAGGGTTCGCTGTTTTCTCCTCATATGGATATCAGTGAGATTGGTTCCGGTGGCAGTATTACGCTGCCGGACAATGATGCCTTTATAGAACTGGTTAAAAAGCTGCGCCAGATGTACCAGGTGGCGCTGCTGGGTCTGATTCGTGGCGCCGACAGGGATAAAAATCTGGGTTACATCAACCGTGTCTTCAGTCGCCTCAGCGAGCTCAGTAAAGGTACCGCTCAACACTCGTTGTGGCGGGTGTCCCTGGCAGTACAGGAAGGGCTTGGTCACCACAGCATCGCTATGTCGTCAGCGGTGACATCCCTGTTGCGCGGGTTGGATCGCGAAATTCGCCAATTGCAGCAACAAGGGGTAGAGGCTTTACAGCGAGAAATACCCCCGGGGTTATTGAAGAACCTGCTTTATTATGTGGCGTTCAGCAGTGCCAATACTGAGCGTATCCTTGAAGTTACCGAAGCATTCCGCCTGCGCGAAGCGCTGCCAGCGGGCTCCTTTGGCGGCGATGGCTCGCTGACGCCCTCTTTCGACGCCGATGCGGTGCGTGCCATTGCCACCGCGTTGCTGGAAGAAGTGAACAACGCCAAGGAAATGGTGACTCGCTATCAGCTGGAAGGTGGGTTGGACGGCGGCATGATCGGCCAGTTGTGCGACATCTTTACGCGCATGTCCGATTCCCTGGCATTTGTTGGCCAGACCCGTTTCTCTGAACCACTGGATGAACTGCAGCAACGCATGCAGGAAGTGAGTGATCGCTCCGAAACCATGAATGTGGTGCTGCTGGGTGATATCGCCAACCACCTGGTGGATATCGAATCCGCTCTGGTGGCCTGGGGCAGCTCCGGTGGCCAGATAGACTCCGCAGAAAATCAGGCCAATATGGAACTGCATCGGGCTCGCGAAGCCCTGTTACGGGAAACCCGCAACGGCCTGGAAAAAGTCAAAGACAATATAGTCGAGTACATCTCCTCCCAGTGGGACAAGCACTTTCTGGAACACGCTCCACAACTGCTCACCGAGGTGCGCGGCGCTTTGGAAATGATGTCTCTGGAGCGCCCGGCCAAGGTGCTGGACACCTCCTGCCGTTACATTCAGGAAAAGCTGCTGTCTGATGCGGCCATTCCGGATTGGAAAACTCTCGACAGCCTGGCGGACGCCATTACCAGCATTGAATATTACCTGGACGGCTGTGTGGGTGTGTCCGGTGAGGAAAGTGCCGAAGCCATATCCATACTGACCATGGCGGAAAACAGCGCCGCCCTGCTGAACGGCGAACAGGCCGGGGATATGCAGCAGGTTGATGCCGCCAGCGAAAAACCGCCAGAAGACGAACTGACACTGGTGGACAACGGCGCTCAACTGCTCGGTGACATTGAGCCGGCAGATAACGACAGCAGCGACGAACAGGCGGCGCTGGACATGATGGCAGCGGATGCCGCTGGCGAAGACGACAGCAGCGACATCGACGAAGAAATCATCGACATCTTTGTGGAAGAAGCGGGCGAAGTGCTGGAGGTACTGAACGAGCAGTTACCAGCCTGGCAAGCCAACCCCACTGCCGGAGATGAGCTCGGCGATATTCGTCGCGGTTTCCACACCCTCAAGGGCAGTGGCCGCATGGTGGAAGCCATGCGTATTGGCGAATTGGCCTGGGCGGTGGAATACATGCTCAACCGGGTAATCGACAACCTGATACCGCTGAGCTCCGATGTTCCGGTGCTGGTGGGGCAAGCGGTAAAACTGTTGCCCACCATGGTGAGCAATTTTCAACAGCGCCAGCCGGAAGACAACAGCGCGGCGATTGATCAGTTAATCGCCAATGCCAATGCGGTGGCTCACTGTCAGGCGGTGGATTTGTCCGGCATTGAGATTGACAGTGTCGATGATCAACCAACGCTATCCGTTGCCGAAGAACTGGCAATCGAGGCCGATGCCGTTGAGACGGGCGATGTCGAAGCAGAAGTAGAAGAAGCAGAGGAACTGGATCTGGTTGGCGATACGGGTGCCAGTGAAGGAGCCGGGGACGAAAGTGGCGAGCTGCTGTCGATTTTTGTGAACGAAACACGTCGTCACCTGGAAGACGTATCCCTGTTCCTTATCGAAATCCAGCAGCTTGCACCGCACTACGGCTTGCCCACACCCGGCTTGCTGCGCGCCCTGCACACCCTCAAGGGCAGTGCTCTGATGGCGGAAGTGACGCCGGTTTCACAACTGATGCAGCCCCTGGAAGGCCTGGTCAAAGACCTCTATAACTTCCAGCAAGCGGTGGACTGGCCCCTGGTGCAACTGCTCACCGACAGCGTTGCTGCCCTGCAAAACGCCCTGCCGGTGTTGGAAGCGGGCGATCAGCACAGCGCCATCGAAGGCAGCGACGAGCTGCTGGCCCGTATCGATGAATCCCGCCAACGACTGCTGCCGATGGTTGCCAGTGAGCAGCCGGAAGATTATGCCGATAACGACAGTTTTGCCGAGGCACTGGCTGAACACGAGCCGCAGCAAGGTCTTGAAGATAAGTCGGATGAAGATATTTTAGCCAGCGCTGAAGGCTATTTAGATAACGCGGAAGGCTCTTTAAGTAGCGCGGAAGGCTCCTTGGTTGGTGCTGAAGGCTCTGTCAGCGAACAGGCGCAACAGGAATTTGCCGAACATCTGCGCCCGCTGATTGCCCTGATGACCGATGGCTTGCATCAGTTGATGGACGCCGAATCCCTGTTTGCCAACTGGCGCGACAGCGGCCAGCAGCCGTCTCTGGATGCCTTGGTGGAGGAGTACGATCAGCTCAGCCACGCCGCGACCAAGGCGGAAGAACCTGCACTGTCACAACTGTCCGCCAAAGTAGCAGATACCTTGCAGGTGGTGGATATGACGCCGGTGGCTGACCCGCAGGCGGTGGTCACCACACTGGCGGGAGCCCACGACAAACTGCTGGTGATGATTGACGCCCTCGCCGCTGGCCAACAGATGCCGGAAGTGGATGACGACGTCATCAGTCTGGAACTGCTGGCTAATGACCTCCATCACCAGGCGGAAGCCGCCGAAGATATCGTTCAGGAAGATATTTCCGAAGAAGCTGTTTCCGAAGAAGCTGTTCCGGAAGAAGTCAGTTCTCAACAAGGCAGCTCCCAGGATGATGAGGCTGAGCTTCCCGTGGAGGCAGTTGCTGAAGACGCGATTGAGCCTGCGGAACAACAGCACGAGCTGCGACCGCAAGACAGTGAGGAGCTTGAGCCCGCTGAAGCGCAGCGGCAAAACGAACAGGTCGACGAGCCTGAAGACGAGGCTGAAGAAGCCCAGCCGGATGAAGCTGCCGCAGAAGAAACGGAACCAACACACAGCGAGTCGGCTGCGCCAGCGGCCATGCCCTTTATTCCTCCGGTGGCTGCCAGCGAAAGCAGAGATGAAGATGAATTCGACCTGGAAGTGTTGGCCATCTTTATGGAGGAAACCGGCGAGCTGTTGGAGACCATTGATAACTCCGTGTACAGCTGGCGAGAAGAACCACAGGTCAACACCTGGCCGGACGAAATCAAACGTGCCCTGCACACCTTTAAGGGCGGTGCTCGCATGGCGGCCCAGGATGAGTTGGGCGACCTGAGCCACAACTTCGAAAGCTGGCTGATTGAATCGGAACACCGCGCCAGCAACGACGGCAGCTTCTTCGAGGAATTGCAGCAACACCTGGATCAACTGCACGCCGGAGTGCGTCAGTTGGCGGAGTCGATTTCCGGCATCGGCCAGGTAGCGCCCAGCGATGGCGCAGAAAATACCGGGCAAACAACGCCGGTGGCGGCGGATCTGGGCAAAGTGCCACTGCCACAGCTGTTGGCAGACAGCGACATCAAGGCCCCGGAAGAAATGGTCAAGGTGAGCGCCACCTTGCTGGACAACCTGGTGAATATGGCGGGGGAAACCAGTATCTCCCGTGGCCGGGTCGAGCAGCAGATCAGCTCTTTTGGCTTCGCCCTGGAGGAAATGAACACCACCATTCGCCGCCTGCAGGATCAGGTGCGCCGCCTGGGTATCGAAACCGAAGCCCAGATTATCTTCCGCCGCGAGCAAATTGAATCTGCGGGCAGCGACGAGGAGTTTGACCCTCTGGAAATGGATCGCTACTCCAAACTGCAGCAGTTGTCGCGCTCGCTGATGGAATCCGCTTCCGATTTGCAGGATTTGAAAAGCACCCTGGGCCAGAACGCCAAGGAAACGGAAAACCTGCTGGTGCAGCAGGGCCGTATCAATACGGATTTACAGGAAGGGCTGATGCGCTCGCGGATGGTGCCGTTCGGTCGCCTGGTGCCGCGTTTGCGCCGTATTGTTCGTCAGGTGAGCTCCGAGCTGGACAAGCAGGTAGAACTGCAGTTGCTCAATGTGGAAGGGGAAATGGATCGCTCGGTGCTGGAAAAAATGCTGCCAGCTCTCGACCATATGCTGCGCAACGCCATCGACCACGGTATTGAGAGTGGCGGAGACCGCAGCGGCGCAGGCAAGCCGGAGCGCGGCACCATCAGCATCGACCTGGCCCGCGAGGGCGGCGATATTATTATCAAACTGGCGGACGACGGTCGCGGCCTGAATATCGATGCCATTCGCAAGCAGGCCATTGTGCAGGGCTTGATGGCTCACGAATCCAACCTCAGCGACCACGAGGTGGTGCAGTTTATTCTCGAACCGGGTTTCTCCACTTCGGAAACCGTGTCGCACATTTCCGGTCGCGGTGTCGGCCTGGATGTGGTCAACGCCGAAGTGCGGCAGCTGGGCGGCGCCATCGCCATTCGCTCGCAACAGGGCCAGGGCACCGAATTCCAGGTACGCCTGCCTTTTACCGTGTCCATCAACCGCGCCCTGATGATTGAAGTTGGCGACGACAGCTACGCGTTGCCGCTGACCTCCATCGACGGTGTGGTGCGTTTGTCGCCACAACAGCTGGAAAACTTTTACAGCAACCCGCAACTGCGCTACGAATACGGTGGCTCTGAATACAGCGTGCGCCATTTGGGTTCACTGCTGCATGAGGGAGCCGCGCCGCGTATCAGTGCCGAAGAACAGGCCATACCACTGGTGCTGGTGCGCTCAGAGCAACAGAGCTACGCGGTACAGGTGGATCGTCTGGTGGGCAGTAGCGAAATTGTGGTGAAGACCCTGGGCGCCCAATTCAGTACCGTGCCCGGACTTTCCGGTGCCACCGTGCTGGGGGATGGCCGGGTGGTGGTGATTCTCGACTTGCTGGCATTGTTGCGCACGCAAAAAACCTCTGCCATCGCCAGCGTGCAGTGGGTGGAAGACGCAGAGGCCGCTGCCGCCAAATCCAGTGTGCCCATGGTGATGGTGGTGGACGACTCGGTAACCGTACGCAAGGTAACCAGTCGCTTCCTGGAGCGCGAAGGCTTCCAGGTGCTCACCGCCAAAGATGGCGCCGATGCCATGTTGTTGCTGCGTGAACACGACCCGGACGTGATGCTGCTGGATATCGAAATGCCGCGCATGGACGGCTTTGAAGTGGCCAGCCGGGTGCGCTCCATGGGTCGTTTTAAAAACCTGCCCATTGTTATGATTACCTCGCGCACCGGTGACAAGCACCGGGAACGAGCGTTGTCTCTGGGCGTTAATCACTACCTGGGTAAACCCTATCGCGAAGAAGAACTGCGCGATGCCATCGACGAACTGCTGACTGCAGAAGTTGACTAGGTTGGCTGAACAGGACGAGATCGGAAAGAGACAATGAGCATGAACCAATTAGTCCATACTCCTCAACAGCTGGCCTCTTTTGTGGACAGCCTGTTACTCCCCATCGCCGCCACTACCCTGTTGTTGCCGGTGTCGGCGGTGTCAGAAGTGCTGGATGATATTCCTTTGCAAAGAGCCGACGACTTGCCTGCCTGGTTGTACGGCACCGTGCAGTGGCGGGAACATTCATTGCAGGTGATCTGCTACGAGGCATTGGTGGGTGCCGAGAAGCCTGCCATTACCGAACAGAGTCGTTTGGCGGTGCTGAAAGCGGCGGACGAAAACAGCGAATTTGAGTTTTATGGCCTGGTGACCCAAGGCTATCCGCGCAGTGCCCGGGTAACGCCCACCAGCGATTTTCGTGCCCAGGGCAATGAGCCGGATGAACAGGGTGTACTGATGTATGCCACCCTGGACGATCAAGCGGTGATTATGCCGGACCTGGCGGAAATGGAACAGCGGTTGCAGCAATTGTAGTGTTGCGCTTTTGCTTGCCAGTGGCGGCGATCAGAGGTGTGCCGTGATTTTCATATTTGCCATCGTCGTATCAACTGTAGACAGCTTCTCTGTTTTATAACTGTTCTTTCTGTCATCCTGAGCGCAGCGAAGGACCTCTTGTCGAGAAACAATACGAGGTCCTTCGCTGCGCTCAGGATGACAATTTCCCATTAAAAGGCTGCACACTATGGCCACCAGTGTATTTGATATTTTTAAAATTGGCATCGGTCCATCCAGCTCACACACCGTCGGCCCTATGCGCGCTGCCGCGGCTTTTGCCGCGGCCCTGGAAGACGGTGGCCTGCTCAGTCAGGTGGCCCGGGTGAAATCCGAATTGTATGGCTCGCTGGGTGCAACCGGCAAAGGTCACGGCTCCCATAAGGCCGTATTGCTGGGGCTGGAAGGGGAAGACCCGGAAACCGTGGATGTAGACAGCATTGCCAGCCGAGTGGCAGACATCCGCGAACAACAGAGTCTGCGCTTGCTGGGCAAGCACGCAGTGGCTTTTGCGGATGAAAACGACCTGTTGCTGCACCGCCGAGAATCCCTTCCCTATCACGCCAATGGTATGAAATTTACCGCCTACGGCAGAGATCAACAGGTGCTGGATACCCGTGTCTACTATTCAGTGGGCGGCGGCTTTGTGGTGGATGAAGAGGCGGCCGAACAGGGCGAGGGGCGCATTATTGAAGACAGCACTGCACAGCCATTCCCGTTCAAAACCGGCGAACAGCTTTTGCAAATGACCGCTGACAGTGGTTTTTCCATCAGCAAACTGATGCTGGAAAACGAAAAAGCCTGGCGCAGTGAACAGCAGATACGGGAGCAGCTGCTCAATATCTGGCAGGTGATGGACAGTTGCATTGGTCGCGGTTTTCAAACCGAAGGTATGCTGCCAGGGGGTTTAAAAGTAAAGCGCCGCGCGCCACAACTGTACCGCCAGCTTTCCAGCAGCAGCAACGATTTGAATAACGACGCCATGGTCAGCCTGGACTGGGTCAGCGTGTATGCCCTGGCGGTGAATGAAGAAAACGCCGGCGGTGGCCGGGTAGTGACCGCTCCCACTAATGGTGCTGCCGGCATTATCCCTGCGGTGTTGCGATACTTTCACCGCTTCTGCGACAGCAGCAAAAGTGACGATTTGATCGTGAAGTTTTTGCTCACCGCCGCCGCTATCGGCATCCTGTACAAAGAAAACGCCTCCATCAGCGGTGCCGAAGTAGGTTGCCAGGGAGAAGTGGGCTCCGCCTGCTCAATGGCTGCCGGGGCGCTCACCGAAGTGTTGGGCGGCACTCCTCAGCAAGTGGAAAATGCCGCCGAAATCGCCATGGAGCACAACCTGGGCCTCACTTGCGATCCCATCGGTGGCCTGGTGCAGGTGCCCTGCATCGAACGCAACGCCATGGCCGCCATCAAAGCCATCAGCGCCTCACGCATGGCCCTGCGCGGCGACGGCAATCACTTTGTGTCCCTGGATAAAGTCATCAAAACCATGCGCGACACCGGCCGCGATATGCAGGATAAATACAAAGAAACCGCACGGGGGGGGCTGGCGGTCAATGTGATTGAAGTGCCGGTGAATATTATTGAGTGCTGATGGGTTTGTATTGGTAACAGAGAAGACAAATACAGCCTGCTGATGATGTCACCCTTCCCCCTGATTGACTCGTTTGTTTAATTGCCTTCTGAGTATTTGCCTGTGGATATAAATATCGCCGCCATTGTACTGGCTGCCGGTGCCGGCAGCCGTTTTAATGGTACCAAGCAACTGGCGCTGGTTGATGGCCGGCCACTGGTGCGGTGTGTTGTGGATGCCTGCCTGGGGTGTGCTGCGCACCCGGTCGTTGTTGCGGTGGGGTATCGGGCGGAGCAGGTGGCGGAGGTGCTGCCCCCCGATGTAATCCCTCTGCCGGTACCAGAGTGGCAACAGGGTATGGGGCACAGTCTGGCCTATGCTGTAAAACAGTTGCCCGATAGCGTGACTCACACCATGGTGGTGTTGGCGGATCAAGGGGCTCTGACCCACGGCGACTTGTCGTTATTGTTGGCAGCCGCAGAAGGTGCGCCGCAACAAATTGTCGCCGCCAGCTATAATAATACCTCAGGGGTGCCTGCGGTTTTCCCAAGGCGTTTTTTTGCCGAACTGCAAACGTTCACCGGCGACCGTGGTGCCCGCCAATTGTTGCGCGCCAATGCCGAAGCTGTGCTGTCAGTCCCCATGCCAGGGGCGGCCATGGATGTTGATACGCTTGCAGATTTGCAGCGGCTTACGGCTGTCTTGGACGATAGCTGCTGATTTATGAGTCATTTTTGAGTCGTTAAAAAATACCGTGCACTGCCGTTGACGATTGACGGTTAGTTGCGTGACATCCGGTCGCGAATAGTGGCCCGCCGGGCCAGATAGCCACGTGGAGATTTTCCCCCTGGGCATAGAGTGCCGCTCGCGGCAGTGGCATCCAGTTTTCCCAGCAGTTCAGCGCCCCCAGGGTAAACGGCCCCAATGGATAAGTGCGCAGACCCTAGCCGGCGCGCAGGTGTTCCAACAGTTTTGAGCGCAGCGCCTTGGGCAGTTTTTTCAGTGTCAGTACATCATTTTCGTGGTCGTATTCCACGCTGTTGCCAATGCAGTCGGCGTTAAAGCTGATGCTCATTTCCGGGTCGCGGCCGCTGAGACGGATATACTGTTTCAGGCGGCCACGGTGGGGGATCAGTTCTTTTTTTGGGGCCTGTTGTTCGGCTCGCTCCGCGAAGCCTTTCTGGTCTTCGTAGCTCTGTTCAATGTATTGGGCAAATTCCTGGGGCTTGTCTTGGTTGAGTTCCTTCGACAGTTTTTCAAACACCACCGGTTCGGCGTTGCGGTCTTGCTCTATGCAGTAATCCACCACCTTGTGGCGGGTTTCCTGGGCCTGTTCTTCCGGCAGGGTTTTGCTGTAGCTGTCTACTGCGTCCAAAAACTGACTGGTGTCGGCGTACAGGTCAATCTGCGGGTCGTCAAAGCCCAGGGTGTTGAAAAAGGCATCGGTAAGGGGCTTGTCGCCCCGCAATCGCAACAGGGATAGATAATTGCTGCCGCCCCCTTGCCATTCCCCCAGGTTGACTCGCGCGCCCAGCATCAGGCTGCCGATATTCCAGGTGCTCTGGATAGACAGGTCGTTGTCGATAAACAGGGCTTCGTCGTGGTCCACCATAAACAGGTACAGGTAGTCGGCGTCGGCGAGGTTCTCCCGGCAGAGCAGCAGGTGTGCTTCCACGGCGGCGTCATTTTTGCCCAGTTGTTCGGCAAAAAGCTCGGCGGCTTTGCGGGAGAAGCTGGCAAAGCCCAGCTTGTCTTCACAGTAGCTTTTCAGCAGGCCGGGGAGGGGGAAACTGCCACTGTCGTTGCTGAACAGCCCCCAGTTTTTGCCGGTGCGGTTGCAGAAGGTGCGTTTCAGTTCTCGCAGCAGTTCTTCCACTTTTCCGTCCAGGGGCAGTTCGTCCTGGCGCGGTTGGAACTGGGTGTCGCCACCGGGGATGCGCTGCAGGCGGTGGGCAATGACATGGCTGATGGGCATGGTGATGGATTGTCGGTAGTGGCAATGAGCGCGATTATACAGAAACGTTATTCCACAAGCTCTGTGCGCGGATGAAATGCATACCAGGCAAACCAGTACAGCCGGGTGACGGGAATGGTGCGCCGGGTGTCTTTGTTGTAGGCCACCACGGAGCCGTCTTTGCGCCGCAGGAAGCGCACGATGTAGCCGCCGACAGCCTGGTCGAATGCGGTGTTTTTGTTCAGGTAGTCTTCGGTGATGGCGACGGAATAGCTTTCGATTTCCACACCGTACACCAGTTGTTTGGGTTTGCGGCGGGCATCTTTCTGGGAAACCGGAAAGTGTAACTGGCCGCTGTTGGCGTAACTGTCGTAGTGGTTGCTGTTGCCCAGGCGGATTTTGTCGAAGCTGTCCGGTTGCAGTATTTGCGCGCGAGGCAAACTGACTTTCAGGTCGCGCCAGCGCAGGGTGCGGGTTATTACCCGTTGCAGTGTTTCCCCGGAGCGGGGGCCGACAATGGCTTCGCCGGTAATCTGCCCCCACAGGTGCTTGGTGCGGCGGTCGTAGAGCACCAGGTCGCTGTTGTGCAGCAGCCCGGAAACGCCGAACTCGCTCACCAGGCCGTTTACCTGGGCCACAAAAGCCACACCGGAGGCACACAGCGGACAGTAAGTGACAGCAATGGGAGTGTCGCCAAACTGGTCGTTGACCACTTGCCGGAAGTTGAGAATTTTGTGGGGGTAAGCGCGCACGATATTGTTGTGCTCCACAATCAGCAGCAGGTCGTCGTCTTGCAGATAGTCAGTGCTGAGAATGTTGGCGAATTTGGGGGCGTCGATAGAGGGAATGCAATCCCGCTTGGGACAGGCTTCTATCAGTTCGGTGAGGTCGATAATGCTGGGGGTATCAAAGCCGTACTGAAAGGTGTCGGTAAGCACTATGGGCAGTTGGGGCGCAGTGTGCTGCGCACTGTGGGCCCAAGCGCTGAGAGTGCTGAACAAGATGGTCGTCAGAGCAGTTTTTTTCATAATAAGCATGTTGCCATATTCGCTGTTTATACATAACCGTCTGTGACCGGTATTGCAGAGTATTGTTCGCCGCTGGGCAATGGTTCCTGCTGGTTGTCTCGTGTACAATCTGCGCTCAATTTTTCCACCTGCTATCCTGAAACCCCTGTGGAGCCGAGATGTTCGACCAAGACTTGACCCTTGCCCAATTTGACCCCGAAGTGTTCGCCGCTATTCAGAAAGAAGAAACGCGCCAGGAAGAACACATTGAGCTGATTGCTTCTGAAAACTACGCCAGCCCTGCAGTGATGGCTGCCCAGGGCACCAAGCTGACCAACAAATACGCCGAGGGTTACCCTCACAAGCGCTACTACGGTGGCTGTGAGTATGTGGACATCACCGAAGATCTGGCCATACAGCGCCTCAAGCAACTCTACGGTGCCGAGTACGCCAATGTGCAGCCCCACTCCGGTTCCCAGGCCAACTCTGCGGTTTACCAGGCGCTTTGCGTGCCCGGCGATACCGTGCTGGGCATGAGCCTGGCGGAAGGTGGCCACCTCACCCACGGTGCCAAGCCCAACTTTTCCGGCAAAATGTATAACGCGGTGCAGTACGGTTTGAACGCCGACACCGGTGAGCTGGATTACGAGCAGATGGAAGCGCTGGCGCTGGAGCACAAACCGAAGATGATTGTGGCCGGTTTCTCCGCCTACTCCCGGGTAGTGGATTGGGCGCGCTTTCGCGCGGTGGCGGACAAAGTGGGCGCCTGGCTGATGGTGGATATGGCACACGTGGCCGGCTTGATTGCCGCTGGTGTGTACCCCAACCCCATGCCCTACGCCGATGTGGTGACGTCCACCACCCACAAAACCCTGCGTGGTCCGCGCGGTGGCATTATCCTCAGCAACAGCGAAGAAGTGGCCAAGAAAATCAACTCCGCCGTATTCCCCGGTGGTCAGGGCGGCCCCCTGTGTCACGTTATTGCTGCCAAGGCGGTGGCGTTTAAAGAGGCGTTGTCTGACGAGTTCAAAACCTACCAACAGCAAGTGGTTGGCAATGCCCGAGTGATGGCCAAAGTGTTCCTGGAGCGCGGTATTGACATTGTTTCCGGTGGCACCGACAACCACCTGTTGCTGGTGAGTTTGATCGGCAAGGAATACACCGGCAAAGACGCCGAAGAAGCGCTGGGCGCAGCGTACATTACCGTGAACAAAAACGCCGTACCCAACGACCCGCGTTCACCCTTTATCACCAGTGGCCTGCGCGTTGGCACTCCCGCTATCACCACTCGCGGCTTTGGTGGGGCGGAAACCGAGAAGATGACCGGCTGGATCTGTGACATCCTCGAATCCCTGGAAAACGGCACCTCGGAGCAGGTAGTGCCGAAGGTAAAAGAGCAGGTGTTGGCGCTTTGTGCAGCTTTCCCTGTGTATGGATAGTCCGGTATACGTTGGTTAAAGCGATAGCTCGCAGGGTGGATTAGGCGTAGCCGTAATCCACCATTGCCAGCCAGTAACTTCATTTCTGGTGGATTACACCTGAGGCTAATCCACCCTACAGGAGCCTCAATGCACTGCCCGTTCTGCGGTAAAGACGACACCAAAGTGATCGACTCCCGCCTGGTTGCCGAAGGTGGCCAGGTGCGTCGTCGGCGTGAGTGTCTGTCGTGCAGGGAGCGCTTTACCACCTACGAGATGGCCGAGCTGTTGATGCCGCGGGTGATCAAAAGTGACGACAGTCGCGAGCCGTTTAACGAGGACAAACTCCGGGCGGGCTTGCAGCGGGCGCTGGAAAAGCGGCCAGTGAGTACGGAGCAGATTGAAGCGGCGTTATCTCATATCATGCACGTATTGCAGGCGGCTGGAGAGCGGGAAGTACCCAGCCGGGTAGTGGGTGAAAAAGTTATGGAGCAGCTGCGTCAGCTCGACGAAGTAGCCTATGTGCGTTTTGCCTCGGTGTATCGCAGCTTTCAGGACCTCAACGAATTTCGCGCTGAGCTGGACAAGCTGGAAAGCAACGGCCGTACAGAATAGTTTCTATGAATGCCGCTGCTCACACACACATGGCCCGCGCCGTTCAACTGGCACGCCGCGGTCGCTACACCACCACCCCCAACCCACAGGTGGGTTGTGTGATAGAACGCGACGGCGTGGTGATTGGCGAAGGCTGGCATCAATGGGCTGGCGAGGGGCACGCAGAAGTCAATGCTCTGGCGGCAGCGGGGGATGCCTCTGGTGCTACTGTGTATGTCACATTGGAGCCCTGCAGCCATCGTGGGCTCACCGGGCCTTGTGCTCAGGCGCTGATTGACGCCAAGGTTGCGACAGTCGTTTATGGCATGGAGGATCCCAACCCAAAAGTGGCGGGTCGTGGCTTACAGCTATTGCGAGATGCGGGCATAACCGTTGAGGGCCCGCTGCTGCAAGCCCAGTGCCAACAGCTTAATCCAGGCTTTTGCAAACGCATGACTTCCGGCTTGCCGAGAGTCACGATCAAACTGGCCATGAGTCTGGACGGTCGCACCGCTATGGCCAGTGGTGAAAGCCAATGGATTACCGGCCCGGCAGCCCGCGCCGATGTGCAGAAATTGCGCGCTGCCAGCTGCGCTGTTGTCACCGGCATTGGCACCGTATTGCATGACGACCCCGCCATGACCGTGCGCGATAACTGCCTGGCTGCTGAACGGAATGACAAACCGGTTATTCGCCAACCTCTGAAAGTGGTGGTCGACAGCCGTGGCCAATTGCCAGCCAAGGCCAACATTCGCCAACAACCCGGCGATTTGCTGGTGGTTACTGCCGGAGCTGAAGTCAGTGGTGTAAACAGCCTGTCACTTACCGATAGCAACAGGGTAGACCTGCAAGCGCTGTTGCGAGAGCTGGGCAGACGCCAGTGCAACGAGGTATTGGTGGAAGCGGGCGCGGAACTGGCCGGGGCCTTTGTAGAAGCCGGACTGGTGGATCGATTGGTGATCTACCAAGCCCCGATATTGCTGGGCAGCAGTGCCCGGCCCTTGTTAAACCTGCCCTTTGAAAAAATGGCACAGCAAATGACATTAACCATTATCGATACCCGAACCGTAGGCAGCGATATACGCATTACTGCGGTTCCAGAAAAATAAGTCTTTAAGCGTGCGACGTCCGACGTCAGACGTGCGACTCAGGGTTTTACTATGTTTACCGGAATTATCGAAGCCGTTGGTGAAATCGCCGAGCTGGAGCAACGCGGTGGCGATGTGCGCCTGCGGGTAAAAACCAACGAGCTGGATCTAAGCGACGTTGATCTTGGCGACAGCATTGCCACCAACGGCGTGTGCTTGACGGTGATCGAACTGCCCGGCGATGGCTATGTGGCGGATGTGTCGGTGGAAACCCTGAGCCTGACTACCGTGGGCAACTGGGCCGTGGGCACAGCGGTTAACCTGGAAAAGGCGTTGACTCCCCAGGCCCGCCTTGGTGGTCACATGGTCAGCGGCCATGTGGATGGGGTGGGCGAAGTAGTCAGTCGCCACCCGGATGCTCGCTCCGAGCGTTTTGTATTGCGCGCACCCGCAGAACTGGCCAAGTATATTGCCCACAAGGGCTCTATCACCGTGGATGGCACCAGTCTGACGGTAAACGCGGTGAACGGCTGCGACTTTGATTTGAATATTGTGCCCCACACGCTTGAAAAAACCGTGATGGGTACTTACCAGCCGGGCACAACAATCAATCTGGAAGTGGATTTGATTGCCCGCTATCTGGAGCGCTTGCTGCTGGGCGACAAGGCAGCTTCTCCGTCATCCTGAGTGCAGCGAAGGGTCTCAGGCTGGCAACATTTTTTATAGGCAAAACAACATGACAGCAAACTTGAACACCACGGAAGAACTGATCGACGATATTCGCCAGGGCAAAATGGTTGTCCTGATGGACGACGAAGATCGGGAAAACGAAGGCGACCTGGTGATGGCCGCCTCCCAGGTGCGCCCGGAAGACATCAATTTTATGGCCACTGAAGGGCGCGGCCTGGTGTGTATGCCCATGAGCCGGGAGCGCTGCGAACAGCTCAACCTGCCCTTGATGGTAGGTGCCGCTGGTGGTCGTTTTGGCACCAATTTCACCCTTTCCATTGAAGCGGCGGAAGGGGTGACCACGGGTATTTCCGCCGCAGACCGTGCCCGTACCATTCAGGCGGCGGTGGCCCCCAATGCCGCCCCCGGGGATATTGTTCAGCCGGGGCACATTTTCCCCATCATGGCGCAACCCGGTGGTGTGCTGAGCCGCGCCGGGCATACCGAAGCCAGCTGTGATTTGTCCCGCCTCGCCGGTTACGAATCGGCGGCGGTGATCGTGGAGATTATGAATGAGGACGGCACCATGGCGCGCCGTCCGGACCTGGAAAAATTCGCCGCAAAACACAACCTGAAGATCGGCACCATCGCCGACTTGATCCACTACCGCATCGCCACTGAAAAAACCGTGGAGTGTGTGGCCAGCCGCGACATCAATACCGATTACGGTGTTTTCCAGTTGCACACCTACCTGGATGTGGCGCGGGGCGAAAAACACTTCGCTTTTGTGGCTGGCGACCTGTCCGGCGAGCCGCCATTGGTGCGGGTACACGTTGGCAACACCCTTAAAGATGTATTTGCGCTGCATAAGCCCAACAGCGAGCACCCCAGCTGGACATTCCCGAAGGCCATGAAAATGGTGGCCAGCGAGGGCCGTGGGGTGGTGGTATTGCTGTGTCATGAGGAGAGTGCCGACGACGTGGAGGAGCAGTTACAACACCTGTTCGACGAAGCCCCGGTCAGCGCCAGCAAAGCCCCCATGGTGTATCAGCAAGTGGGCACCGGCTCGCAAATTCTGCGCGAGCTGGGGGTCACCAAAATGCGTCTGCTGAGCGCGCCGTTTAAATTCCCGGCACTTTCCGGTTTCGATCTGGAAGTGGTGGAAATGATCGATACTGAATAGCTGAGGAAGCCCAATGAGCGAATACCGCCCGGACGAAGGCAGTTTTGATGTTGGTGAGGCGCGCATTGCCATTGCGGTGGCGCGCTGGAATGGCGAGATTACCGAAGGTTTGCTGAGCGGCGCCCGCCGCGCTCTGGCTCGCCACGGTTTCGACGAACACAACCTGGAAGTATTTCGGGTGCCCGGCGCCTTTGAGCTGCCGCTGGCCACGCAAAAGGTGCTGCAAACAGGGCGCTTTGACGCAGTGCTGGCTTTGGGCTGCGTGATTCGCGGCGACACACCGCACTTTGATTATGTGTGCGCCGAAACCACTCGCGGTCTTGGTGAAGTTTCCCTCAATACTGGCAATGTGGTCGCGTTTGGCCTGCTGACTACCGATACCTTGGAGCAGGCGCAGCTGCGCTCTGCGGACAACGAAGAAAACAAAGGCGAAGAAGCGGCCCTGACCGCACTGGAAATGCTGAGCTTGTTTAGAGCGTTGTAAATTTAGTGACGTCATCCTGAGCGCAGCGAAGGATCTCTATGCTAATTAACCGCTTGAGATCCTTCGCTGCGCTCAGGATGACAAATTGAGAGTAACAGAAAAGTGAGCACACCATCCCAACGCAAAAAAGCCCGTCACTTGCTGGTGCAGGCGCTTTACCAGTGGCATATGAGCGGCAGCTCGCTGGTGGATATCGAGGCGGAGTTTCACGCCGACCACGATATGAAAAAGCTGGACGGCGACTATTTTCGCGAAATTCTTCACGGCGTCGCCAAACAAGCAGACACCATCGAAGCCACCTACAATCCCCATCTGGATCGCGCGGAAAATGAACTCGATCCCATCGCCCGTGCAGTGCTGCAGTTGAGCTGCTACGAGATGCTCTACCGCATCGACGTGCCCTACAAAGTGGTGATTAACGAAGCGGTGTCTCTGGCGAAAAAGTTTGGCGCCACCGACTCCTACAAATACATCAATGGCGTAATGGACAAAGTGGCCGCGGATAAGCGGGCCGCGGAAGTGCAGGCGGCGCGGGGTTAGCTCCGCCAGATGAATGAATTCCAGCTGATTCAACGCTATTTCAGCGGCCTGCAACAACTGGCTGACGGAGTGGTATTGGGCATTGGTGACGATGCCGCTGTGCTCGACATTCCTCCCGGCGAGCAGTTGGTGGTGACCACCGACACCCTGGTGGAAGGGGTGCACTTTCCTGGCGATATCAGCGCTGAACAAATTGCTTGTCGCGCCCTGGGCAGCAACCTCAGTGACCTTGCCGCCATGGGCGCGCAGCCTCGCTGGTTCTCCCTGGCGCTGACCCTGCCAAATGTGGATAACACCTGGCTGGCGGGGTTCAGTGAAGGTTTGGCGCAACTGGCAAAGGCTTATGGTTGTGCACTGATCGGTGGTGACACCACGCGCGGGCCGCTGTCGGTCACCATTACGGCTCAGGGCACAGTGCCTCGGGGCAGTGCCCTTACGCGCTGCGGTGCCCGCCCCGGCGATCGTATTTTTGTCAGTGGTGTGCCGGGCATGGGGGCAGCAGGGCTGGCCTGCTTGCAGGGGGATTTTGCAGCGGACGACGGTGACGTCCGCCACCAGCTGCTCAACCGTTTTCTCAGCCCCGAACCGCGCCTGCAACTGGGTTTGCAGCTGCGCGCTATTGCCAGTGCCTCCATTGATATTTCCGACGGCCTGCTGGCGGACCTGGGGCATATTTGCCAGCGCAGTGGTGTGGGGGCGCAGCTGGATATAAAAGCCTTGCAAACTTTGCCATGGCCAGCAGCGCTGCCCGCTGACGGGCAGTTGTTGCAGTGGACGCTGGCGGGTGGCGATGACTACGAACTCTGCTTTGTGGTGCCAGAGAGCAAGCTCGATGCACTGTACGCGCTACAATCAGAGCCGGCCATTACCGCCATTGGTGAGATTGTCGAAGGCGAAGGGTTGTGGGCCGTTGATGGCAATGGCCAGTGTACGGGACTCAGCGCCAGCGGATACAAACACTTTTAAGCAATTGAACTGCGTCATCGCGAGGAGCCACAGGCGACGCGGCGATCTCCAGCCGGGTACTGCGAAATTATCAGATTGCCGCGTCGCCTGCGGCTCCTCGCAATGACGACTTAACGGTATTTGATAATGAGGCTTTCTTTCTCACAACTGCTTAAAAACCCGGTTCATCTGCTGGCTTTCGGCTTTGGCTCCGGTTTGTCGCCCAAAGCCCCCGGCACGGTGGGTACTCTGGTGGCTGTACTGCTTTATCTGCCCCTGTCCCAGCTGGCGCTGCCCTGGTATCTGCTGGCGGTGGTGCTGGCAGCTGTGTTGGGCATTTATCTGTGTGGCAAAAGCGCTCGCGACCTGGAGGTGCACGACCACCCTGGTATCGTCTGGGACGAATTTGTTGGTTTTTGGCTGACCATGGCGGCACTGCCGGCCACCTGGTACTGGGTTGTTGCCGGTTTTGTTCTGTTCCGGGTATTCGATATCGCCAAGCCATGGCCTATTGGCTGGTGCGACAGGCGTGTGCACGGTGGCACGGGTATTATGCTGGACGACCTGCTGGCTGGCATTTATAGCTGGATAATTCTGTTTGCGGCCTACCAATTTTTTTGAGCAAGCGGTAGGGTCTGTTGGCGGCTGAAAAGGCGTCCATCTAGGCGCGAGGAGAGTAGTTTAGTCATTCTAAATGAACGACGAGCAACAACGAGGGGCGCCTTTTCAGCCCCAACCCGAAGGGCTGAGGCTCCTTTCTTAAATACGGAAAGTGCGCTCCACTGCGTTGTAAATCGCTTATGTAGAACGACTACACGGCACTCTTTACGCCTTGTTGAGCACAAAAATCGCTCTCAGCAGAGGTGGATATGAAGCGCCAACAGACCCTACAATAACCGCCCTTATGATGTTCCGGAGCTTTTTGTGACCCTGCATTACGTGGATTCTTCGCAACTCCCCACCCAATATGGTGTATTTGCCATTCATGGCTTTGACGACCGTGCCAACAACAAAGAGCACATTGCATTGTCCATGGGCGATCTGAGCGGGGGTGAGCCGGTGCTGATGCGAGTGCACTCTGAGTGTTTAACCGGCGATGCCCTGTTTTCCCAGCGCTGTGATTGCGGCTCGCAGTTGCAAACTGCCATGGAAAGAATTGCCGCCGAGGGGCGCGGGGTGATTTTGTACTTGCGCCAGGAGGGGCGCGGCATCGGCCTGCTGAACAAAATCAAAGCCTACAATCTTCAGGATGCTGGCCACGATACGGTGGAAGCCAATGAAAAACTGGGCTTTGGCGCCGATATGCGCGATTACAGTATTTGCCAGCCGATGCTGGAGCATTTGAAGATCAGTAAAGTCAAGCTGATGACCAACAATCCCCGCAAAGTGAAGGCCATTTCAGATCATGGTGTGGAAGTGGTGGAACGAGTGCCACTGCAATCCGGTTGCAACCCTCACAATGCCAAATACCTGGCCACCAAAGCGGGCAAGCTGGGACATTTGTTTGATTGATACGTGGTTGAAAGTGATTTTTTCAAAGCGCAAAAGCCCGGCTCGAAGCCGGGCTTTTCGGTTTTTCTGGCGGTTTGCCTCAGGTGCCGAATTTGGTGCCTGTGGTAAAGAACTGCAGTGACGATGGGTCAGCACGGGTTACGAACTCAATGTAATCACCTACCCCGGCCTGGGCCTGGGGTTTGGAGTCGTAGGGACCCACTGCAGCACCTTCTCTGGTGGCAAAAAACCAGAAATTGTGCAAATTAAAAAAACGTTCGCTGCGAACCGGAACCGGTTTGGCAGCATCGCCTTCTCTATACTCTGGTACCACTTCTATACCCTCCCACGGGTTTATGCTGTTGAATACCGCTTTCGCTTCAGCCAACGTTATGACAAACAAACATCACAAACGTTTCAAGCAAATACTAGAAGTCCTTCCCTAATATAGAATTCCAACGCTTAATTTCACCTTTTTTTGCATTGGAATCCAGACAAATTGTGACTTAATTGTTACAGGTGGTCAAATGCTCTGTTGAGCGGATATTAATCTTTGCGGCTGAGGATATAAACGCCTTTTAACACGTTTAGCCCTTCTATCAGCTGGTTGTCCATTATGTCTTCGCTCAGTGGTTTATCGTCACCTTGCGGTGAATCTTTACCGGGGTTCGACAGGTGACCCCGCAGGCTCGATTCACTGACCACGTAATCCGCCCCTTCCACGGGCACAATATCGGCGCGTTTGATGACAATATCCGGTTGTATGCCTGTGGCCTGGATGGAGCGCCCACTGGGGGTGAAGTAGCGCGCGGTGGTAAGTTTGACCCCTTCGGTTTCGGAAATCTGCACCACGCTTTGCACCGAACCTTTACCGAAACTGCGGGTGCCCACCACGATGGCGCGGCGGTGATCCTGTAACGCACCGGCGACGATTTCAGAGGCAGACGCAGAGCCGCCGTCAATCAGTACCACCACCGGGATATTGCCGGTAATGTCGTCGGAACCGGCCTCGTACTCGGTGTTGGAGCTGGGCAGGCGGCCTTTGGTATAGGTCACCATGCCGCCATCCAATAAGGTGTCGGCCACTTCCACTGCCGCGGGCAGTACGCCACCGGGGTTGTTGCGCAGGTCGAGAATCAAACCCTTAAAAGGGCTTTCTGAACCCATCAATTTGAGCAGGCTGTTGCGAAACTGCTCGCCGGTTTCCACCTGGAATTGGGCGATGCGAATGTAGCCGTAGCCCGGTTCCAGAATACGGCTGCGCACACTCAGGGATTTGATGGTATCGCGGATGACTTCCAGCGTGATGGGCCGCCCCTGGCCTTTACGAACAATGGTCAGGGATACCGGGGTGCCGCTGGGACCGCGCATCAGGGCGATGGCCTCGTCCTGGTTGAGCCCTTTTACCAATTTGTCGCCGATCTTGATAATGCGGTCACCGGCGCGTATGCCGGCTTTGGTGGCCGGTGAGTCGTCGATGGGGGCAACCACCAGTACCGCGTTGTCTTCCATATCCACTTCAATGCCGATGCCGCTGAATTCCTCGCCATTGCTGCTTTTCTGCAGTTGGGTAAAGGCGTCTTCATCCAGATAGGTGGAGTGGGGGTCGAGATTGCCCAGCAAACCGTTAATGGCGTTTTGCAGCAGAATGCGGTCGTCCACTTCTTCCACGTAGGACTTGCGTATATGGTCGAAAATCTGGGTAAAAGCGCGCAATTCCTCAAGGGGCAATTGTGCCTTGGGCGCGGGTTCGGGCTGGCTTTCGGCCGCATTCAGCGAACCGCCCAGCAGGAGGGCTAGGGGCAGTGCCAGTTGGCGAAAATGGCGGATGCAGTGCATGGGGTTGCCTTATTCGGGTATCGGTTTGGATAGTGTAGGTTTGGAGGACGGAAAAGGAAAAGAGTTTCTTGCCGGAGGGCGTTTTTAGCCCCTTGTCAACCACTTGGCCGGGTTGCGCGGCTGACTGTTTTTGCGAATTTCAAAGTACAGGGCGCTGCTGTCCAGGCCGCCGGAGCTGCCTACCCGGGAAATGGCTTCGCCACTTTGTACCCACTCGCCGGTCTCTTTCAGCAGTACCTGGTTGTGGGCGTACAGGCTCATATAGCCGTCGCCATGGTCGATAATAATCAGCAGGCCGTGGCCTCTCAGGTAGTCGGAAAATACCACCCGACCGTGATGGATGGCACTCACCGGCGTTCCGGCGCTGGCGCCGAGTAGCCAGCCGTTCCAGCGAATATCCGCCTGGCGGCGGTTGCCAAAACGCTTGCGCAGCTGGCCTTTCACCGGCCACTGCAACTTGCCCTGGCGTTTGGCAAAGGGTTCGCTGTTGCCCGGCAGGTCCAGTTCGGCAATGGCCAGTTCCAGTTCGGCAAGTACTTGTTCCAGGGCCGCGCGTTCGCGCTGCAATTTGTTCAGCTGTTTTTTGTCGCTGTCGATGGTTTTGGCCAGCGCCAGCAACGCCACTTTGCGCTCGGCAATGCGCTCTTGCAGGCCCATTCGCTGTTGCTTCAGCTGTTGCTGTTGGGCCAGTTGTTGTTGTTGTTTTTCGGTGATGTCGCTCTGTACCTGTTCGAGCCTGGCGATGGTATTCAGGTAGCCTTGGATCTTGTCGTTGCGCGCTTGCAGGAAGTAGTCGTGATATTTAAGCAGGCGATTGAAGCGCGCCGGATCCTGCTCGTTGAGCAACAGTTTGATATGTTCCTCGCGGCCCATGCGGTAGGCGGCGTTGATGTGTTGCACAATCAACTGTTGTTGCTGCTTGCGGGCACTGAGCAATTGCTGGCGTTCGCGATCCAGCCGGGTGAGTTCGACTTTGAGTTGTTGCAGGGCGGCCTGGCTGTCGGCAATTTGCCGGCGCAGCTTGCCTTCTGCCACCTCTGTCTTGCGCAGCGCAGTGTTTTGCTGGTCGTGATCCCGGGTACTGGCTTGCAGGTTTTTTTGCAGGTTGGCAATGCGGCTTTTCAGGGCGTCGAGCTTTTTTTGCTCGCTGGCTTTGTCTGCCTGCAGCGGGGCCCACAGTAACAGGCCCGCCAGCAGGCAGGCGGTGCGAAACAGGGTGCTGTTGCCCACTGCCAAAGCAGTCTAGCCCTGTAAAACCGCCAGCGAGCGGCCGCCCATTTCGGCAGGTTGTTGCAGGCCCATCAGTGCCAGCATGGTGGGGGCTACATCCGCCAGCGAGCCGCCATCCACCAATGCCAGGTTGCGTTCGCCCACATACACAAAGGGCACTGGCAGGGTGCTGTGCTGAGTGCTGATCTGGCCGGATTCGGAGTCGAACATTTCTTCCAGGTTGCCGTGGTCGGCGGTGATCAGGCATTCGCCGCCTGCCACCTGTACCGCGTCGGTAATGCGCTGCACGCACTGGTCGACAAATTCGGCGGCCTGCACCGCTGCGTCGAATACTCCGGTGTGGCCCACCATGTCGCCGTTGGCGTAGTTGCAGATAATTGCGTCGTATTTGCCGGATTCGATGGCGGCAACCAGTTTGTCGGTAACTTCTTCAGCGCTCATTTCCGGCTGCAGGTCGTAGGTGGCCACCTGGGGGCTGGGCACCAGAATGCGGTCTTCGCCCTCGTACAGTTCTTCTCGTCCGCCGGAATAAAAAAAGGTCACGTGGGCGTATTTTTCCGTTTCGGCAATGCGCAACTGGGTTTTGCCCAGCCCAGCCAGGTACTCGCCCATGGAGTTCACCAGTTTTTCCGGCGGGAAGGCACAGGGTGTGTGGATGTCGGCGGCGTATTCGGTGGTCATCACAAAAGCTGCCAGCGCTGGGGTGGCGGCGCGCTCAAAGCCGCTGAAGTCCGCATCCACAAAGGCGCGGGTGATCTGGCGGGCGCGATCCGGGCGGAAGTTCATAAACAGCACCGCATCGCCATCGCCTATGGCGGCACCACCGTCAATGGCGGTGGCCTGAACAAATTCGTCGTTTTCTTCCCGCTGGTAAGCGGCTTGCAGCCCGGCGGTGGCACTGTCGGCGCTGAATTCCGCTTTGCCCTGGGTGAGCAGATCATAGGCGGTTTGTACTCGGTCCCAGCGGGAGTCGCGGTCCATGGCATAGTAGCGTCCGCACAGGCTGGCAATTTGGCCAACGCCCAGCGCGGTCAGTTTGGCAGCGGTTTTTTCCAGCGATGACAGGGCGCTGCGCGGTGGGCAGTCGCGGCCATCCAGAAAGGCGTGAACATACACTTTGCTGGCGCCGCGTTGGGCCGCCAGCTCGCAGGCGGCGAGGATATGGTCTTGGTGGCTGTGCACGCCCCCAGGTGACAGTAGACCGAGCACATGCACGGCCTTGTCTGCGTTAACGGCTTTGTCGATGGCCGCCAGGTAAGTGGCATTGTTAAAAAAGTCGCCGTCTTCAATGGCTTTGTTGATGCGGGTGAAATTCTGGTATACCACCCGGCCAGCTCCCAGGGTCATATGGCCCACTTCGCTGTTACCCATTTGGCCTTTCGGCAGTCCCACCGCCATGCCCGACGTTTGAATCAGGGTGCGTGGTGCCTGCGCCCAGAGTTTGTCCCACACCGGGGTGTTGGCGCTGAAGATGGCGTTGTGTTCGCTGGAGTCGCTGTGGCCCCAGCCGTCGAGGATCAAAAGTACCAAGGGTTTCTTTGTCATGGGAATGCGTAGGTGTGTAAAAGTAGTGCAGATAGTAACGGTTTGATGAGGCGAACGGAACTGCTACGGGCCGCGAGCAGATCAGGCCAATATGTCATCCTGAGCGTAGCGAAGGGTCTCCATGTGTGGCCGAAGTACGAGATCCTTCGCTGCGCTCAGGATGACAAGCTGTGGTGTTCCCGCCCCTCCCCGTAGCTAGTCGCCCGCAGCTCGTTTATACTCCCGCCCTTTGATGTAACCGGACGGGAACTGAACCGTGGATTTTTTCGTATTTATCAGCGAGCAGTGGCTGCTGGTGAGCATTGGCCTGGTGTTGATCTACCTGCTGGCCATTACCGAGGGCAATAAGGGTGGCAAGCTGTTGTCTACCAGTGAGGTGGTGGTACTGCTGAACAGCGGCAATGGCGTGTTGGTGGATGTGCGCCCCCACAAAGAATTCGATGTTGGCCACATTACCGATGCGCTGAACATTCCTCACGACAAGCTGGCAGCGCGCCTGTCAGAACTGGACAACTACAAGGGAAAAACCTTGGTGGTGGCCGACAAGATGGGCCAACATGCGGGAGCTGCTGGCAAAGTCCTGCGCAAACAGGGTTTTGAGGTGCGCCGTATCCGCGGCGGTGTTGCCGAGTGGCAGAACCAGAACCTGCCACTGGTGAAAGGCAGAGAAAAAATCAAAGACAAGGAAAAGGGCAAGAGCAAAAAGAAAACCAAGAACCAGAAGGGCAAGGCCAATGTCTGACGTAGTACTGTACGGCACCCGTTTCTGCCCTTACTGCATTGCCGCCCGGCGTTTGCTAAAGCGCAAAGGCGTTGACTTCAAGGATATTTCCGTAGACAGCAACCGCAAGCTCCGCACCGAAGTTATGCAGCGCAGCGGTCAGCGCACGGTGCCGCAGATATGGGTGGGCAGCACCCATGTGGGAGGCTTTGACGACCTGCAGCGGTTGGAAAGCAACGGCAAACTGGATAAATTGCTGGCCGGTGCTTGAAAAGCCGTCAGCTGTCTCCATATAGATGAAAACCTGAATTTTCAAATACCAAAGCAAACATGTTAAAAGTATAAGGCGAGTTCCATGACTGACGAAACCAGCAACGAAAACACTGAAGAAACTACAGCTGAAACAACCGAAGCCGAGCAAACCACAGAAACCGAAGGTGGTGCCGAAGGCGCAGAAGCCGCAGCCGCCGGTCAGGAACAGCAACAGCCCCAGGTTCAATTCGCTATGCAGCGCATGTACCTGAAAGACCTGTCTTTTGAAACCCCACAAGGTGTCGAAGCGTTCCGCAAACAGTGGAAGCCCAACGTCAATCAGGAAATGACCACCAAAACCAAAAAGGTGGAAGATGGCCTGTACGAAGTCACCCTGCAGCTTACCATCACCGTAAAGAGCGAAGAAGAAGCCCTCTACCTGGTAGAGGTGCAGCAGGCAGGCCTGTTTACCGTAACCGGCCTGGAAGGTCAGCAACTGGCGCAAGTGCTCAACACCGCTTGCCCCAATATGCTGTTCCCCTACGCCCGTGAAGTGATTGATAACGTGGTGACCAAAGGCTCCTTCCCGGCCCTGATGCTGCCCCCCATCAACTTCGATGCCCTGTTTGTTCAGGCCCTGGCACAAGCCAAGGCCCAAGCGGAACAGCAGCAGGAAGGCGCTGGCGAAACCACTCACTGAGTGCCTAACAAAATACATCGTCATTCCCGCCTACGCGGGAATGACGGTACCAAAGCCCGCCTTTATCTATAGAATAAAGGTGGGCTTTTTTGCGCCTGTGTTGTTTGACGTTTGGAGTTCGACGTTGGACGATGTGGGCTCTTAGCTCTGTAGGTTGGCCTTCAGGCCGACAAAGTTGGCGCTACGTAGCAAATACGTTGACAGCCTGAAGGCCGACCTACAAAATCAACGTCAAACGTCAAACGTCAAACGTCAAACGTCAAACGTCAAACGTCAAACGTCAAACGTCAAACGTCAAACGTCAAACGTCAAACGTCAAACGGAGCCAGCCATGCCCTGCTATTCCATCGACGGCCTGACTCCCGTTGTTCACCCCACCGCATTTGTCCACCCTTCTGCCGAACTGATCGGTGATGTCATTATCGGCCCTCATTGCTACATCGGCCCCTGTGCCTGCCTGCGCGGTGACTTTGGTCGCATCATCGTCGAGCAGGGCGCCAATGTGCAGGACACCTGTGTGATGCACAGCTTTCCCGATAAAGATTCCGTGGTGGAACAAAATGGGCACATCGGCCACGGCGCGGTGCTGCACGGCTGCCGCATCGGTCGCAATGCATTAGTGGGCATGAATGCAGTGGTCATGGATGGTGCCGACATTGGTGAAGAATCCATCGTTGCCGCCGGTGCTTTTGTAAAAGCGGCCTTCAAATGCGCCCCCCGCAGCATGGTAGTGGGCAGCCCGGCGAAAGTGATCAAGCAAGTGAGCGACGAACAGATTCAATGGAAAACCCGGGGCACAGCGGAGTACCAGCAACTGACGGTGCGCTGCCAACAATCATTGCACTTGGTGGAACCTCTGGCAGAAGCAGAGCCGGATCGCCGCCGACTGACAGCGGGGGAGATCAAGCCGTTGTTTGAGCAGGGGTGCGAAGATGAATGTTGAATGATGACGAGATTGCCATGTCGCTTCGCTCCTCGCAATGACAGATTTGATAGCGATTTTCCTCCGGGCTGCCCGGGGCTCGTAGCCCGCAACCCGCAGCCGAATCTAAACCTCAAAAATCTTCAACGTATTCGTCATTCCCCCTTCGCCCACCTGATCGCCGCGGGTGCCGAGCACCATATCGCCTTTGTTGAGAAAGCCGTTGCTTTTGAGTTTTTCCACTGCGTCACTCAGCAGGCTGTTGCGGTTGTTGCCGGAGATGTTGTAGTAGCGGGGGATAACGCCGCGGAACAGGGCCATGCGATTGAGGGTGCTCTGGTGTTCGGACATGGCGAATACCGGGATGCCGGAGCGGATGCGCGACATCAGTAGTGGCGTGTTACCGGATTCTGTGAGGCAGATAATCGCTTTCACATCGGGCATATGGTTAGCGGCGTACATGGCGGCCATGGCGATGGCGTCTTCGGTTTGCTGAAATTGACGATCCATGCGGTGGCCGGATATTTGGGTGCTGCGTTGCTTTTCCGCCCCCAGAGCGATGCGGCTCATGGCTTCCACCACGGTAATGGGGTGTTTGCCGGTGGCGGTTTCTGCCGACAGCATCACCGCGTCGGTGCCGTCCAGTACCGCGTTGGCCACGTCGAACACTTCCGCGCGGGTGGGGATGGCGTTGTCGATCATGGTTTCCATCATCTGGGTGGCGGTGATCACTGCCCGGTTTAACTGGCGGGCGCGGAGAATGATTTTCTTTTGCACACCAATCAGGCCGGCGTCACCAATTTCCACACCCAGGTCACCGCGGGCTACCATCACCGCGTCAGAGGCGATGATCATGTCGTCCAGGGTTTTGTCGTCGGCCACGGTTTCGGCGCGCTCGATTTTCGATACCAGGCGAGCTTTGCAGCCGGCTTTTTGGGCGCATTCGCGAGCGTAGTGCATATCTTCGGCGGTACGCGGAAAGGATATCGCCAGGTAGTCGATTTCCATTTCGGTGGCGACTTTTAAATCTTCCAGGTCTTTTTCCGTCAATGCCGGGGCCGACAGACCGCCACCCAGCAGGTTGATGCCTTTCTTGGGGTAGAGTACGCCGCCAACAATCACTGTGGTGTTGATGCGGGTGCCGTCGATACTGTCGATTTGCAGTTGCAGGCGACCATCGTCCAGCAGCAGGGTTTGCCCGGGTTGGCAATCCGTCGACAGGGATTGGTAGCTGCAACCCACGACTTGTTCGTCGCCTTCATCGGCCGGGTGTTGGGTATCAAGAGCAAAGCTGGCGCCTTCTGCCAGTTGCGCGCTGCCAGTGCGAAAGCCGGCGATGCGGATTTTCGGGCCCTGCAAATCCCCCAGCAGGGCGACATTGGCGGACAGTTTGTCCGCTTCCTGGCGCACCAGGCGGGCGCGCTCCATGTGCTCTTGTGGTTCGCCATGGGAAAAGTTAATGCGGAAGACGTTGGCTCCGGCCTGAATCAGTCCGCTGATGGTTTCCGCATCGGAGCTGGCGGGGCCGAGGGTGGCGATAATTTTGGTGCGTTTGTACATAATAAAGGCCGCTATGGGGTGGGGTGGCAGAATTGTATGATAATTCGGCGTAAAAATCAGATGCTTGAGCTTACGGCCGTCAATTTTAATGAATAAATTATGACAAGTTGTGGAGAAAATTATGAAAACCCTGTTGATTACCGGAAGCAACCGCGGAATCGGCCTGGAACTGACGCGCCAATATCTGAACAGCGGTTGGCGGGTTCATGCCTGTTGCCGCCAGCCACAGCAAGCCGCCGAGTTGCAGTGCCTTGCGGACCGTTACCCGGATTCAGTGGTGGTGCATGAACTGGATGTATCCAGTGAGTGCAGCATTGCGCGGCTGAAAAGCGCTTTGGGCAGCGAGCCCATTGATCTGTTGCTGAACAACGCCGGAGTGTATGGCGGGGCGGGCAACCGCCTCGGCAGCCTGGACGTGGACGAGTGGTTGCAGGTGATGCGTGTCAACACTGTCGCTCCGCTGCTGATGGCGCAGGTATTTCTCGACAACGTAGCCGCCAGCGAGAGAAAAACCATTGCCTCGATAAGCAGCAAAGTGGGGAGTATTGCCGACAATCGCGGCGGCAGTAATTATATGTATCGCTCGTCAAAAACCGCCTTGAATCAGGCCATGAAAAGCCTGTCTATCGATACTGGGTATTTGGGGGTCACATCGGTGGTGTTGCACCCCGGCTGGGTGCAAACGGATATGGGCGGCCCCAATGCGTTGATCACTACCGAAGAAAGCGCAACAGGGTTAAAGGTGGTATTGGATAATTTGACGCCGGAAAAGTCCGGGCGGTTTTTTAACTACGATGGTAGTGAGATTCCGTGGTAAGTCTGCTTCCTTTCGTCATCGCGACAAATCGGCAGGAGAGCCGATTTGGGCGCAGTAGGCGGTCGCAGACCAAGCAACACGGATGTTGCGAGTCACCGCAGCGCGGCGATCCAGAGGCTTTAATTGTCGATCAATACCTTGAAAGACACTGGATTCTTCGCTGCGCTCAGAATGACGAAGACCTAAGACGGCTCGTTCAGTGCGCCCTGTCTTCCATCTCTCGTCTCACATTTCTCACATTAATGCTGATCAAAATCCACCACCACTTTTTCACTCACCGGGTGCGCCTGGCAGGTGAGAATAAAGCCTTTGTCGATTTCGTACTGCTCCAGGCCGTGGGTGCGGTCCATTTCCACTTCGCCTTCGATCAGTTTGGCTTTGCAGGTGGCGCACACGCCGCCCTTGCAGGAGAAAGGCAGGTCGACGCCATTGTCGATGCCCGCGTCCAGCAGGTTTTCGCCATCGGCGCTGAGGTCGAAGTTGATACGGCGGCCACCGGACATCAGGGTGACGTTACTCACCAGTTCGCCGTATTTTTCTGCCCGCTCGTGGTGTTTCTGCACCGCTTCGGCAGCGGCTTCGGCCGATGAGCCAAACAGTTCGTAGTGAATGTTGGCTTCTGCAATGCCCTCGCTGCGCAGGCCGCGGGAGACTTCGGAGATCATCGATTCCGGGCCGCACAGAAACACTTCGTCAAAGGCATTAATCTTGATCAGCTTTTTGGCTTGCAACTCGGCGCCTTTGCGGTTGTTGATACGGCCGTGCAGCACCTCGGCTTCGTGTTCTTCCCGGCTGAGAATATTGATCCATTGAAAGCGCTCCATATGGGCGTTTTTAACGTCTGATAATTCTTCACGGAACATCACGCTTTTGGTGCGTTGGTTGCCATAAATCAGGGTAACTGCGCTGCCCGGTTCAGTGGCCAGTACGGTTTTGATGATCGACAGCATGGGGGTAATGCCGGAACCGGCGGCAATGCACATATAGTTTTTTGTGTTGGCGGGATTCAGTTCGGTGTAGAACTTGCCCTGGGGGGGCATCACTTCCAGACAGTCGCCGGCTTTCAATTGCTCGTTGGCAAAAGTGGAAAATACCCCGCCGTCGATTTTTTTAATACCCACCCGCAGTTGCTCATCGCCAACGGCGGAGCAGATGGAGTAGGAACGGCGCACAACTTCGCCGTTGATATCGGCCTTCAGGGTCAGGTACTGGCCCTGGATAAACTGGTATTTTTCTTTTAATTCCGCAGGAACGTCAAAAGTCACCTGCACGGCGGAGTCGGTCTCGGCAGCAACAGCGGCGACGTTGAGGCTGTAGAAGTTGGTATCGTTCATATTCTTTACTCTGTCCAATTGTCATCCTGAGCGCAGTGACGGATCTCTATGTTACAGCGCAGTATGAGATCCTTCGCTGCGCTCAGGATGACGGGGTCGTATTCACAGGCACTTGAAATAATCAAACGGCTCGTGGCAGTCCTGGCATTTGTACAGCGCCTTGCAAGCGGTGGAACCGAATTCGCTCACTTTTACCGTGTTCACTGAATCGCACTGGGGGCAGGGGATTTGTGGCTCCTCTCCAAACAGGCTTTCTTTGTTTGTGGAGGTTTCCTGCGGCGGTGCAATGCCGTAGTCTTTCAGTTTGCGCCGACCTTCCGGGCTGAGCCAGTCGGTGGTCCAGGCCGGTGCCAGTTGGCTGCGAATGTCAACGTTGCTGTAACCGGCATTTTTCAGTGCCACTTCCACATCCTCCGCCATGGTATTAATGGCGGGGCAGCCGCTGTAGGTGGGGGTGAGGGTAATGGTAATTTTGTCACCCTGCTTTTCCACATTGCGCAATACGCCCAGGTCCCACAGTGACAGCACGGGCACTTCCGGGTCGTGGACGGTATCCAGTAAATCCCAGATGGCGGCGGTGTCCGGGTTGGCGCGGTGCTGATTACGTTCAACCTGTTCGGCGCTGACGATTGGGATTAGTGTGACCATGTTTGTCTCTTTTCATCATCCCCACTTGTCATCCTGAGCATAGCGAAGGATCTCGCAGGTTAGCTCTACCATTGAGATCCTTCGCTATGCTCAGGATGACAGTGGCGGCAATGATGATGTGTTTACCAACTATTCCCCGGATACGCCCGTTGCACATACTGCAATTCCGCCAGCAGATAACCCAGGTGTTCGGTGTGAATACCGGTGCGACCGCCGCGAATGGCGATGTCGTGATCCGGCAGGGTCAGGGTGGCTTCGTTGGTCACGTCCTGAATCATTTGCTGCCACTGCTCGCGCAGTTGTGTGCGGTTCACGGCCACGCCCTGAGCAACCAGCGCGGTTTCCAGTTCGTCCATATCGAACATTTCGGTCACGTAGTCCCAGAGCTCGTCGATGGCAGTCTGGCAGCGGTTGTGGCTGTCTTCACTGCCGTCACCCAGGCGCACCATCCAGTCTTTGCTGCGGCGCAGGTGGTATGTGGTTTCCTTGATCGATTTGCCAGCGATGGCGGCCAGAGTGCTGTCGGTGCTTTTTTGCAGTTCTGTGTAAAACAGCAGGTTAAAGACGTCCACAAAAAACTGGCGCACGATGGTAAAGGCGAAATCGCCTTTGGGTAGCTCGTTGATCAGCAGGTTGCGGTATTCGCGGGCGTCCCGCAGGTAGCAAATATCGTCTTCGCTGCGGCCCTTGCCTTCGGCTTTGCCTGCGTACTCGTAAAACATCTTGGCGCGGCCCACGTAATCCAGTGATACGTTGATCAGGGCGATGTCTTCTTCCAGAAACGGACCATTGCTGCACCACTCGGAAAGGCGATGGCCCAGGGTCAGTGAGTCGTCCGCCAGGCGGATGGCGTAGTCGACGATAGCTTGGTTGTTGGCTTCAGTCATTTTTTCACTCCACACTGTCATTCTGAGCACAGCGAAGGATCTCATTGTTCAATCAAGCAAAGAGATCCTTCGCTGTGCTCAGGATGGCGACGTCACATATTGTTCACTTCTTCCGGCAGCTGATAATGGGTGGCGTGCCGGTAAGGTTTGTCGTCCATCGGGTCGTAGAAACTGTCCCGGTCGCTTTCTTGCGAAGCGGTCACATCACTGGCTTTAACCACCCAAATACTGACGCCTTCGGAGCGGCGAGTGTACACATCGCGGGCGTATTCCAACGCCTGCTCCGCGCTCTCCGCGTGCAGGCTGCCGCAGTGGGTGTGGTCAAGGCCGCGCTTGGAGCGCACGAATACTTCGAATAGGGGCATGTTGTTTTTCATAAGCTGGAATCTCTCTTGGTTCGAGTCTGGCGTTCTTTTCTGGCGGCTTCACGTCTGACGATGTACATCGCACGCTAAAACCAAGCACGTTGCTTGTCATTCTGAGCGTAGCGAAGAATCTCGAACTTCGAACTGGTCTAGGGATTCTTCGCTGCGCTCAGAATGACGGGCTTTTTGCATTTGGCGTGCGACGTCAGACGTGCGTCGTGCGACCGTTCGCTACGCAGCCCGTGCTTTCCGAGCCTTCTGCTTGGCTTCATACGCCCGCGTCGCTTCCCGTACCCACTGGCCTTCGTCGTGGGCTTTTTTGTGGTGCGCCAGGCGCTGGCGGTTACAGGGGCCGTTGCCTTTGATCACGGCAAAAAATTCGTCCCAGTTCAGCTCGCCAAAATCGTAGTGGCCACGTTGCTCGTTCCATTTAATGTCTTTACCGGGCAGTTCCAGGCCCAGCACTTCAATTTGCTTGATGGTCTGGTCCACAAACGCCTGGCGCAGTTCGTCGTTGGATTTGCGTTTGATCTTCCACTTCATGGATTGGGCGGAGTTGGGGGAATCCGCATCGGTGGGGCCGAACATCATCAGCGATGGTTCCCAAAAGCGGTTCAATGCATCCTGCGCCATGGCCTTCTGCTCCGGTGAGCCGTTGGCCAACTTCAGCATAATTTCGTAGCCCTGGCGCTGATGAAAGCTCTCCTCCTTACAAATGCGGATCATGGAGCGGGAGTAGGGACCGTAAGAGGTGCGCTGCAGCGCCACCTGATTGACGATGGCGGCGCCGTCCACCAGCCAGCCAATGGCGCCGATATCTGCCCAGGTAAGTGTAGGGTAATTAAAAATGGAGGAGTACTTGGCCTTGCCTTCATGCATCAGTTGCACCAACTCCTCCCGCGTGGCGCCGAGCGTTTCGGCGGCGCTGTACAGATACAGGCCGTGACCCGCTTCGTCCTGTACCTTGGCCAGCAGTACGATCTTGCGGTGCAGGCTGGGGGCGCGGGTAATCCAGTTGCCCTCCGGTTGCATGCCGATGACTTCAGAGTGGGCGTGCTGAGACATCTGGCGTAATACGGTCTTGCGGTATTTTTCCGGCATCCAGTCCTTCGGCTCGATGCGCTCTTCGGCGTCGATGCGGGCCTGGAAATCGGCTTCCAATTGCTCGATGCTCTTTTGTTCTGCGGTCATGGCTTGCTCCGAGGAGATGGCTTAAGCAATTAATGATACATAAATATTTTGGAAATATAAAATTATGTATCGTTTTTGGTGCTGTCATTCTGAGCGTAGCGAAGAATCTCTTTACCAATTCGGAGTCCGAGATCTTTCGTTACGCTGAGGATGACAATTCGTTAAATTCTTTCAATCACCAGTGCAATCCCCTGCCCAACCCCAATACACATGGTGCAGAGCGCATATTGCCCACCGTCCCGCTGTAGCTGGTACATGGCAGTGGTTACCAGCCGCGCGCCGCTCATGCCCAGTGGGTGGCCCAGGGCGATGGCGCCGCCGTTGCGGTTGACGTGTTCGGCATTGTCCGCCAGGCCCAGTTCGCGCATGCAGGCCAGCCCCTGGGCGGCGAAGGCTTCGTTGAGTTCGATGACGTCCATTTGATCCAGAGTCAGCCCGGCTTTGGCCAGCACTTTGCGGGTGGCGGGCACCGGGCCGATACCCATAATGCGCGGTTCCACACCGGCGGTGGCCATGGCGACGATTTTGGCTTTGGGGGTCAGGTTGTATTTGTGCACCGCTTCTTTGGAGGCAATCAACAGCGCGCAGGCACCGTCGTTAATGCCCGATGCGTTACCGGCGGTTACCGTGCCGCCATCGCGAAACGGGGTTGGCAGTTTTGCCAGCGCCTCGGCGGTGGTGTTGGCGCGGGGGTGTTCGTCGCTGTCGAAGATCAAATCGTCTTGCTTACGACGAGGAATGGTAACCGGCACAATCTCGTCTTTAAAAATTCCATTGGTCTGGGCAGCGGCGGTGCGCTGTTGGCTGCGCAGGGCAAAGGCGTCTTGGTCTGCCCGCGACACAGTAAAGTCTGCCGCCACGTTTTCTGCAGTCTCCGGCATGGAGTCTGCACCGAACTGGCTTTTCATCAGTTTGTTGACAAAGCGCCAGCCCATGGTGGTGTCGTACATTTTCTGGTCGCGGCCAAAGGCGCTGTTGGCTTTGCCCATAACAAAAGGTGCGCGAGACATTTGCTCGACACCGCCAGCGATGATCAGGTCGGCTTCGCCGGATTTGATGGCGCGGGCGGCCATGCCCACCGCATCCATGCCGGAACCGCACAGGCGGTTGGTGGTGCTGGCCGGTACGTCGATGGGTACACCGGCCAGCAGTGCGCTCATCTTGGCCACGTTGCGGTTATCCTCGCCGGCTTGGTTGGCGCAGCCATAAAAGATGTCGTCCACCTGCGTCCAGTCCACGGAGGGGTTGCGCTCCATCAGCGCCTTCATAGGCACTGCGCCCAGGTCGTCGGCGCGCACCGGTGACAGGCTGCCACCGTAGCGGCCAATGGGGGTGCGGATTGCGTCGCAGATATAGGCGTCAGCCATTTTCAGTCTCCTTAACGTGTCGTCATCCCCGCCTACGCGGGAATGACGGGCTTGGTGCAGTTAGCGTGCGACGTCAGACATGCGACGTGCGACTTCTCAAATCATGTTTAACAGTTTAAATCAGAGTACTGAAGTAGTTTCAGGTAATACATTCTGTTTAATCTGATACGACTTGCCGCGAAAATACGCGACTACATCGTTGTTCTGGTTGGTTACGGTGATGTCATAGACGCCCAGTCGCCCCGCCCGGTGTTTTTTCTCGGCGGTGGCGGTGAGTACATCCTCTTCCCGTGCCGGCGCTACGTATTCAATGGAGCAGCCAGAGGCAACGGTCGCCTGGTTGGTGCTGTTGCAGGCAAAGGCAAATGCGGAGTCCGCCAGGGCAAACACAAAACCGCCGTGGCAGGTGGCGTGGCCGTTAAGCATATCTCCGCGCACGGTCATGGTGACTTTGGCAAAGTCCGGCTTTACCTCGGCTACGGTCATGCCCAGTGTTTTGCTGGCTGGGTCTCGGTTGTAGAGCTCCGCAACGCAGGCTTCGGCGAGTTGTTGGTCGGTTAATGCCATTGTTTTCTCTGCTGTCATTCTGAGTGTAGCGAAGGTGGTCGAGATTGACTCGTGCCTTCCATGGCACTCGGCCTTCGGCCGCCTATGGCGCCCAAATTGACTTTCCTGTCAATTTGTCTTCGCTGCGCTCAGGATGCGGGAGTACAGTGCTCAGGATGACGGTGAACTGTATCGGGATGACGTAATAGTTAGTTGCTGAAAAAACTCTGCTCCGCAAAACACTTGCGCCGTATCAGCGGCGAGATGCGGTAGCGGTTTTCGCCGTACAGCAGAGCCAGGTTTTCCAGTACGGTGGCCACTATCGGTACGCCCAGTTGGTCAGCCCAGGCCAGCGGCCCCTGCGGGTAGTTGACGCCGCCTTTCATGGCGAGGTCTACCGCTTTCGCAGTGCACACGCCCTGGTTGACCGCATCGGCACCTTCGTTGGCCAGCATGCAGACGGTGCGCATCACAATCATGCCGGGGATGTCATCGATTACGGACACCTGTTTGCCTATGGCCTGAAACAACCCGGCTGCTTTTTGCAGGGCTTCGTCGCTGGCTTGATCTGCTTTGGTGATGGCGATGCGGGTGGCGTTGTTGTAGTCCAGTGTCAGGTCGAACAGCACCAGTTCGTTGAGTTCTTCTTCGGCGGCCAATTCGGTGGCCATGGTGCCTTCGGTGAGGCGCAGTTCAATGCCATCGACCCAAAGAAAGTTATGGTCTGACTGTTCGCTGCGCTCCACCGCAATTCCGGCATTCTGGAGTTGTTCAATTAGCGACTCAGCGACTCCCAAATGACCGCCGATAATAACGCGCTCAGGTTTTGGGCCTTGTTCAGCAGTATGTGGAGCGGGCTGCTCTGCGCCTTCGGCATAATTGTAGAAGCCTCGGCCAGCTTTACGGCCCAGGCGCCCGGCCTGCACCAGCTCCTGTTGCACCAGCGATGGCAGGAAGCGCTGATCCTGAAAGTAGGCGTTGTAGACGGAGTTGGTAACCGCGTAGTTGACATCCTGACCGATCAAGTCCATCAGCTGGAATGGCCCCATGCGAAAACCGCCGGCTTCACGCATTACCGCGTCGATGGTGGCCACATCGCTGCCCCCTTCCTGCAATACCCGCAGTGCCTCGGCATAGAAAGGCCGGGCCACACGGTTGACGATAAAACCGGGGGTGGATTTGGCCATTACCGGGTGCTTGCCCCAGTTGGCGGCGGTGCTGTACAGGGTTTGCGCGACATGGCTGTCGGTCGCCAGGCCGCTGATCACTTCCACCAGTTGCATCACCGGGGCGGGGTTAAAGAAGTGCATGCCTGCCAAGCGCTCCGGGCGCTTCAAGCCGGCGGCGATGGCGGTAACGGAAATGGATGAGGTGTTGGTGGCGAAAATGGCATCGTCGCCGCAAATATCTTCCAGTTGGCTGAATACGCTCTGTTTGACATCCAGCTTTTCGACAATGGCTTCTACCACCAGTTTGGCGGCGTCCAGTTCCTGCAGGGAGCCGCAGGCGGTTATGCGGCCAGTGAGTTCATCCGCTTGTTCGGCGGTTATTTTGCCCTTGGCGATAACGCGCTCCAGGCCCGCGCGGGTTTTCTCAATGCCCGCCTGGGCAGCGCCCTCGGCGGCGTCAAACAGCAAAACCGGGTGCCCCGCTGCGGCGGCGACCTGGGCAATGCCAGCGCCCATGGTGCCGGCGCCGATTACGGCGATGATGGAGGTGGTGGGTAGTGCGGTCATGCTTTGTTCTGTTCCAGTTTGGTGTGATCTTGCTAATTCGATGTTTTTTGAGGGCCGCACGTCTGAGGTCGCACGCGAAAAATGCCAAGTCCGTCATTCTGAGCGTAGCGAAGAATCTCTTGACCAGTTCGAAATTCGAGATTCTTCGCTGCGCTCAGAATGACAAACAACGTGCTTGGTTTTAGCGTGCGACGTCAGACGTGCGACCACTCTCTACAAAGTAATGTGCTTTAAATTCACTATTCCCCCTTAAACGAAGGCTTGCGCTTCTCCATAAACGCCGCCACACCCTCGCGAAAATCTTTGGTTTGGCCCGCCTTGCGCATATATTCCTTTTCCACTTCCAGTTGCAAGTGATGGCTGTTGGCGGTGGATTGGTGCAGGGCGGATTTGATCATGGCCAGGGCTTTGGTGGGTTTGGTGGCCAGGTTGCGGGCCATGGCCATCACGTCGTCCATCAGGTTGTCGTCTGCCACGCATTTCCAGATCATGCCCCATTGCTCCGCTTGCGGGGCCGGGAGTTTTTCTCCCAGCAGAGCCAAACCTTTGGCGCGGGGCAGCCCCACGGCGCGGGGCAGGTGCCAGGTGCTGCCGGAATCGGGGATCAGACCGATATTGCAAAATGCCTGTACAAAGTAAGCACTTTCGGCGGCTACCACGATATCGCAGGCCAGAGCGAGACTGGCACCGGCGCCGGCAGCCACACCGTTCACTGCGCAGACCACCGGCTTGGGCATGCCCAGCAGTTTGCGAATCAACGGGTTGTAGTTTTTGTCGATGGAGTCACCAAGGTCGAGCATTTCAGTATCGTTGCGGTCACTCAAATCCTGCCCGGCGCAAAAACCGCGCCCGGCGCCGGTCAACACCAGGCAGCGCACAAGTGGGTCGTTTTCCGCACACTTCAATGCCTCGCGCAATTCGCTGTGCATATCCTGATTAAAACTGTTGAGGCGGTCGGGACGGTTGAGAGTGATAACTGCAACGCCGTCTTCAGCGGTGTAGGTGATGGTGGTGAAGGTCATGTTGTTTCCTTTTCGCTGTCGTTGCGTTTTGCTAGTCAATAGCTCTGTTCGGGCGGTCGCACGTCTGACGTCGTATGTCGCACGCTAAAACCATCGGTACCGCGTCATTCTGAGCGCAGCGAAGAATCTCTTTGCTTGTTCGAAGTTCGAGATCCTTCGCTTCGCTCAGGATGACAAACAGCGTGCTTGGTTTTAGCGTGCGACGTCAGACGTGCGACCACAAGCGGGCGCGTTCAGCGCCCCTTGTACTCCGGCTTGCGTTTCTCTAAAAACGCCGTAATCCCTTCGTTGCGATCTTCGGTAGCGGCCAATACGGTGAACGCTTTGCGCTCGTAGTGCAGGCCCGCTTCCAGATCGGTTTCGAAGGCTTTCAATAGTACCTCTTTAGCTTGCTGAACCGCCAAGGGTGCTTGTTTGGTAATGCGACCAGCCAGTTTCAGGGCGCGGGCCAGGGTTTGATCGTCGGCGGTTTTTTCCGCGGCAAGGCCGCTGGCAACCGCTATGTCGGCGCCGATAAACTCACCGGACAGGCACATTTTCATGGCCAGGGATTTGCCCACGGTGCGAATCAAGCGCTGGGTGCCGCCGGCACCGGGGATAATGCCCAGGTTGATTTCGGGCTGACCGAACTCGGCGCTTTCGCCTGCGATTATAATATCCGCGTGCATGGCCAGTTCACAGCCGCCGCCCAGACAATAGCCGTTAACAGCGGCGATAAGGGGTTTTTTAAAATCGTAGATGCGCTTCCAGATTTTTGGTCGCACATCCTGCAAAACTCCCACTGCATCCAGCTTGGCCATTTCTTTTAAATCCGCTCCGGCGGCAAATACCGTGTCGTTGCCATAAAGTACCACGGCGCGAATTTGCTCATTGTCCTGCGCCGCTTCCAACTCCGTTGCCAGCTCGGTGAGCAGGGCGGTGGTAAGCGCGTTGCGGGCTTCCGGGCGGTTGAGTTTGATGAGTAGAACGCCGTTGTCTTGGGGTTCCGCAATTATGTAATCGTAATTGGGCATATCGTGGACTCTTTGTGGAGGCCGCACGTCGCACGTCTGATGTCGCACGCTAAGGCCAAGCACCTTGTTTGTCATCCTGAGCGTAGCGAAGGGTCTTGAACTTCGAAAAGACAAAGAGATTCTTCGCTTCGCTCAGAATGACGGTGTTGGTGTTTTTAGCGTGCGACGTGCGACGTGAAGCGTGCGACCAGTCAATTACGCGTCTTTCTGTTCAACCAAAGTGAGAATGCTGTAGATGGCAACGGCCACGCCTTCCTGGTTAGTCACTTCAACGTCCCACTCTACAACGCCGGTGGCTTTTACATCATCAGGGCGCTTGTCTTTTTTGATTTTCTGCTTGCAGGTGAGTCGCGCCTGGATGGTGTCGCCGATGCCCACCGGCTCGATAAAGCGCAGGTTGTTCAAGCCGTAGTTGGCCAGTACCGGGCCCACCCCTGGATAGACAAACAAGCCGGCGGCGGCGGACAGCACAAAGTAGCCGTGGGCCACCCGTTTGCCGAACAGGGAGTCGGCAGCGGCGGTTTCGTCGAAGTGGGCGTAAAAATGGTCGCCGGACAGACAGCCGAAGTTGACGATGTCCGCTTCGGTGACGGTGCGACGGTGGGTGATCAGGCTGTCACCGGGCTGAATTTCTTCGAAGTATTTGGTGAACGGGTGGGCTTCGGTCAGATTGATTTTTGCGCCGGGTATATATTCGTTGGTGATGGCCGCCAGGGTGGTGGGCGAGCCTTGCAGGGCGGTACGCTGCATATAGTGTTTTACCGAGCGAATGCCGCCCAGTTCTTCGCCGCCACCGGCGCGGCCCGGGCCGCCGTGAACCAGTTGCGCCAGCGGCGAGCCGTGGCCGGTAGATTCGCCGGCGCAGTCGCGGTTAATGATCACCATGCGGCCGTGGTAGGCGGCGGTGCCCAATACCGCTTCGCAGGCTTCTTTGTTGTCGTGGGTAAAAATGGAGCTTACCAGCGAGCCCTTGCCCAGCTTGGAAATCTGAATGGCTTGCTTCAGGTTGTCGTAGGGCATCAGTGTGCTCACCGGGCCAAAGGCTTCCACTTCGTGAGGGGTGGGGGTGGTCAATGGTTGGTCGCAGTAGAGCAGGGTGGTGGGGAAAAACGCCCCTTTGGTTTTGTCGGCAGCGGTTACGTGGAAATTGTCGTCGCCGCCGAATAAGGTGTCGCAACTTTTTTGCAGGGTTTTCACCGCTTCCCAGGTGTCGTTGACCTGGTCCCGACCCACCAGTGCGCCCATACGCACGCCTTCGCTGGATGGGTCGCCGATCAGGTTTTTGGCCAGGCGATTTTTCAGGGCAGCGGCAACCGCATCAACCATGTTGCGCGGTACCAGAATACGGCGGATGGCAGTGCATTTTTGCCCCGCTTTGGTGGTCATCTCGCGCACCACTTCCTTGATAAATAGCGTAAATTCGTCGCTGTCTTGTGCAACCGTTTCACCGAGGATGGTGCAGTTCAGCGAATCCGCTTCCATATTAAAGGGAATGGAATTATCGATAATGTTGGGGTGGGTTTTGAGCATCTTGCCGGTCTTGGCAGAGCCGGTGAAGGTAACGCTGTCCTGCTCGTTGAGGTGATCCAGCAGGTCACCGGTGGAGCCGCAAATCAATTGAATGGAGCCCTCTGGCAAGAGGCCGGTATCAATAATCTCCCGCACCATAAATTCGGTCAGGTAGGCGGACACGGTGGCCGGTTTGACGATGACCGGAACACCGGCGGCCAGTGACGGCGCGATTTTTTCCAGCATGCCCCAGATGGGAAAGTTAAAGGCGTTGATGTGCAGGGACAGGCCTTCCTTGGGCACCAGAATATGGCGGCCCACAAAGGAGCCATTGGCAGACAGGCGTTCGGTGTCCCCTTCCACCGCAAAGGTTTCGTTGGGCATTTCCCGGCGCACGATAGAGCTGATGCTCAACATGGTGCCAATGCCGCCTTCGATATCGATCCAGCTGTCGGCTTTGGTGGCGCCGGTGGCGGCAGACACTTCGTAGAACTTCCTTTTGATACCCAGTAGGTGCAGGCCGAGTTTTTTCATGGCCGTAGCGCGCTGGTGGGTGGTCATCGCCCGCAACGCCGGGCCGCCCACGTTGCGGGCGTATTCTGCCACCGCTTTAAAGTCGATACCGGAACTGGAAACATGACCCAGGGATTCGCCGCTGATGGCGTTAAATACTTCCTGGCCCGGTTCGGTGCCGGTGTGCCAGTTGCCGCAGATGTAGCTTTGGTATTTCATAAGTTGCTTCCCATAAGGCAGAGAGTTGCCAAATTCTAATATCGGAGTTCTTTTTGTGGGGTCGCACGTCGCACGTCTGACGTCGCACGCTAAAAGCAACAGCCCGTCATTCTGAGCGTAGCGAAGAATCTTTTTGGCAGTTCGGAGTTCGAGATCCTTCGCTGTGCTCAGGATGACAATATTACGTTGGTTTTAGCGTGCGACCAGAGCTGCTACGCGGCTCTTACTGCCCCCAATTCACAACCACTTCCACAAACTTTGCCAACCAAGCATTGGTCTGGAAGGCGTCCACTGCCCGGTGGTCGATGCTCAGGGAAACATAACATTTCGGGCGAATGCGGATGTCATCGTTACCGTTGACATCCACCACTTCCACGCGCTTTTCCAGTTTGCCGATGCCGAGAATGGCCACCTGGGGCTGGTTGATAATAATGGGTGCGGCAAACAGGCTGCCGCTGACGCCGTGGTTGGAAATGGTAAAGGTACCGCCTTTCATATCCGCCGGGGTCAGTTTACCGCTGCGGGCGCGTTGGGTTTGATCGTCCAGGGCGCGAGCGATTTCAAACAGATCCATATTTTGAACCCGTTTGACTACGGGAACCACCAGGCCAGCTTCGCCCAGGGCGGTGCCAACGCCGATATTGATATCGTCAAAAATTTCCAGGGCATCGTCGTGGAATTGGGCGTTCATATCTGGCACCGCATTCATGGCCTCCACACAGGCGGCCAGGAAGTAGGCGGTAAAGGTGAGTTTGACGCCTTTGTCGGCGTATTCCTTTTTGTGCCACTTGCGGTGTTCGATGATATTGCTCATATCCATCTCGAACACGGAGGTCACATGGGGTGCTTTGTGCAGCAGGCTTTCTACCATGTGGTTGGCGATGGATTTACGCATCTGGCTGTGGGGCACCAGGCGGCTTGGTATGCCCTGGCTGCCGGGTTTGGGTGCAGGGTGAGCAGACGCTGCCGGGGCAGCGGTTTTGCCGTCTTGCTCTGCTTTGCCGCTGGCCAGGTAGCGCACTACATCGTCGCGGGTTACCCGGCCGCCGCGACCGGTACCGGGAACGCTGTCAAAGTTGAGTTGGTGCTGCGCCACCAGTTTGCGTACCGCCGGGCCGATTAAATGGCGCGAGGAGCCGTTTTCTAGCGCTGGTGCCGGTGTTTCGGCGACAGCTTGCAACGCCGGGTCAGCCGCTGTTGCTGCCACGACCTCAGTGGCAATGGCTGATGGCTGGCCGCTGACAAGGGTCGCCATCAGCGCATCCGGCTCTATATTGTCGCCCACAGTGGCAATCAATTCCGCCATGGTACCATCTGTGGGAGCGACAATTTCGATGGATACCTTGTCCGTTTCCAGCTCCGCCACCGGTTGATCTTTGGTCACGCTGTCGCCCACCGCCACCAACCACTGGCTGAGAGTGGCCTCGGTGCCTTCCAATTGTTCGGCGGGGAGGGTGATGTTTATTTTGTCTGTCATGAGTGTTCCGTAGTTTGTGTTCGGTGGTGCGGCGTTACTTCTGAGTATTTAGTGAGTGGCCGCACGTCGCACGTCAGACGTGCGACCCAAAATTAAATCTCCAACAGCTCGCTCATCCCCGCCGCAATCTTCTTCACACTCGGCACCGCCGCGTTCAGCAGGTGAATATTGTGCGGGTTGGGAATGTCGGGCATGGTCAGACGGCGCACCGGGGCGTCCAGGTCGAAGAACAGTTCATCGGTAAGGGTAGCCGCAATTTCAGCGCCGAAGCCGGCGGTTTTGTTATCTTCGTGGACGATCAGGCAGCGAGCGGTCTTTTTCACTGATTCGAGAATGCAGTCTTTGTCCCATGGCTGGATAGAACGCAGGTCGATCACCTCGACTTTGCCGTCGAATTGCCTGGCGGCGGCTTCGCAACGCTGCACCATGGCCCCCCAGGTCACCACGGTGAGTTTGTCACCCGCCAGTAGGGTTTTGGCTTTGCCAAATGGAATCACAAACTTGTCGCCGGGATAGGGGCGGCGCGCCCAGCTGTCGTCCAGCAGGTTGCGGTGTTCAAAGAAAATGGTGGGGTTGTTGCTCCTCAGCGCAGAACGCAACAGCCCCACGGCGTCTTCGGCGTTGCTGGGCATGGCCAGCTGCCAGCCCACTTTGTGCGCCCATTCCACTTCGTCACACATGCTGTGCCAGGGGTCGCCGCGGCGGGCAAAGCCGCCGGGTACGCGCACTACCATAGGCGCGGCAAATTGGTTGGCGGTGCGCCAGCGCATAATGCCGGTGTCGGTGAGTTGTTCGGCGGCGGGCTCGGCGTATTTGCGGAACTGAATTTCCGGAACCGGCATCAGGCCGGACAGGGCCATGCCCACGGAGCGGCCGATAATGCCTTCCTCCGACAGGCTGGTGTCAAATACCCTGTTGTCACCGTACTTGTCATTCAGCCCCAAAGTGGCGGCATGCACACCACCTTTGGGGCCAACGTCTTCACCGAATACGAGCACTTTGGGGTTGCTGGCCAGTTCGTAATCCAGGGTTTTGCGAATGGCGGTGAGCATATTCAGGCGCGCGCCTTCTGGTACGGCTATTTCAGAGGTTGCAGGGAGTTGGTGGCCGCTGGCGGCCAGGCCACCGCGCAGTTGCAGTTCCGGATTGCCGTTGGCGTCTGTTTCTTCGTACACGTAGCGGGTGAGGTTGTCGGTGTCTGGTTCAGGGCGTTCCAGGGCCTTCTCTACGGCCGCTTTTACCTCGGCGGTGGCTCTTGTTTCCAGAGCGCTCCATTGGTCTTCGTCGATCAGGTTCTGGCTCAGCATAAAAGCTTTTAGCTTGGGCAGCGGGTCGTTGGCCTGTTCGTGGGCGATACATTCTTCCGGTTTGTAGGTCTGGGTGTCCTGGAAGGTGTGGCCGCACAAGCGCGGCACTTTCAGGCGCAGCAGGCAGGTGCCCTGGCCGGAGCGCACGTGATCAACCGCTTCTTTAATTCTGGTGGCCGCTTGCAGTGGATCGGAGCCGTCGCCGTCAATAATTTTCAATTGCTTGTAAGCGGCAAGATTGGCTACCTGGTCGCCGCCGGGGGTTTGCACTTCTTGCGGTACGGAGATGCCGTAGCCGTTGTCTTCGATATAAAACAGGTGGGGCAGATTGTTGGTGGTGGAGATATTCAGCGCCGCCCAAAAGCCGCTGGTGGACATGGAGGAATCGCCGCCCATGGAAACGCCTAACGCTCCGCGGTAGGCATCGTCTTTCAGTTCATTCTGGTTGTAAACGATGGACTGGGCCCAGCCGGAAATGGGTGAATACTGGGAGCCCACGCCGCCGCACATGGGAAACAGCATGGCACCGGTGCGCTTCTCGTTGGGGTAGTTGCACACCACGCCGATGTCGCGGCCATCGGAGTAGCCGCCACTGCGGGCCAGGGGGCCCGCCAGGGCTGCTTCAAAATCTTCCCCCAAAGAGAGCACAAACGGGCGCGAGCGATAGTAGCCGGTGGCGCCGTCGTGGGGATGGGTAAGCAGCGAGCCCAGCATCACCTGGGCCATATCGTGGCCGCGGGCGGAAAACTGATTGAATACCAGTTTTTGCGGTACCAGTTCTTGTTCTTCCACGTCGTCCATGGCGCGGGAAGCAAGGATCAAGTAAGCGATGCGCTGCCAGTCGTAGGCGGTGATGGCGTTTGTGTCGGGTAGCTCTACCATGGGTATCGGGCAATCTCTATTTGGTGTGGTGTTGCAACCGTCATCGCGAGCGTAGCGTGGCGATCCAGTGTCTTTGTCTTTTTAATTCCAGTGTGGCTACTGTATCGATTCGAACGGGAAATTGTTTTTCCTTATTGCTTGAATAAAGTACCAATAGGCAATAACCTTTCTTGTAAATTAATTTTTGAGAAAAGTTATTTCTTTGGCTATTGTTTATGGATAAGTACGACGCGCAAATACTGCACGAATTGCAGGTGGATGGCAGGCTGTCCAACCGTGACCTGGCGGAGCGTATTGCCCTGTCGCCGGCACCCTGTTGGCGGCGGGTCAAGCGACTGCAGGACGAAGGTTATATCGAGAGCTACAGTGCCCGTATTAACCACCGCAAACTGGGGCTGCAAATTATCGCCTTTGCGGAAGTGGTGCTGGAAAATCACCACCCGGAAACCATCGAGCAGTTTTTGCAGCAGGTCAGTGGCAACAAGGAAATTCTGGAGTGTCATTCGGTCACCGGGCAGTGCGACTATTTGCTGAAAATCGTCGCCCGGGATATGGAGGCCTACGAACAGTTTATGTCGTCGCGGCTGTTGGTGGTGCAGGGTATTCGCTCGGTAAATACACTGATTTCCATGCGCCAGAATAAACTCACCAGTGAATTGCCGGTTGGCGAGGTTTGATGCTGATGAAGCTGGACGGAATAGCGCCATGACCACAAACGCGGCCACGCAACTCAATCGCCTGCTGAGCGATTTTCGCCAGCGCCGCCCCTTGCGGGCGGGCTCGCTGATTGTCACTCTGTTTGGCGACACCGTTTCCCAGCACGGCAACAGCGTGTGGCTGGGCAGTGTAATCAGGGCGCTGGAGCCTTTTGGTCTCAACCAGCGCCTGGTGCGCACCGCGGTGTATCGGCTGGTGCAGGACGACTGGCTGTGCTCTGTTCAGGTGGGGCGCAAAAGTTTTTACCGTTTTACCGAATCCGGTTTGCGCCACTACCAGAAAGCCGCGCGCCGCATCTATGCCCCCGAACACAACAGCCAGCACGGTGACTGGTTGTTTGTTCACCACAATAACCTGCCAGAAAAACAGCGTGACTTGTTACGCAAAGAACTGCACTGGCTGGGTTTTGGCAACCTGTTCCCCGGTGTGATGGCCAAGCCCGGCGCCGACCGGTTATCGCTGGACGAAACCCTGGCTGAACTGGGCTTGCAGCAACAGGTGGTGGTAATGCGCAGCCAGCCCGACGATGGGGCATCCGCTGAACAGTTGAAAAGCCGGGTGTACGCCTGTTGGAATCTGGAACAGTTGGAACAGCAGTATCGCGCCATCTATGACGCTTTTTCTCCGCTGTTGAAACGCCTGGAAAACGGCGACAACCTGTTGTCAGAAGCGGCATTTCAGCTACGTACTCTGCTGATTCACGATTACCGGCGGCTGTTGTTAAAAGACGCCGAGTTGCCGGAATCCCTGTTGCCAGAAAACTGGGTGGGGCGCCAGGTGCACAGCCTGGTGGCAGACCTTTATCGCCATATTCAACGGGGCTCAGAACGCTATGTGGTGGCAGAGCTGGAAACCACCGATGGCCCCCTGCCTTCCGCCAGTAGCGACTACTTTGCGAGGTTTTGCCGGTCGCCGTGACCCCTGTCATCAAAGGGATACGTCTGGCGGTGAAAATCTGTTGCGGTTTCTCATTGCACGGCTGAAATTCCCGACTACAATATGTTTCCGGTTTCTTTGACTTTTTGGCATTCGCCGTACATACCCTGGACACAACCATGTTTGAAGCACTGCAAATACTTCCCCAAGACCCCATTCTCGGACTGATGGGTCAATTCCTGAAAGACGACAACCCCAACAAAGTTGATTTGGGCGTGGGTGTGTATAAAACCCCCCAGGGGCAAACCCCGATTCTCGATTCCGTCAAAGCGGCGGAAAAAATTCGCCTGCAAAGTGAAACCACCAAATCCTATATCGGTGGCCCAGGCGATGCGGTATTCAATAGCGAAATGCGCAAGCTGGCACTGGGTGAAGGCCACCCGGCGCTGCTGGCCAATCGCGTGGCTTCCATTCAGGCTCCCGGCGGCTGCGGTTCATTGCGTTTGGGTGGCGAACTGATCAACCGCGCCAGACCCGGTGCCAATATCTGGATGAGCAACCCCACCTGGGCCAATCATGTGCCCCTGTTTGGCGAGGCGGGCCTGAACATCAAAGAATATCCCTATTACGACCGCAGCACCTGCTCAGTGGCGTTCGCCGACATGATTGCCACCCTGGAGCGCGATGCCCAACCCGGTGATGTATTGCTGCTGCACGCCTGCTGCCACAATCCCTGCGGTGCCGACCTGAATCTGGAGCAGTGGGCACAAGTGGCCGACCTGTGTGTGGAAAAAGGGCTGATTCCCTTTGTCGATATGGCTTACCAGGGCTTCGGCGTGGGCCTGGATGAAGACGCCGCTGGCCTGCGTCTGATGGGCGAGCGGGTCAAGGAAATGTTCCTGTCGGTATCCTGCTCGAAAAACTTTGGTCTGTACCGGGAGCGTATCGGCATGCTGCTGGTAATTGGCGAAACTGCCCATGCCGCAGAAGCAGCAGGCAGCCAATTGATAAACATTGCCCGTGGCATCTGGTCCATGCCGCCCGCACACGGCGCCGCTATCGTGGCTGCCATTCTGTCGTCCACTGAACTGACCCAACAATGGCAGGGCGAAGTGGCAGAAATGCGCAACCGCATCAACGGCCTGCGCGCCCAGGCGGTGGCCAAACTCAACGCCGCCAGCAATGGCGCCGACTTCGGTTTTATCGAAAAAGAATTCGGTATGTTCTCGTTCCTGGGTATTACACCGGAGCAGGTGGCGCGCCTGAAAGACGAATTCAGCATTTACATGGTGGGTTCCAGCCGTATTAACGTGGCCGGGCTGAATGATGCCAATATGGATTATTTTGCGGAGTCGGTTTCCAAAGTTTTGTAGTCGGCAGGTGACAGATTACAGGTAAAAGCCGCGCTGCTTGCAGTGCGGTTTTTTTGGTTGGGTGTTTTCCGAATTTATGCCGCTTGCAGCCACTTCGCCATCTGCAGTCGACCCCAGTCGGTTACGTCGATCCAGTGGCTGTTTTTGTCTTTCGCCATGACTTTGCCGTGGTCCAGGCGGTGGGGGATTTTGTATTGTTCGAGAATGGCGGTCAGTTCGAAAATGCTCATGGCTATCTCTGGTTTTTTCAGCGTTACTGCTGAAAACGCTACACCCACTATTTTGCGGTCTTTTTTTGCATTTCTTTACTGAAAAAATAAAAGAACCCCATGCGCCAGGTGCATAGGGCTCTGTTGTGCATTTGCCGTGTTTGCGGTGCTATTGTTCCCGGGCGATGGCGCGGTAGGCAATATCGGTGCGGTATTCAACGCCGTTCCAATTGATTTGTTTGGTGAGGTTGTAGGCGTTGGCCTGCGCGTCGGAAACACTGTTGCCGAGGGCAGTGGCGCAAAGTACCCGACCGCCGCTGGTAACCACGTTGTCGCCGTCCATTTTGGTGCCGGCGTGGAATACTTTGCTGTCTGCGGTATTTTCAGCGGGCAGGCCGGTGATGATGTCGCCTTTGGCGTAGCTGCCCGGGTAACCGCCTGCGGCCAGTACCACACCCACGGCGGCGCGGCTGTCCCATTGGGTGGTTTTACTGTTTAGCTGGCCGTCGATAGCGGCCTGACACAGCTCCACCAGGTCCGATTGCAGGCGCATCATAATGGGCTGGGTTTCCGGGTCGCCAAAGCGACAGTTGTACTCGATCACTTTGGGTTGGCCCTGGGGATTGATCATCAGGCCGGCGTACAGAAAACCGGTGTAGCTGTTGCCCTCTGCCGCCATGCCGCGCACGGTGGGCAGGATGACCTGGTCCATAATACGCTGGTCAATTTCCGGAGTTACCACCGGGGCTGGTGAGTAGGCGCCCATACCGCCGGTGTTGGGGCCTTTGTCGCCGTTGTAGGCGCGCTTGTGATCCTGGCTGGTGGCCATGGGCAGCACGTTGTTGCCGTCCACCATAACAATAAAGCTGGCTTCTTCGCCGTCCAGAAATTCCTCAATCACCACCCGGCAACCGGCATCGCCAAAGGCGTTGCCGGACAACATGTCGCGCACTGCTTCTTCGGCTTGTTCCAGAGTTTCGGCAACGATCACGCCCTTGCCGGCGGCCAGACCATCGGCTTTCACCACAATGGGCGCGCCCATTGTGTGCAGGTAGGCGATGGCTTCGTCCATGTCGGTGAAATTGCCGTAAGCGGCGGTGGGAATATTGTGGCGAGCGAGAAAGTCTTTGGTGAACGCCTTGGAGCCTTCCAGCTGGGCGGCGCCCTGTGATGGGCCAAAACAGCGCAGGTTTTTCTCGGCGAAGAAATTCACAATGCCATCCACCAGAGGCGCTTCCGGGCCAACAATGGTCAGGCCACAGTTGTTGCTTTCGGCAAATTGCGCCAGCGCGTCAAAGTCCATTACGTCGATAGCGACGTTTTCCAGCTTTGCTTCCAGCGCAGTTCCGGCGTTGCCAGGGGCCACGTAAACGGTTTCTACGCCTGCTGATTGTGCGGCTTTCCACGCCAGGGCGTGTTCACGGCCACCGCTGCCGATTACGAGTATGTTCATCGTTTTAACTTTTGCTCTTTGTTCAATATGGATCCCGCTGCGTGGGGATGACGGCCCAACTGTCACCCTGAGGAGCGTAGCGACGTGAGGGTCTCATAGGTTGATAGTTGTGAGATCCTCACGTCGGCTGCGCCTCCTCAGGATGACGGGGGTGGTTAATGCCTACTTTATTAATGGCGAAAGTGCCGCATTCCTGTAAACACCATCGCCATGCCGTGTTCGTCCGCTGCGGCAATTACTTCGTCATCGCGCATGGAGCCGCCCGGTTGAATCACCGCGCTGATGCCCACCTTGGCGGCGTTGTCGATGCCGTCGCGAAACGGGAAGAAGGCGTCGGAGGCCATCACTGCGCCTTTTACTTCCAGGCCCGCGTGTTCGGCTTTGATGGCGGCGATGCGGGCGGAGTTGACGCGGCTCATCTGGCCGGCACCCACGCCGATGGTCTGGCCGTCTTTGCCGTAGATAATGGCGTTGGATTTCACCATTTTGGCCACTTTCCAGGCGAACAGCAGGTCGTCCATTTGCTCGTCAGTGGGGGCCACTTTGGTCACCACGTTCAGATCGTCTTTGCTCACCATGCCGTTGTCTTTTTCCTGGATCAGCAGGCCGCCATTGACGCGTTTGTAGTCGTAAGCGATTGGGCGGGCTCCCTGCCATTCTCCACAGGCCAGCAGGCGTACATTCTTTTTGGCGGCGACTGCTGCAACGGCGCCTTCTGAAACGGACGGTGCGATAATTACTTCCACAAATTGTTTGTCGACAATGGCCGCTGCGGTGTCTGCATCCAGTTCGCGGTTAAAAGCGATAATGCCGCCAAAGGCGGATTCCGGGTCGGTGGCAAAGGCCAGTTGGTAGGCGGTTTTGATGTCGCCGGATACGGCCACGCCGCAGGGGTTGGCGTGTTTGACGATGACACAGGCGGGTTCGTCAAACAGCTTGACGGTTTCCAGGGCGGCATCGGTGTCGGCCACGTTGTTGAACGACAGTTCTTTGCCTTGCAGCTGGGTGGCGGTGGATACCGAGGCTTCGGCGGGTTCTGCCTCTTTAAAGAAGGCGGCTTTCTGGTGAGGGTTTTCGCCGTAGCGCATGTCCTGGGCTTTCAGGTATTGCACGTTGTAGGTGTCGGGGAAGTCGCGCTTTTGGTTTTGTGTGTTGCGAGCACCAAAGTGGTTGGCGATCATGCCGTCGTACATGGCGGTGTGTTCAAAGGCTTTTACCATCAGGCCATAGCGGGTTTCGTAGCCCAGTGCGCCGTGGTTTTCTTGCATCTCCGCCAGTACGGAAGCGTAGTCGCTGGCGTTGACCACGATGGCCACGTCTTTGTGGTTTTTGGCGGCGGAGCGCACCATGGTGGGGCCGCCAATGTCGATGTTTTCAATGGCGGTGGGCAGGTCGCAGTTGGGGTCGGCTACGGTTGCTTTGAACGGGTACAGGTTGACTACCACCATGTCGATTGGCTGAATGCCGTGCTCGGCCATCACGCCATCGTCTTTGCCGCGACGACCGAGAATGCCGCCGTGCACCTTCGGGTGCAGGGTTTTTACCCGGCCATCCATCATCTCCGGGAAGTCGGTGTAGTCCGATACTTCGATGGCGGCTACACCGTTTTCGGTGAGCAGGCGAAAGGTGCCGCCGGTGGACAGTATTTCAACCCCTTGGGCGGTCAACGCCTGGGCAAATTCAACAATACCGGTTTTGTCGGAAACGCTGATCAGGGCGCGTTTTATGGTGGTTAGGTCGGTCATTGGGTGGTGGTCCTGTAGAGGCGTATGCGGAGATTTGTGTGTTTATTTTCCGTTATCGCGAAGGAGCGTAGCGACTGCGGCGATCTCAGGCCTGGTACTCCGAGTTCCGGAGATCGCCGCGCTGCGCTCGCGATGACGGGGTGCTGTTACAACAAATCGTGTTGTTTGAGTTTTTTGCGCAGAGTGCCGCGATTCAGCCCCAAAATCTGTGCCGCTTTGCTCTGATTGTTGCGGGTGTAGGCCATCACGGTTTCCAGCAATGGTTGCTCTACCTCGCTGATCACCAGGTCGTACAGGCCGGTGGTCATCTGGCCGTCAAGACATTCAAAAAAATGTTGCAGGGCATATTCCGTGCAATAGCGCAGCGATTCGTGTTCGTGTGGCTGATGGCCATCGGTGGCCGCTTCGCTGTCGGCCTGTATGGTGAAGGTGTCGGGGGTCATGCAACTTGTTCCTGCATCGGTTCCATTGGAGAGAGCGGTTGAATAAAGAGTTGGTTTAAAAAGTCCAGCTGTTGTCGGCTTTCGGTGAGCCCGTTAAAGCGGGCGCGCAACGATTTTTGCAGATCGGAGGCGTACTGGCTTGAGGCCAGATACCAGCCCAGGTGTTTGCGCGCAATTCGCACACCCATATAGTCGCCATAGTGGTCGTACAGGCCGTTGATGTGCCGCAACAAAATGTCTTTTACTTCCTGTGGCTGTGGCCCTGCCAGTTCGCGGCCGGTGGCGAGGAAGTGGTTTATCTCGCGGAATATCCACGGCCGCCCCTGAGCGCTGCGGCCAATCATCACGGCGGCTGCACCGGTGTGATCGAGCACCTGGCGCGCCTTTTGGGGCGAGTCGATATCGCCGTTGGCAATGACCGGAATAGTCACTGCATCGACAATACTGGCGATGGTGTCGTATTCCGCGTTGCCCAAAAATCGGCAGGCGCGAGTGCGGCCGTGTACTGTCAGCGCGGCAACGCCGCACTGCTCTGCAAGCCGGGCAATGGCGACGCCGTTGCGCTGTTGCGGGTTGGTGCCGGTACGGATTTTCAGGGTCACCGGCACGTTCACGGCAGCAACCACCGCGCGGAGTATTTCTTCCACCAGGGGTTGGTCTTGCAAAAGCGCGGAGCCGGCGGCTTTTTTACACACTTTTTTGGCCGGGCAGCCCATATTGATGTCGACGATTTGAGCACCCAACTCTACGTTGGCTTTGGCGGCTGCGGCCATCATGCTCGGTTCCGCACCGGCAATTTGCACCGCGCGGGGTTCTGGTTCGTGGCGGTGAATCAAGCGCTGCTGTGACTTGCGGCTGTTCCACAGGCTGATGTCGGAAGTCACCATTTCCGCCACTACCAGGCCCGCCCCGAGTTCGCGACACAGTTGTCGGAATGGCAGGTCGGTCACTCCCGCCATGGGCGCGAGTACGGTGGGGTTGGGAATTGTGTATGGGCCGATTTGGAGCACGTTGTTTGGCGTCAATTGTTTAATTATTGAGCAGCCCCGGGAGGGGGCGGTAATGATACTCGCAATGGTCGGCGGGAATAAAGGGAAATTGGTTGTTTTTTAGACGACCGCTGCATGCTTGAGGTTCGGGATTCTTCGCTGCGCTCAGAATGACAGGATGTTGAAATTATTTGGTGACCAACAGTTGGTAGCTGGTGGCGTCCGGTCCGGGGTCGGCCAGTTCCAGGCGGATGCGTACTGGCCGCCTGGGGGGGAACAACGTGCGGGATTGCATCTCCCCGTGCAGGTATTCCTCGGGCCTGAACTGGCGCTGGGCCATGGTCTGACCGTTGAGGTTGCTGAAGGTCAGCAGCAGCTGTGGCAGTGGCTGGGGGAAGTCGGCGTGATTTTCGATCACCGCTTCCACCAGCAGAGCATTGGTTTGGGAGGGGTGGCTGCTAACCATCAGGTGACTGGGCTTGATTTTGCTGAGGTCTGTTTGCGCCGGTACCTTGCAGCCGGTTATCTGGCACAGGGTTTCCAGCCAGGGCCGGTATTGCGGGTTTTTGGCCAGACTGTTGGTGTTGAAGTGGGCGTATTGCAGTGGCAACAGTGTTATGGCCAGCAGGCAGGCAATGGCCCACAGCGGGTTGCGTTTGGGTTTTGAGGTTGGCGTGCCGAAGGGGGAGTCGTCAAGGGATTCTGTATGAATGGACTCTGTGGCGAGGTCGGGTTCGTCACTGGCCTGCTCGCTGATTTCGCCCTGATATTCCTGTTCCGGCTCCTGCTGGTCGCAACCCATTTCAATCACAGAGCCATCGCTGTCGCAGCCCAGGGGGGTAATGGCTTGTGGCGCTTGTTCTGGCTGCTCTTGGGGCTGGTGGGTGAGTTTGGGGCGCTCCTCGGCGGGGGGCAGCGACAGGGGCGGTTGTTGTTCTGGTATTTGTGGGCCTTCTGCCGCAGGCTGTTCGGGTTCGGGTTTGCTTGTACTGTCTGTCTCCAGATCAAGCAGTGACGTGTCCATCTGATCGTGAATCAGCAGGTCGTCTTCTGTGGCAGGGGTGGATTCTGGCGTTGCCAGGGGCAGCTCAAAATAGCTGCGGGCGTCGAAGATGGTCAGGCAGGCGCCGCAGCGCACCTTGCCCGCTGCCAGTTGCAGTTGGTCGTCGCACACCTGAAAGGCGATGGCGCAGGCGGGGCAGCGGGTGATGTAATCCATGGGGCGATTCTATTCCTTTGTGGCGCTGAGGCGAACCCATTCATCCTGGCTTTCGCCGGGTTGGAAGTCGAACTGGTCCACGTAGGCGTTCATCACTTGCTGTTGCTGGCTGTCGATCAGCCCGGCCATGCACAGCAGGCCGCCACTGCGGGTATGCCCGGAAATAATCTCGGCCAGTTCAATCAGCGGGGCGGCGAGAATATTGGCTACCACCACATCCGCTTGCAGTTGCGGCTGTTCGCCGGGCAGGGCAGTAATCAGTCGCGCGGGGTCGATGCCGTTGCGCTGGCCGTTGTCGGCGGTGGCCAGTAGTGCCTGGGGGTCGTTGTCGATGGCGATCACCTTTTCAGCACCCAACAGCAGCGCAGCAATACCGAGAATGCCGGAGCCACAGCCGTAATCCACAACGGTTTTACCCGCCAGGTCGAGGCCGTCCAGCCACTTCAGGCACAGGTAGGTGGTGGGGTGGGTGCCGGTGCCAAATGCCAGCCCGGGGTCGAGCATCAGGTTAACGGCGCTTTGCTGCGGTGGCTGTAGCCAGCTTGGGCATATCCACAGGCGCTGGCCGCACTGGATGGGTTGGTAGTTGTCCATCCAGGTGCGTTCCCAGTCTTTGTCTTCGAGAATTTCCCAGCGGTGTTTGGGCAGGTCGGTGCCATAGTGGGCAGTGGCTTGCACTGTTGCCAGGGCGGTGTCGGTGTCGGCGTTGAATAATCCCATCAGCCGAATATTGTCCCACAGTGGCGTTTCGCCCACGCCGGGTTCCAGGATGGGGTTGTCTTCCAGGTCTTGCAGGGTCACCGATACGGCACCAGCGTCCAGCAGTGCGTCTTCAAGGGCTTCCACGGCGTTGCGGTGGGTGTCCAGTTTCAGTTGTAGCCAGCTCATGGTTTCTCAATGTTGGAGGGTGGAACGGCGCTGCCGGTTCAGGGTCAGAAATGTCTGACTCGCATTATGGGAGATTAGTGAGTGACGTGCATCAGAGTTTTTGTGGCGATGGCGGTGTTGGTTTTGCTGGCGGCTTGCGCCAGCCGTCAGCCCGGTGACGATACAGCGGGTTTTTGGGGGGATCTGTCCCAATGGCAGCGCCAGTCTTTTCAGGGGCAGACGGATTACAAGGTGGTTGAGCTGGATGGCCGCCGGGTTTTGCAGGCCAGTACATCGGGCAGTGCATCGGCCCTGTTTCGGGAGCGGGAGATCGACCTGAATGACACCCCGTATCTGAACTGGCAATGGCGGGTGGACAATGTTTACGACATCGACAACCCCCATCAAAAAGTCGGCGACGATTATCCGGCGCGGGTGTATGTGGTGGTCAAGTTAAGCCCATTCCCGTGGGATACCAAGGCTTTGAATTATGTGTGGTGCAATAAACCCACGGAACTGGATTCCTGGCAAAGTCCGTTCACTAAAAATGCGGTGATGATTCCAGTGCGCTGTGGCGACGAGGGGTTGGGCCAGTGGCACAGTGAGCGGGTAAATGTGGCGGCGGATTTCCAACGTTACTTTGGCCGTTCTTTTGATACGGCCCACGGCGTGGCGATAATGTCGGATTCCGATAATGGCGGAGGTTCGGCGCGGGCGTATTACGGGGAGATTGTGTTTGGTCGGTAGTTGTGATGGCCGCAGGTCGCACGTCTGATGTGCGGCCACTCAATCCTTAGGCGTAAAAAAGCCGACCCTTGACGGTCGGCTTTTAAGGAAGCGTGAAGCCTTACAACCCCAGCTTTTTCTCCAGGTAGTGAATATTCACGCAGCCTTTTATAAATTCCGCGTCGTTCACCAGATCTTTTTGCAGATCGATATTGGTTTTAATGCCTTCAATAATCAGCTCGTCCAGGGCGTTGTTCATGCGCTTGAGGGCGTTTTCGCGATCTTTGCCGTAGGTGATGACCTTGGCAATCATCGAGTCGTAGTGGGGCGGTACGCTGTAGCCGCTGTACAGGTGTGAATCCACACGAATACCAAAGCCGCCCGGGGCATGGAAATTGGTGATTTTGCCGGGGCTGGGCATAAAGGTTCTGGCGTCTTCCGCGTTGATACGGCATTCGAAAGCGTGGCCGCGGAAAATCACTTCGTCCTGGGTGAAGCTGAGCTTCTCACCACTGGCGATGCGCAGCTGTTCCTTGATGATGTCCACGCCGGTAATCATTTCCGATACCGGGTGTTCCACCTGTACGCGGGTGTTCATTTCAATAAAGTAGAAACGCTCGTTTTCGTACAGGAATTCGAAGGTGCCGGCGCCCTTGTAGCCAATGTCGATACAGGCCTGGGTGCAGGATTTGTACACTTCTTGGCGAATGTGGTCGGGAATACCCGGCGCTGGCGCTTCTTCCAAGACCTTCTGGTGGCGGCGCTGCAGGGAGCAGTCGCGGTCGCCCAGGTGAATGGCGTTGCCCTGGCCATCCGCCAGCACCTGCACTTCCACATGGCGCGGGGTGGTGAGGAATTTTTCCATATACACCGTGTCGTCGCCAAAGGCAGTGCGCGCTTCGGATTTGGTGACCTGGATGGCATTGATCAGGTGCGCTTCGGTGTGCACGGTGCGCATGCCGCGGCCACCACCGCCAGCGGCGGCCTTGATGATCACCGGGTAACCGATCTCGGAGGCAATGCGCAGGCTGCGCTCGTTGTCACCATCCAGCGGGCCATTGGAGCCGGGTACGGTGGGTACGCCGGCTTTTTTCATGGCGTCGATGGCGGCTACCTTGTCGCCCATAATGCGAATTACATCGGCGCTGGGGCCAATAAAGGTAAAGCCGCTGTTCTCCACCTGTTCGGCAAAGTCGGCGTTTTCCGCCAAAAAGCCGTAGCCCGGATGCACCGCCACCGCATCGGTGACTTCCATGGCGCTGATGATGCTCGGTACGTTCAGGTAGCTGTCGGTGGAGGGGTTGGGGCCGATGCAGACAGACTCATCCGCCAGGCGCACGTGCTTGAGCTCGGCGTCTGCCTTGGAATGCACAGCAACGGTTTTGATGCCCAGCTCTTTACAGGCGCGCAGAATGCGCAGGGCAATTTCGCCACGGTTGGCGATTAACACTTTTTCCAGCATGGTGTGTTCCCGCTGTTGTTGGGTGGCGTCAGTCAGACGATGGTGACCATCGGCTGGTCAAATTCTACCGGCTCGCCGTCTTCCACCAAAATGGCACCGATGGTGCCGGATTTGTCGGCCTCGATCTGGTTCATCATCTTCATGGCTTCCACAATGCAGATAACGTCGCCAGCTTTCACGCTTTTACCCACTTCGCAGAACGCCGGAGCCCCCGGAGCCGGTGAGCGATAGAAGGTGCCCACCATGGGTGAGAGTACCGCGTGGCCTTCTGGCTCGGCGGCAGCGGGTGCCTCTGCTGCTGGGGCAGGTGCCGGAACAGGGGCGGCGGCTACCGGGGCGACAGGCGCTGCGGCAGCTACTGGTACGGCGGCGACCGGGCCGCCACGACTGATGCGCACGGATTCTTCGCCTTCGACGATTTCCAGCTCACCGATGTCGGATTCTTCGAGCAGCTCGATCAGTTTTTTAATTTTTCGAATGTCCATGTTGGATCCCGTTGCTGTTGATAGTTAGCTATCGCCGAGTTTGTCGAATGCCGCCTGTAGTGCCAGCTGATAGCTGTTGGCGCCAAAGCCGCAGACAACGCCGTCGGCAATGTCTGAAAAATAGGAGTGCTTGCGGAAGGATTCCCGGCTGTGCACATTGGACAGGTGCACTTCAATAAAGGGAATGGCGACTGCCAGCAATGCATCCCGCAGCGCCACACTGGTGTGGGTAAAGGCGGCGGGATTAAACAGAATATAGTTGACGCCCTCTTGGGCTGCGTCCTGAATGCGCTCGATCAGCTCATATTCGGCGTTGCTTTGCAGGGTCAGCAGGTGGTGGCCATGGGCCCGGCACTGCTCGGTGAGTTGCTGGTTGATACTGTTCAGAGTGTCCGCCCCGTACACATCGGGCTCGCGGCTGCCAAGCAGGTTCAGATTGGGGCCGTGAAGTACCAGAATGGTTGCCATAGTCGGTTGCCTGGGCCGGTGTTTTCAGGGGTAGTGATACAGGTTTGTTGCGGAAGTCTGCACCAAAATGGACGTTGTGTCCAATTGTTTGCCGATTTCTTTGGGGTTCGCAGACAATCGCTGCACGATAGAGCATATATCTCGGCATTAAGTGATTTTTGTTGTGCTGAAGCTGCCTGTTTTGACCTGTTCCATGCACGTTGCCGACAAATCAGCGCTGATCTGGCTTTGTTGAGGCAAGTTGCAAAACTTTGCGCTCATCATGCAGAAAAAGGTCGCTAAAAGTGGGCAACTTGAAGGCTGTGTTTGTCCTGCAAGATGCAGTCTGAAAATCTTGTCAAATTTGCTGCTTTTGGCGGTAGGGGCCGGGGTGGATTTCCTGCTATAGTCCTTGCAAACCGTTTCTTGAAAAATACCTTGAGAATATCCAGATTATGAAAGCATTTTTCTCTGTTTTGGGGCTGCTGATGGCCACATCAGTGATGGCAGAAAGCCACTCCGTCACCGTATCCGATGCCTATGTGCGCGCTATGCCCCCAGGGCGCACCGTTACCGCGGGCTTTTTTGAAATCGCCAATAACGGTGACCGCGATTGTCGCCTGGTGGCGGCGAAAACCGACATTGCCGGTGCCACCGAGCTACACACCCATATCCATAAAGATGGCAAGATGAGAATGCGCCGGGTGCCCGGTGTCGATGTGCCCGCCGGTGAGCAGTTGTCGTTCAAGCCCGGTGGCCTGCATGTGATGTTGTTTCGCGTGCGCCCGTTAAAGGATGCTGAGCCGGTGGAAATGGTGTTGGAATTTGCCGACTGTGAGCCTGTAGTGGTGCAGGCCGAAGTGCGCAGTATCAAGCGTAAATAAGGTTGTCTGGAATGAATGCAAAGATCGCGGGTATCAAGGAACGCTTCAAAGAATGGCGCGAAGACTACCTGGTGGAACGCTCTTTTCTGAAGCATCTGCTGTGGTTTTTGCTGGCGGTGTTGTTGGTGCTGTTACTGGTGGGCTGGTTCTGGAGTCAGGAGCCGGACCCCCTGGATATTCCGTCCAGTCGGGGTGATCAGCCGGTGGGGGCGGTCACTGCAACCACCATGATACGGGTAACAGAAGCCCTGCTGGAAAAGCCCGGCGGTTTTCTTTCCAACGATATCTCGCCGCCGGGGTTGTGGCTGGACAATATTCCCAATTGGGAGTACGGCGTGGTGACCCAACTGCGTGACCTCAGCAAAGCCATGCGGGAATCGTTGAGCCGCTCCCAGTCCCAATCTGCGGAAGACCCGGACTTGGCGGTGGCGGACACCCGCTACAATTACGATCCTTACAAATGGATGTTTCCGGCCCCGGAAACCGGTTATCGCGAGGCCATTGGCCACATCGACAACTATTTGCAGCGCCTCAGCGATGAAGACCAGTTCGACGCCCAGTTTTACGCCCGTGCCGACAACCTCAATTACTGGCTGCGCTCCGTGGAAACCCGCCTGGGCAGCCTGTCCCAACGGCTGTCAGCCAGTGTTGGTCAGGCCCGCTTGAATACCGACCTGGCCGGTGAACCGGAGGCGCGTCAGTCGACACCCACCTCAGGCGAGCTGGAAGTCAAAACCCCCTGGCTGGAAATAGATGATGTGTTTTATGAGGCCCGTGGTGCTAGCTGGGCGCTGATACATTTTCTGCGCGCGGTGGAAGTGGATTTTGCCGAAGTGCTGGAAAAGAAAAACGCCCGGGTCAGCCTGCAGCAAATTATTCGCGAGCTGGAGGGTACCCAGCAAACCCTGTGGAGCCCCATGGTGCTCAACGGTGACGGTTTTGGACTGATGGCGAATCACTCTCTGGTTATTGCGTCTTATATAAGCCGCGCCAATGCTGCACTGATTGATCTGCGCTCCCTGTTGGACCAGGGATAAACAGCTGGATCAGGGATAAACAAAGGAAATGGGCAACGTGCAAGTGGAAAGCGACAATAATCTCGGCGAACTGGCACTGCAAGCGCTGGCCTGCCAGCCTTTGGGGGTGGTCGTGGTGGATCGCCGCCAGCGGGTGTTGTTGTGGAACCGCTGGATGGAGCAATGGAGTTGCATCGACGCCGAGCAGATTTTGCAGCGTAGTCTCAACGACTTGTTTCCGGAGTTGGTGGGGGGCGACCTGAATGTGGCGGTGGACGCAGTTCTGAACAGCGGCAGCCCGGCGTGCTGGACGCAAACCGTCGACCCGGAAAGGCTCGACGCCATTGAACACGCCATGACCCGTGGCGACCGGGAAATGCCTCTGCACCGGGTGCAGATCAGCGCCATTAACCCGGGGCCCAACGCTCTGTGTCTGTTGCAAATTGACGAAGCCCCCTACGACCCGCTGTTTGTCAAAGCTCGCAAACCCAGCGCCCTGGACGGCGAAGCGCCGGCGTATCTGGAAACCGACTGGCTGGGGGTGCTGACCGTAGATGCAGACGGTGTTATTCAGCAGTCCAACGAGGCCGCCCGGGTGCTGTTTGGCTACCGGGAAGAACAATTGCAGGACGCCCCGGTGCGCATTCTGTTTCCCGCCATCGACGAATTGCCGGAAGTCGACCTGAAAGGCTTTTTTGAAAAGCAAATGCGCCAGAGCAGCGACGGCCTGCTGGAAGCTGCCACCGCCGATGGCCGCACCCTGCAAATGCAGGTGCAGGTGTTTCGCTCGGTGCAACAGCCCGGCCACTACGTACTGTGCTGTGGTGACCTCTCCAACCTCAGCAGCGCCCAGGAAACCTTGTTCCGCCAGCGGGAATTGATCAGCATTATCTACGAACAGGTGGCGGATGGCCTGATATTGGTGGACGACCAGGGTTTGATTGAACACGTCAATCCGGTGGGCCTGGAATTGCTGCACAGCAGTGAGACCAATTTGCTGCACGGCAAAGTCAGTCATTGGCTCACCTTTGTGGACGAGAGTGGCGAGTCGTTGGCGTGCCCGGCTACAGAGGCGCTGCGCCGTGGCACTCTGGTCAGCCTGCCGGAAGGCGCGCAGCTGCAAGCCCAGGATCACCCGCCGGTGAATGCCATGGCCTCGGCCATGCCGTTGCGCAACCGCAAAAACGACCTGGTGGGTGTGGTGGTGATTTTTCGTGCGGTGAGCGAATCCCGCCGCATGTCCAGCCGCCTGGCCTGGCAGTCCATGCACGACCCGCTTACCCAACTGGCCAACCGCCGTCAGCTGATGGCAGACCTGGCGCAGCTGATCGAGCGCACCCAAAACAGCCTCGACACACACACGCTGCTTTATATAGACCTTTACAATTTCTCGGTCATCAACGACACCTGCGGCCACAATGCCGGTGACGAATTGTTGCGCCAGTTCGCCCGCCTGTTGAGCCGCCTCAGCGACAAAGACGATACTGTGGCCCGCCTGGGCAACGATGAATTTGCCCTGTTGCTGGCCAATCGCAGCGTGGATGAATGCCGGGAAATGGCGGATCAATTGCTGTGGCAGATCAAAACCTTCAGCTTTCCCTGGGGGGAACGACGCCTCAAGGTGGGGGCCAGCATCGGCGCCAAGGTGATCGACAGCAATACCCATTCCGCCATCGATGTGCTGGTGGAGGCGGGCAGTGCCTGCACCGCCGCCAGAGAGTCCGGGCGCAACCGCATACACTTTCATTACCTGGTCAAGGATGTCACCCGCCGTCAGAGTGCTGCCGAGTGGATTCCACGCATCACCGAGGCGCTGGAAGAAGACCGTTTTGTGCTCTACGTGCAGCCCATTGTGCCCACCAGTAAAGTGGAGCCCACTGCGCGCCATTACGAGGTGCTGGTGCGTATGGTGGACCGCGAAGGCAAGCTGGTGCCTCCCGGGGAATTTATTCCGGTGGCGGAACATTACGGCATTATCGACGAGTTGGATCGCTGGACCTTTGAACGCACCATCAGCTACCTGCAGCGGCAGCTGGAAAATCACAAAGATTACAAGCGGCGTTTTTCAGTGAACCTGTCCGGCAGCACCATCGGCGACGACGACTTTCGCGAATACGTGCTGCGTCGCTTTCGGGAAACCGGGGTAGACCCGCGCCATATCCAGTTTGAAATTACCGAAACCGCGGCGGTGCGAAATTTTGATCGCGCCATGGAATTTATTCGTGCCCTCAAAGCTCAGGGCTGTTACTTTTCCCTGGATGATTTTGGCAGTGGCCTGTCGTCGTTTGCTTATTTAAAGCAACTGCCGGTGGATTTTCTGAAAATTGATGGCAGCTTTATTCACAATATGGAATTCAATGACGTGGACTATTCCATGATCAGCACCATCAACCACCTGGGCCATATTATGGGAATTCGCACCGTGGCAGAATGTGTGGAAAACGACAACCAACTGGCCATGCTGCGGGAAATCGGTGTCGACTATGTGCAGGGCTATGCGTTGTCGCAACCCAAGCCGATGGATCAGTTGTAAATCGAGCAGATTGCTTCGCTGCGCTCGCAATGACGGGGGGATATTCGTCAGTGCGAGGAGCGTAGCGACGCGGCAATCTCGTAACCTTAATGGTGTGCTATGAAAAATTTTTTCGCAGTTTTCTTTTGTTTATTGGCTGTTAACCAACTCGCCCTTGCGGATATTCCCCTGTCAGAAAACACCACCGTGGTATTCGCCAGCAAAAAGCAGGCGGCCAAATTGCTGGGCCAAAAAGACGCCTACAGCGAACGCCTCAGCCGCTTTGATCTCACCGCCAAAATGCAGCGAAAAAAACCGGCCACAAAAAAACAATTTCTGACATTTGCCAGCAAACAGGGAATGGCGTGGAGCGAGCAGGAGCAACAGACAATCAGCGATGTGTTTAACAGCTTTCGCCACTCAATAGCGCCCTATAGCAAGTTTCTCCCTGAAAAAATACACCTGGTGAAAACCACTGGCCGAGTGGAATCGGCGGCATTTTATGTGCGCGGCAACAGCATACATGTTCCTGTGCAGCAGATGGTTTTGCCAGAAGACAAACTGAAAACAGTGATGCTGCACAATCTGTTCCATATTATTGCCAGCAACAACCCCGAATTGCGCGACCGCCTGTACGCCGCTATCGGTTTTGTAAAAACCAATGAATTGGTGCTGCCGGATGGTTTGAAAGAGCGGGAAATCAATAACCCCGATGTGCCCATTCTGTCTCACCTGATAAAAATTACCGTCGATGGCCAGGAACATTGGGCAACCCCCGTGATTTACTCCGAAACTGATTACAATCGCGCGGTTAAACGAATCTTTTTTCAGTATTTAAACGTGGGGATGCTGGTTTATAACTGGGATGGCAAATCAGACCCGGTAGCTGCAATAAAAGACGGTGCACCATTTTTCGCTCCAGCCGATCAAATCACAGGTCTGTACGAGCAGATTGGCCGCAACACCAAATATCTGTTCCATGCGGAAGAAGTGCTGGCGGATAATTTTGCCCTGCTGGTGCAGGGGCATCGGGTGGCAAGCCCGGAGGTTTTAGAGAGAATGAGACAGGCTTTTCAAGCAGCAAAAAGCGGTTTCTAATTACCAAGAATAACAGTATTTTATTAAGTGAGATCATCATGAAACTCGAATCCCTGGCGCTTCACCACGGTTACACCGCAGAGCAAACCACCAAAGCTGCAGCGGTGCCTATTTATCAGACCACGTCCTACACCTTTGACGATACCCAGCACGGTGCCGATTTGTTTGACCTGAAAGTGCCGGGTAATATCTATACGCGCATTATGAACCCCACCACAGATGTGTTGGAGCAGCGCCTGGCGGCCATGGAAGGGGGTATTGCCAGCCTTGCGGTGGCGTCGGGTATGGCGGCGATCACTTACGCCATCCAGTGTCTGTGTGACGTGGGCTCCAATATTGTCAGCACCAGCCAATTGTACGGCGGCACCTACAACCTGTTTGCCCACACGCTGCCCAAGCAAGGCATTGATGTGCGCATGGTGTCGTTTGACGATCTGGCGGGTTTTGAAAGCGCCATCGACGAAAACACCAAGGCCATTTTTTGCGAATCCATCGGCAACCCGGCGGGCAACATTGTCGATATTCAGGCGCTGGCGGAAATCGGCAAACGTCACGGTGTGCCGGTGATGGTTGACAACACCGTGGCCACCCCTTACCTGTGCCGCCCCATCGAGCTGGGGGCGGATATTGTTATTCACTCCCTGACCAAATACATCGGCGGCCACGGCACATCCATCGGTGGCATTATTATCGACTCCGGCAAGTTCGACTGGGTGGCCAATAAAGCCCGCTTCCCGGTGCTGAACGAGCCCGACCCGTCCTATCACGGCGTGGTGTACACCGAGGCCCTGGGGCCAGCGGCATTTATTGGCCGCTGCCGGGTGGTGCCACTGCGCAATACCGGCTCCGCGATCTCACCCATGAATGCCTTTCAGATTCTTCAGGGGCTGGAAACCCTGGGTTTGCGTATGGAACGTCACTGTGAAAATGCCCTGAAGTTGGCGCAGTACCTGAAGCAGCACGACAAAGTATCCTGGGTGAACTACGGCGCTATGGAAGACAGCCCTTACTACGACAGCTGCCAGAAAATTTGTGGCGGGCAGGCGTCGGGCATTTTGAGTTTTGGCATTAAAGGTGGCCTGGAAGCGGGTGCGCAGTTTATCGATGCCCTGCAGATGATTTTGCGCCTGGTGAACATTGGCGATGCCAAATCCCTGGCCTGTCACCCGGCGTCCACCACCCACCGCCAGCTGAATGAAAAGGAGCTGGCCTCTGCCGGCGTGAGTGCAGATTTGGTGCGCATCTCGGTGGGCATTGAAAATATCGACGATATTATTGCCGATGTGGAGCAGGCACTGGCGGCGATTAGCGTTTGATTGACAAGGGCTGGAATGACAAGCTCAGACAGGCTCGTTCATCCCCAGCTCATTCATCTTGCGGGTCAGGGTATTCCGGCCCCAGCCCAGCAACTTGGCTGCGGCCTCTTTGCGGCCGCCGGTATGGTTAAGGGCGGCGTCGATGGCGATGCGCTCAATGTATGGCTGGGTGCTGGAGAGCACCGCGTCTTTGCCACTGTGCAATTGCTGTTCAAACCACTGCTGCAATGCCTGTTGCCAATCGCCGCTTGCCGGTGGATTGCTGTTGCCTGAATCCCCCTGGGTTTGCAGCAACTCCGGTGGCAAATCGGCCACATGAATTTCCCGCCCTGGCGCCATTACTGTTAGCCAGCGGCAGCAGTTTTCCAGTTGGCGCACATTCCCGGGCCAGGGGTGTTGCTGCAAAAACTGCTGGCTTTCCGGCAGCAGTGCCTTGGGTTCCATATCCAGTTCGCTGGCGGTTTTTTGCAGAAAGTGTTCCGCCAGTTTGATGATGTCTTCGCGGCGCTCCGACAGCTTTGGCAGGTTGAGGCGAATCACGTTCAGGCGGTGCAGCAAGTCTTCGCGAAAACGCTTTTCATCTACCCGCTGCTCCAGGTTTTGATGGGTGGCGGTGATGATACGCACGTCTACAGTTACCGGGCTGTGGCCCCCCACCCGGTAGAATTTTCCATCCGCCAGTACCCGCAGCAAGCGGGTTTGTGCTTCGGCGGGCATGTCGCCAATTTCGTCCAGAAACAGGGTGCCGCCATCCGCCTGTTCAAAGCGCCCTGTGCGCTGGCGGGTAGCCCCGGTAAAGGCGCCTTTTTCGTGGCCAAACAGTTCCGACTCGATCAAATCGCTGGGGATGGCGGCCATGTTAATGGCCACAAAAGGCTGTTCACGTCGCGGGCTGTGGCGGTGCAGGGCGCGAGCCACCAGTTCTTTACCGGTACCGGATTCGCCGTTGATCAGCACGGTGAGGTGGGAGTTGGAGAGGCGGCCAATGGCGCGAAACAGTTCCTGCATGGCGGGTGCTTCGCCGATAATGTCGGAGCCTCTGGTGCCTTCTTCGATGCTGCTTTGTTCGGTCTTCAGTTGGCTGGCGATCTGTTCCCGGCGGTGGTTGATGGCGCGCCGGGTTACCGCTACCAGCTCGTTGATGTCGAAAGGCTTGGGCAGGTATTCGAAGGCGCCGCCTTCATAGGCGGAAACGGCGCTGTCCAGGTCTGAGTGGGCGGTGGTAATGATCACCGGAATCAGCGGGTGGCTGCCGTGAATGGCTTGCAGCAGTTCCATGCCGCTCATGCCGGGCATATGAACATCGCTGACAATCACTTCGGGAGCGTCGGTGTTCAGCGCGGCGACCAGTTGTTCGGCGCTGCTAAAGCTGCGGCATTCTATGTCGTTGCGGGTCAGGGCTTTTTCCGCCACCCAGCGAATGGAGTTGTCGTCATCCACTACCCAAACGCTGTCAGTGCTCATGTTGCACCTCCTGTTGCAGCGGCAGGAAGATGGAAAAACGGGTTGCTCCCGGCTGGCTGGCGCATTCAATCAAGCCCGCATGACGGCCGATGATGGTTTGTGCAATGTGCAGGCCCAGGCCAGAACCGCCCTGGCGACCGCTGATCATGGGGTAGAAAATACGGTCGACGATTTCCTCGGGAATGCCCGGGCCGTCATCTTCAATATCCAGGCGCAGCACGGTGCGGTGGGAGGCTTTGCCAATGGTGAAGTGGCGCTGGATGCGGCTGCGCAGGGTAATGGTGCCGCCGTCTTTGGCGCCCAGTGCCTGCGCCGCATTGCGGGTGATGTTGAGCAGCGCCTGAATGAGTTGCTGGCCGTCTACTTCCAGTTCCGGGATGCTGGGGTCGTAGTCCCGGAGAATGGCAATGGCAGGTGCGGTGTTGTTGTTGCTGTGCAGCTCGGCGGTGATCAGGGCAGCTACGTGCTCGGTGAGCTCATGGATGTTGGTGGTGGTTCGTTGCAGGGGCCGTGCCGGGCCCAGTAATTCGTCCACCAGCAGGCTCAGACGGTTGGCCTCTGCGATGATCAGGTCGGTATATTCCTGTTGTTCCACGGGTAACTCCAATGCCAGTAGTTGCGCTGCCCCCTTGATGCCTCCGAGGGGGTTTTTCACTTCGTGAGCAAGCCCCAATACCAGCTCGCGGCTGGCGCTCTGGATGGAGAGCAGGGCGTCTTCCCGATTGATCTGCAAGATTCGATCCACCGACTGCAATTCCAGCAATAATTGGTTGCCTGGCAGGGGTGAAGTGGTGACATCGACAGTGATATGGCGGTTGCCGGGGGTGGTCAGTCTGGCTGCCCGATAGGTGTAGGGGGTTTCGCCCTGCTGTATTTTTTGCAGTTCTGGAGCCTGCTGGGGGATTGCCAGCATGGGCGCGAAAGTCATGCCCTGCAACTGGTTGCGGCCCATGCTGAACAGGTTTTCCGCAGCCAGATTAGCCTGCAGGATGCACATGTCTTGCCCCAACAGTAGTACTGCTGTGTGGAGTTGGTCCAGTGGACGGATTTGCGATTCGTTGCTCATGGGTGGCCAGGTGAGAAAACGGGCAGTTTAGCGGTTTGGAAATTGTTTTGCACCAATTTGGTGCGTTGTTGATTTGCCGGTGGCGGTGCTTTTGTTACAGACCCGGCGTCCTCAATGGCCCATCGCGAACAATCGGGCGTTTGACGTGAATGGTGACGCTGTTGGAGCTGGCGATGGTTTTGCCGCTGGCGTCGACAATATTCACTTTGATGCTGTGACTGCCCCGTTCCAGGTCGGTGAGTACGAAGTTCAGGTTTTTCGACGGCTTGTCAAAGCTGGCGCCGTCGAACAACAGTTGTGCTTTGTGGTTGGGTTGCAGGCCGGGGGTAAGTGCTAACTTCACTGCCAGCCTTTGCTGGTCGTGAAGTATGCTCTGGTCGTTAGTCGGATGAGTGATTTGCACGTGCCGATAGCCGCGAAATTTTTTGGGGTTGCTTTGGTTTTGTGATGATTGCCGGCGCTGTTTGTTGGTACGGGCCTTTTGAGCCGCCTGCGGGTCGGGCTCGGTGGTGTTCACCGTGATTTTTTCGTAATTCACATCGCTGCCGGGCTTTTTGTCGGTAAAGGTAACTTTGCCGTTCTTGTCGACAATTTTATAGAGCTGCTGGGCTATGGCCGGTGTACTGAATAATAATGCAGTGGCCAGCAGGTAAGTCAGGTGACGTGCCATCGTCTTTGCCTCTGATTGCGATTGCTTAATCCTACCTCAAATTGGACTGTTTGCGCTGATGGCAATTCCCCAAAAACCAAAAAAGCAGCCCGAAGGCTGCTTTTGCGGTGTACCGGTAGCTGTGTTTAACAGCTGTACTTAACAACTATAGTACATATCGAATTCCACCGGGTGGGTGGTCATGTTGAGGCGCTCTACCTCTTCTTTCTTCAGTTCGATGTAGGCGTCGATGGTGTCGTCGGTAAATACACCACCAGCGGTCAGGAAGGCGCGGTCCTGGTCCAGTGCTTCCAGAGCTTGTTCAAAGCTGCTGGCAACCGTTGGAATTTCCGCGGCTTCTTCTGCGGGCAGGTCGTACAGGTCTTTGTCCGCTGCATCGCCGGGGTGAATCTTGTTGATGATACCGTCCAGGCCAGCCATCAGGTAGGCGGCGAACATCAGGTAGGGGTTGGCTGTGGGGTCGCCGAAACGCACTTCGATACGCTTGCCTTTGGGACTGGTTACGTAAGGGATGCGGATGGAAGCCGAGCGGTTGCGGGCTGAGTAAGCCAGCATTACCGGGGCTTCAAAGCCGGGAACCAGGCGCTTGTAAGAGTTGGTGGAGGCGTTGGCAAAGGCGTTCAGGGCGCGGGCGTGCTTGATAATACCGCCGATGTAGTACAGGGCGGTTTCGCTCATGCCGGCGTAAGCATCGCCAGCGAACTGGTTGACGCCGTCTTTGGAAATGGACATGTGAACGTGCATGCCGGAGCCGTTGTCGCCTACCAGAGGCTTGGGCATAAAGGTGGCGGTTTTGCCGTAGGCGTGAGCCACGTTGTGCACGCAGTATTTCAGGATTTGAACTTCGTCTGCCTTGTTCACCAGGGTGTTGGCGCCAACGCCAATCTCACACTGGCCGGCGGTGCCCACTTCGTGGTGGTGTACTTCAATTTCCAGGCCCATTTGCTCCATGGCGGCACACATGTTGGCGCGCAGGTCGTGCAGGGAGTCAACCGGGGGAACGGGGAAGTAACCGCCTTTCACTTTCGGACGGTGGCCCATGTTGCCTTCTTCAAAGTGTTTGTCGGAAGACCAGGCGGCTTCTTCGGAGTTGATTTCGTAAGAGGTGCCGCTCATGTCGGACTTCCACTTCACATCGTCAAATACAAAGAATTCGGGTTCCGGGCCGAACATGGCGGAGTCGCCGATGCCGGTGGACTTCAGGTATTCTTCCGCGCGCGCAGCCACAGAGCGGGGGTCGCGCTCGTAGCCCTGGCCAGTGCTGGGCTCAACGATGTTACAACGAACGATAACTGTGGGCTCGTCAGTGAACGGGTCGAGAACAGCGGTGTCGTCTTTGGGGGCGAGAATCATGTCGGATTCGTTGATGCCTTTCCAGCCGGCGATGGAGGAACCGTCGAACATCTTGCCGTCTTCAAAAAAATCTTCGTCGACTTCGCTGGCGGGGATGGAAACGTGCTGCTCCTTGCCTTTGGTGTCGGTGAAGCGCAGGTCAATCCAGCGAGCGCCGCTTTCGCTGATGAGTTCGAGAGTCTTGGACATGATGTTCTCCGTGAGAATGGGTGAATGTCGTAAAAATGTTGAACAGCCTTTAGCAATCGGCGTGCCAACAGAGGGTTGGGCGACAATGGCAAGGAAGACGGGAGTTTAGCAAAAGTCTGGCTGGAAGGAGGGAGAATGTTTGCTCTATTTTGGTGCGTTATGCATTATATTGGTGCGACAGCAGGGCTGAGAGTAGATCGAGCTAGCCCGTCATGCTGAGCGTAAGCGAAGGATCTCCTTGTGCGCAGGAGTTGAGATTCTTCGCTTGCGCCCAGAATGACATGAGATGGCATGGTTGGCCGCAACCCGGGGCCCGTAGCCCGAAGCGCTGTCTACAGCTATAATCCCCGCCCCTTAATTTCCTCAACAGCAAGCCCGAATATGCACTTTATCGTTAAATTGTTCCCGGAAATCATCGTCAAGTCGCCGCCAGTGCGCAAACGTATGATCAAGCAATTGGCCAACAACCTCACCAAGTTGGTGAAAGGCTTGTCGGAGGAGCTGCGAGTGGTGCGTGAGTGGGACAAGATCGAGGTGGTGGGCCCCGAAAGCAATGAGCCGCTGGCGTTGAAAGTGCGGGAGGTGCTGCAAAATACCCCAGGCATTGCCAACTTTTCTTCCGTGCACCGTTACGCTCTGGGCGACATGGATCAGATGTACCAGCAAACCCTGTCCCATTGGGGTGCTGCCCTGGCGGGCAAAACTTTTTGTGTGCGGGCAAAACGCACTGGTAGTCACAACTTTACCTCCAACGAAGTGGAGCAGTACGTCGGTGGTGGGCTGAATCAAAACACCGAAACTGCCGGGGTGAAGCTGAAAAATCCGGACGTGACTGTGCGCCTGGAAATCAAAGACGACAATTTCTACGTGATCGAAAATACCGAGCCAGGCTTGGGGGGCTTTCCCATCGGCACCCAGGATTCGGTGATCTCGCTGATTTCCGGTGGCTTTGATTCCAACGTGGCCAGCTATCTGAGCATGAAGCGTGGTCTGCGCACTCACTTTCTGTTTTTTAATCTCGGCGGTCGCGCCCATGAGCTGGGCGTGAAAGAGGTGGCGCATTTTTTATGGCAAAAATACAGCGCCTCCCATTCGGTAAAATTTATCACCGTGCCCTTCGAGACAGTGGTGGCGGAGATTCTGGAAAACGTGGATAACTCCCAGATGGGGGTGGTTCTCAAACGCATGATGTTGCGCGCCGCCAGCCAGGTGGCGGAGACTCTGAATGTAGAGGCGTTAGTGACTGGCGAGGCGGTGGCCCAGGTGTCCAGCCAGACCCTGGTGAACCTGTCGGTCATAGATAAGGTCACAGACACCCTGGTATTGCGGCCGCTGATTACCAGTGACAAGGCGGACATTATCCAGACCTCTCGGGATATTGGCACCGAGGCATTTTCTGCCAGTATGCCGGAGTACTGCGGGGTGATTTCCGTCAAGCCCACCACCCGGGCGCGCATGGAGCGTATTGAGCGGGAAGAATCCCGTTTCGACTTTGCGGTTCTCGATGCCGCGGTGAGTCATCGCCGGGAAGAAATGATCCACGATGTAATGGACTCTGTGGATACGGATATAGATGTGGAAGTGCTGTCAGTGCCACTGGCGGAAGCGGTGATTCTGGATATTCGCCATCCGGACGAAGAAGAATTAAAGCCCCTCAGCGTCAGTGGCGCCAAAGTGGAGAAAATTCCGTTTTACCAGCTGGGCAAAAAATTCAAACAGCTGGATGAGGATACCCGCTACATGCTGTACTGCGACAGGGGTGTAATGAGCCGCCTGCACGCGGAGATTTTATTTGAGCAAGGTCATGGCAATGTGGCGGTCTATCGACCAAAGTGACGCCCTTAAACGGGCGTCATCCTGAGCGCAGCGAAGGATCTCTTGGTTTGGCTAACCTGAGAGTTCCTTCGCTGCGCTCAGGATGACAAAGTGTATTTTCCAAGTGGAACTCCAAATGCTAGCGCAAATTTTCGCCCCAAAATTATTGATTCTTTACACCTTTATCGGCTGCGGTATTTACGTGCACTACCGCGGCAAGGTGCGGCACAAATTCTTTCGCCAGCTGAGTGACCACTCCACCATCATGGCGCCGGTGAACTGCTTTATGTATCTGTTCTCCAAAGTGCCCAACACGCCCTATATAGACGTTAAACAATTTCCGGAATTGCAGATACTTCAGGATAACTGGGAAACCATTCGCGACGAGGCCAAACAGCTGTCCGGTGAAGGCCATATCAAGAAAAGTGAAAAACTGGACGACCTGGGTTTTAACTCATTTTTTAAAACTGGCTGGACCCGCTTTTACCTGAAGTGGTATCAGGATTATTTGCCCTCTGCCAAAACCCTGTGCCCGAAAACCCTGGAGTTTTTGCGTCAGTGTCCGTCGGTAAAAGCCGCCATGTTCACCATGCTGCCTCCCGGCGGCACTCTGGTGCGCCACCGCGACCCCTACGCCGGTTCCCTGCGCTACCACATGGGTTTGATAACCCCAAATAGCGACGACTGCTATATCGCTGTGGATGGCGAAAAGTATTCCTGGCGGGACGGCGAGCAGGTGATGTTTGACGAGACCTATATTCACTACGCCGCCAACAACAGCGACACAGACCGCCTGATTCTGTTTTGCGACATCGAGCGCCCCATGAACAACCCCATCGCCAAATGGTTTAACAAAATTTTTGGCCGTTTTGTGGTGACCGCCTCCGCCACCAAAAATGCCGACAGTGACAAAGTGGGCGTACTCAACCGCATTTTTGGCGGCGTGTACCAGATTCGTATTATTGGCAAAAAAATCAAGGCCTTTAACAAGCCGCTTTATTACTTGGTGAAATGGGCGCTGTTTGGTTTGATTCTTTGGGCGATCTTTTTTTAACGCTAAAAGCCCCATTTTGTCATCCTGAGCGCAGCGAAGGATCTCGTATTTCATTTCTGGCACAAGATTCTTCCCGTTGCTCAGAATGACAGCATTGCTGCCGCTATACGTACTACAATGACCTACCATGCTAATCGACAGCCACTGCCACTTCGACTTTGGGGCGTTCGACGATAACCGCGAACAATGCTGGCGCGATTGTCGGCAAGCGGGGGTGGCTCAGTTAATCATTCCCGGCGTCAACCCGGGGGAACTGGATGTACCCTTTGGATGTGCCGAATCACTGCCGGGTGTGTATGCCGCTGCCGGCTTGCACCCCTGGTGGGTGGCCGCCTGGAGCGAACAACACAGTCCGCAGCTATTGGGCGCGGCACTGGAACAATACCTCCAGCACCCGCGCTGTGTGGCAGTGGGCGAATGCGGTCTGGATGGTTATCTGGATATTTCCGTCGAACAACAGTTACCCTGGTTTGAACGACAGCTGGCGCTTGCCTGTGATGCCAATCTGCCAGTGATTGTTCACGTTCTTAAAGCTCACAATAGCGTTATCGAACGGCTGAAAAAATATCGTCTGTCCCGTGGTGGGGTAATCCACGCATTTACCGGTAGCGCGGAATTGGGGCAGAGTTATTGGCGGTTGGGTTTTTATTTGGGTATCGGCGGTACCATCACCTACCAGCGCGCCCGCAAAACTCGCGAGGCAGTAACACAGTTGCCGCTGGAATCCCTGTTGCTGGAAACCGATGCTCCGGACATGCCACTCTGGGGCCACCAGGGGCAATCCAACAGCCCGCTATATCTGCCGGAAATTGCCAATTGTCTGGCACAGCTACGGGATCAACCTGTTGCAGAAATTGCCGCACAGACAACCCACAACAGCCAGCGATTGTTTGGTATTTGATATGCCTTTTCGTCCTGAGCAATTCAAACAGCACTTCCCCCTTTTTACCCAACCGGAAAATCGTGAACTGGTGTATCTGGATAACGCCGCCACTACCCAGCGCCCGCAGGTTGTGATCGACGCGGTGGCGGATTTTTATTGCACCAGCAACGCCAATGCCCACCGCTCCAGCCATCGCCTGGCACGCCGTGCTACGGAAATGGTAGAGGCTGTTCGCGTTGCTGCGGGGCAATTTCTCAATGCGACGGATGCCGCTGAAGTGGTGTTTAGCCGTGGTGCTACCGAGGGACTGAATCTGCTGGCCAACAGCCTGAGCGAAGGTTTGCAACCCGGAGATGAAGTGGTGCTGACCACGGCGGAGCACCACGCCAATCTGGTGCCCTGGCAGATGGCGGCCCGACGTCACGGCCTTGTTGTGAAATTTGTGCCCCACCACAACGGCGTGCCGCAGTTTGATCGCCTTCACCAAGTGCTGTCCCGGCGCACCCGAATTGTGTCGCTTACTGCGGCCTCCAATGCCCTGGGATTTGTGCCAGATTTTGCGCTGTTGAAGCAACAACTGGCAAACCGCAATATCCACTGGATAGTGGATGCCGCGCAACTGGCTGCCCATCAGGTGATGGATGTGCAGGCCATCGGCTGTGACTTTCTGGTGTGTTCTGCCCACAAATTTTACGGCCCTACCGGAGTGGGTTTATTGTATGGCCGCCGGGAATGCCTGGCGGCATTACCTCCCTGGCAGGGGGGCGGCGAGATGATTGAGCAGGTACAGTTGCAGAGCAGTACTTATGGCGCGCCGCCACACCGCTTTGAAACCGGCACTTCCTCACTGGCGGCCATTGCCGGGTTGGGAGCTTGCTTGCAGTTTTTACAGCCGCTGGATCGCGATGCCATGGCAATCTACGAGCAGCAACTCGGCGATTACCTACACCGGCAATTGCAGCAGTTGCCGGGTATCGAATTATTGTCCAGTGCTGACAATAATGTAGGTATCGCCACCTTTGCCCCCGCTGTGGGCAGTGGATTGCAGGCAGAGGATATCGCCCACTGGCTGGACAGCCATGATATTGCCGTGCGCGCCGGTCGCCACTGCGCCATGCCGTTGATGGATCTGCATTCTCAGCACAGTGCCAGCGTGCGTGCCTCGGTTGCAGCCTACAATAGCCGTGACGATATTGATCGCATGATTGAGACTTTGATGGGCTGCCTGGCGGCTCATCAAAGTGATTCTCTGCAGGGGCCAAGGGTGAACAGTGACCACCTTGAAGGGCTCTCCATTGATCAACTGAGGCAGCAGAGGGGCTGGCAGCAACGGTACCGGCAGTTGTTGAAATGGGCCGATGCCATCGTCGCCAAACCGGGTATTCGCACCGAGGGCAACCGGGTGCGAGGTTGCGAGGCCAACACTTGGCTGAGCCATCGGATGGTGGATAATCGGTATCAATTCCTGGTCGATAGCGAGGTGCGGGTGGTAAAAGGTTTGGCCGTGTTGTTATTGCTGTTGGTGAACAACAAAACCACGACTGAAATCACTGCTCTGGATATGGATGCTCTGTTCGCAGAGCTGGGCCTGGAAAAACACCTCAGCCCTTCACGCAATAATGGTTTTCACGCCTTGGTGGAACGAGTGCTACAGGTTGTGAAATAAATACGTGTATCGTTTTTGTGTACTGTCATTCTGAGCGCAGCGAAGAATCCCGGGAGTCAATATAATGGATAATTGGATCAGCCCCGTCTCCTTGTCGGGTAACCACATCACCCTGGAGCCCATGACCGTGGGCCATGTGGCAGGACTGCAACAGGCTTGTACCGATGGTGAGTTATGGAGGCTCTGGTACACCAGTGTCCCCGCGCCGGAAACCACCAAACAGTATGTGGATACTGCACTCAATGGCCAGCAAAACGGAACCATGTTGCCTTTTGTGGTGCGCCATAAAGCCAGTGGCGAGGTGATTGGTTCAACCCGGTTTTGCAATATCGACAACGTTCATCACCGGGTGGAAATCGGTTACACCTGGTACGCCAAATCGTTTCAGCGCAGCGCAGTGAACAGCGAATGCAAGCTGCTTTTACTGCAACACGCGTTTGAAACCCTCGAGGTGATTGCGGTGGAATTTCGCACCCACTGGCACAACCGCGCATCGCGGGCAGCCATTGCCAGGTTGGGTGCGAAACAGGATGGTGTGTTAAGAAACCACCAGCGCTGTGCCGATGGCAGCTATCGGGATACTGTGGTGTTCTCGATTACCAACGGGGAATGGCCAGCGGTGCGCCAGAATCTGAAATATCAACTGGCCCGCTGACAGCGGTTGCCGAGTGCCCCGCTCCGGGAGCGGAATGGGTAACCCGGTTTTTGCCGGATTTTTTTGCCCGGTACAGGGCTTTGTCCGCTTCGTTGCAGAGTTGTTCAAAGGACAGTGGTTGGCTCCATTCGGTGGCCGATATTCCAATGCTGACTGTGCACTGAATATCTTGCTGGCGGTAATTCACCGTATGTTGGTCAATGCTGCGTCGCAGCTTTTCCGCCAGGTGCATGGCACCGCCCAAATGGGTGCCGGTCAGCGCCAGGGCAAATTCTTCACCACCAATGCGGCCAACCAGGTCGGCGGCTCTTATCTGGTTGCGAATAAGTGCACCGCAGGCCTTTAACACCTCATCGCCAGCCGGATGGCCGTAGGTGTCGTTAATCTTTTTAAAATCGTCGATATCCAGGTACATCAATGAAAAAGGTGCGTGATCGCGGCTGGCTACTTTCATCACGCTGAGGGCACTGTCCATAAATGCCCTGCGAGTCATTACCGTGGTGAGGGCATCGTAGGTGGCCAGCTTGCGGGCTTCTCGCTCCAGGCGGTCGATGCGAATAATCAGCCCGGTGCTGTACCAGGTGGCAATAGGGGCAACAATGCTGGGTACGGCAATAGAAATGCCCAGCCCCAGTGGGTTTATCCCGCTGGCGAAAGTGCTCATAACCAGGTAGGTGATCAGCACGGACAGTAGTACCGTGGCGATTGTAAAAATGGCAACGGTACGCACCCGCCCCAGTGCGATAATGGTGTCTTTCATGGTTCGTCCTTTTATTGGTGCCTTTCCAGATAACGCTCCACCGCTTTGGCGGCGGCCACCATGCCAAAGGTGGCGGTCACCATGGTAGAGGAGCCGAAGCCGCCACTGCAATCCAGTTTTACGCCTGCATCCATTTGTTGTTTGCGCTGGCACACGTCGCCATCCGGGGTGGGGTACTTCATCTGCTCGGTGGAGAACACGGCCTGCACACGCATATTGCGTTTTGGATCCTGGGGAAAATTGTATTTTGTGCGCAGGCGGGTACGCACACGCGACAGCAGGGAATCCTTTACCGAGCGGTGCAGGTCGCCAACGGTCACTTTGCTGGGGTCTGTGCGGCCACCGGCTGAGCCCACGGTTACCACCTGTTGCTTCTGGCGGCGGCAGTGGGCGATGAGTGCTGCTTTGGCGTAGGAGGCGTCGATGGCATCAATCACCACCTGGGCATTCGCAGGAATCACTTGAGCCAGATTTTCCGGTTCGGCGAAATCATCGATAACGTTGACTTGGAGCTCCGGGTTTATTTGCTGCAGACGTTGGGCGAGGGCATGGGTTTTGGCCTGCCCAATGGTACTGGCCAGAGTGTGTACCTGGCGGTTGCTGTTGGTGACACAAATATCGTCCATATCCACCAGAGTAATAACCCCAAGCCCGGTGCGAACCAATGCCTCTGCCGCCCAGGAACCCACCCCGCCAATACCCACCACCACAAAGTGACCGTTGTGCAGCGCCTGCAAGCCCCGTTCACCATACAAGCGAGCGATGCCGCCAAAGCGTTGTTGGTAGCTTTCGGGCAGGGATGTGCCTGGTAGAGATGCTGTCATGGCGCGGATTCTATAGGCACCATTGATGGGATGCTACTGCTGTCGGTCGTTGTTGTTTGTCTCGAGGTCAAGCCTCATAAAGGCTCAGATATTTCCTGTGAAGATCGGGGGTAGGGGATGCCTTCTCGGGCCGTATGCGACAAGGATGTCGCATCCGAGCTTACAGGGATGTATTCACAGCGTGCCCGAGAAGGTATTCCCTACCTCCGGTCGCCACCGCTGTTTGAGCTACGGTTTTATTTCAATCGGCGTGCCGTTTTTTACCAATGTCCAGATTTCGTCCATTTCCTTGTTGGTGACGGCGATGCAGCCATCGGTCCAGTCGATGCCGGAAAAGTAGGCCTTTGCCCAGCCCATACGGTTGGGCAGCCCGTGAATAAAAATATCTCCGCCGGGACTGACGCCCTTGGCTTTTGCCCTGGCTGTGTCGGCTGCATTGGGGTAACTGATATGGATTGACAAGTGGTAGCGGCTTTTGGGATTGCGGTAGTCGAGCACATAGTGGCCTTCCGGGGTGCGCTCGTCTCCTTCCTGCTGTTTGTGTCCTTCGGGACTGTCGCCCAGCGAAATGTTGTATTCCCGATATCGCTCGCCATTGTGGATCAGCCACATTTTGCGCTCGGACTTGTCCACCAAAACAGAGTCCGCAAGGGGTGCCTGGTCGCCAAATACCGCAGCGGGAATCAGCAGAAACAGTATCAGTATCTTGAGCATGGTTGATATTGTGCCACAGAGATTTGCGCAGGCAATTCGCAATGATTCCGCTACAATAGCGTCACTTTTCAAACCGTGAAAACCATGACCGACAACAGCCTGCAACACGCCATTGCCAGTGCCCTGCAACAGAGCTTCTACAAGGAATTGCGCCCCAGCCGTGGGCTGTTCCAGGCAGACGTGTATCTGGTGAATGTGGACGACCAACTGGTGGTGGTGAAGGATTTCAGTCGCCGCCCCTGGTGGAGCCGGGTGCTGGTGTGTCGTGGCCTTATCAAGCGGGAAGTGGGTGTACTCAGTCACTTTAATGACAGTGGCTTTGTGCCCCAATACTACGGCGCCATTGGCCGCGATATGTTTGCCATGGAATTTCTGGATGGCGAACACCCCGGTAAAGAGAATCGCGGCCGCTGGCCCAAGGCCTATGCACAAACCCGGCAATTTCTGGCCCTGTTTCACAAGGCAGGCTACGCCCACAACGACTTTCGCCGCGCCAATATTCTGGTACAGCCCGGCGGCGACATGCGTTTTTTTGATTTTGCTTCTGCCATGCGCAAGCCACAGTCTTTGACGTGGCTGTTGTTCCCCAAAAGCTGGTTGGTGAACTACCTGCAGCGCACCGACCGCGCCAGCCTGCTAAAGATGAAGCCGGATCTGGTGGGCGAGCCCCTGACCGAAAGCGAGATTCGCAGCTTGCGCAAGCCCTGGCTGGTGCGGGCTCTGCGTTATATCTGGTCGAACGGAATCAATAAGCCGATTTTGAGGCGGCTTAAATAGGCAAATTAGCACCCCGAGGTAACTGTGACGATTTCTGGAGGGGTGGCCTCTACGATGTATGACTCAAAAGAGACATAGCAGTTGGTGGCAATGATTTGTGCGGCACTGGCACCATTTGCCAGTACGTCTGCAGAGGTAACATACAGCTCGCGAGTCGGACCTCCTGTGCTGCCGGTGCCCGCAAAAATTGTGTTAAAAGTCAGCCCGGATAAATCGCTGTCCAGCGCTTCAAGGATTTCAGGAATATTGTCTGAATCACCAAAAGAAACGCCAATGGGATAGCCCTGATCAAAAAAAATCCCGTCCGCTGAAACGAAACCATTTTGCAGGCCGCCATTGCTGGCATTTACAAGGGCCAGAGAGTGTTGAAGCGTAGCTGCCGAACGCAACGTGCCGGCCAGGTTTTCTATGACCGCTGCATTGGCGCTGGAACTTAAGTTAATAAAACGTGGTACGGCTATTGCCGCAAGAATACCCAGCAACACAATAACAACGATGAGCTCGGTGAGGGTAAACCCTTCATGCCTTTTTATGGTTTTCATATTACCTGCCGTCCGTGTTTATGTGATGTTTCTGATCGTAGCAACCATACTATTTTTTTGTCTTTGCCTTAGAAAAATCAGCGATGCTGTGCCCCGACAACGATGCTCAAGTGTACCTCTCTGCCGATCCAGTGGATATGTCTAAGATTTGAACAATTGACAGAGTACGGAAATATAGTACAGAACAGTAATTAAACAGCAAATTCGCTGTTAAAATATTGAGGTAAGCCATGCAAACAACCGACATTTACCCCGTTTCCGACTTCAACAGGAAGCCTTCTGAGCATATTAAGCGTATTCAGGAAACCAAGAATCCAGAGGTTTTAACTGTGAACGGCAAGGCCGCTCTTGTGATGATTGACCCTGAATCTTTCGACCAGCTCAGGCAGGATGCAGAACTGTCTCGCACCTTGGAAGAAATTGCAGCAGCCAAGGCGCAGATAGAGAACGGGCAGTATCAGTCATTAGATGATGCTTTTGATACATTAAAAACACGGATGAGGGTGCGCTTCTCTGGTACAGACATATAACATAATCATTCCCGATTTTGTTCGGGATAAATATGAAATCAGGCAATTATTGATCGGGACTTGCCGCATTCTGTTTGCAATAAACGGCGATACAGTTTCGTTGTTGAACTTTAAGGGTGGTAAACAAAACAAGCCCCCTTGCCAAGCACTTAATAATTGGTATTCGGTCGCAGCTAATAGCCTAGATCCATCGGATGATTGGTCATGGAACCCTGCAACACAATTTCCTGATCGTGTGTGGGATGAAGGCTTTTCACGTTACAACACAGGTAGTCCTATATATTCTCCCAATGGGAACGGCGGCAATCGAAATTGCTCTGCAAATTCGGCTGGTTGTAACTACGCTAATCTCGTTCGTGGTCATATAAATTCGAATCCTTGGTAGAGTTATGAAAAATATATACACACTAGCTACTTTGCTTGTTATTGGAGCTGTTTTTTGGGTTTCTTATCAGGACGATACTGTGCCGCCTTTGGCTTTCACTGTTTGCTCAGATGGAAAGGTATATGTAGTTGACTTAAAAAAAGGCATGGTTTCTCATATATCAAAAAAAATTCCTGATATAGGAGGAGCAAGTCAGATCGATATCGATTCAGAGCGGTCGCTTCTTTACATAAGCAGTGACAGGAGTATTAGTGGTGAGCCTTTTATTCCATTACTATCTCTAGATATTAGAAATTTTGGTTTTGAGACAAAGAGTAGGTTTTTCATAGATGAAACAAAGGGACTATCAGAGTTGAAAATAGAGGATATTGATGAAGTTTATTCATTCAGATTATCTGATGATGGTGAGAAAATTTTTGTAGGAAATAATATCAACTCTAAGTTGTTTTCAGTTGTTGATCGGCAGTCTGGAAAAGTTGTTGCTGGGACTGACACGTCTATATCTCAAAAAAACTTCTTTTCTCCAGATTCTAAAAGTATCGCCAGTATTTGGACGTCTGGGAAAAAAAGAATACCTTCAGCAACAGGCTTCACTATTAAAGAATGGAAAGGCGGGGTAGTGGTTCAGGATATATATAGTGGCGAAATTTTATTCAAAAAAGAGCTTGAAGGGAATAAAGGTATGTATCCACCTTGGCGTGAAGGTATTCCTAAACGCCACTATCAAGTAGTCAATAACCAATTCTTGGAGGTTTACGACAGGGAGTCAGGTGTCAAAGAATCAAGGATAGATTTAGTTCAACTGTCTGGCATGAAACCTAATGTTGGCGTTACGCAAGATATGACTCCAGTGTATGGAGCTAAAAAATTGATTTTACCCATGACTAATAAAGATAAATCATATGTGGTATCTGTTGATACAAAGCGAGAAAGGATGGAGTTTTTAGTTGAGGTCGGCCCTTCACCTTGTACAAATGTCGAAGTGCTAAAGAAGTAGCTTTGTTGACGAATAAAAAATAGAAGAGTAACGGCTTAACAGTTTCAAAAAATCTGCCAGCATTATGCCCTGCCAGTAACCTAGTAGGGCATTTTATTATTTTCCAATAACGCGCATGAATAACGTACAATGCGCGCCAATTTTCTACTCCATTTGAAGCTTGTGGCCTCAGCATGAACTGAGGTGGTAGGGCTGCCTATAAACCTAATTTCTGTCCATATTGTCGCCAGAAATACCAGAATTGAAATCAAAGGCTAAAAAATGTCTTTTAAAGTCAGTAAGTTACGAAATATAGCGATCGTGGCCCACGTAGACCACGGCAAAACCACTCTGGTGGACAAGCTGTTGCAGCAGTCTGGCACTCTGGATCGCAAGGATCAGGGCGCGGAGCGTATTATGGACTCCAACGACCAGGAGAAAGAGCGCGGCATTACCATTCTGGCGAAGAACACCGCTATTGAGTGGAGAGGTTACCACATCAATATTGTTGACACCCCGGGGCACGCGGATTTTGGCGGCGAGGTGGAGCGGGTGCTGTCCATGGTGGATTGCGTGCTGCTGCTGGTGGATGCGGTGGACGGCCCCATGCCGCAAACCCGTTTTGTCACTTCCAAGGCCTTTGAAAAAGGCCTCAATCCCATTGTGGTGATCAACAAGGTGGACCGCCCCGGCGCTCGCCCGGACTGGGTGCTGGATCAGGTATTTGATTTGTTCGACCGTTTGGGTGCCACCGACGAGCAACTGGATTTCCCGGTGATTTACGCCTCTGCCCTGAATGGTGTTGCCGGCTTGGAAGCGGACGAACTGGCGGAGGATATGACGCCGCTTTTCGAACAGATTGTCGAGCAGGTGCAGCCGCCAAAAGTGGATGTGGGTGCGCCTTTGCAAATGCAGATTTCTGCCTTGGACTACAACAGTTATGTGGGCGTGATCGGCATTGGCCGTATCACCCGCGGCACCTTGTCCCCCAACGATCAGGTGATGGTGGTGGGCGCCGACGGTAAGCAGCGCAAGGCCAGGGTATTGCAGGTAATGGGGCATCTTGGGTTGGAGCGTGTTGAAGTAAAGCAGGCCTCCGCTGGTGACATTGTGTGTATTACCGGTATCGATGGTTTGAATATTTCCGATACGTTGTGCGACCTGGGTAATCCAGAGGCGCTGCCACCCCTGTCGGTGGATGAGCCCACGGTAAGCATGACCTTCCAGGTAAACGACTCGCCCTTTGCGGGCAAAGAGGGCAAGTTTGTTACCTCCCGCAATATCAAGGAGCGTTTGGAACAGGAGCTGATTCACAACGTCGCCCTGCGGGTAGAGCCCGGCGACAGCCCGGACAAGTTCAAGGTGTCTGGTCGTGGCGAACTGCACCTGTCGGTGCTGATTGAAACCATGCGTCGCGAGGGTTTTGAGCTGGGTGTTTCCCGCCCGGAAGTGGTGCAGAAACAGGTGGGCGACGAAATCCACGAGCCCTTTGAGCAAGTGGTGATTGACGTGGAAGACCAACACCAGGGCTCGGTGATGGAGGAGCTGGGGCTGCGCAAAGCGGAGCTCACCAATATGGAGCCGGATGGCAAGGGCCGGGTAAAACTGGAATTTATTGTGCCCTCCCGTGGCCTGATCGGTTTCCGTGGTCTGTTTCTCACCCTGACTTCAGGCAGCGGTATTATGACCAGCATCTTCGACCACTATGGCCCGGTAAAGGCCGGTGAAGTGGTGAGCCGCCAGAACGGTGTGCTCTGCTCCATGGTGAATGGCAAGACGCTGGCTTACGCGCTGTTTACTCTGCAAGATCGTGGCCGCCTGTTTTTGGGCCACGGTGTGGATGTGTACGAAGGTCAGGTGATCGGCATTCATTCCCGCGACAACGACCTGGCGGTAAACCCCACCAAGGGCAAGCAACTCACCAATATTCGCGCCGCCGGTACCGACGAGGCGTTGACCCTGACGCCCCCCATCAAGCACACCCTGGAACAGGCGCTGGAATTTATTGAAGACGACGAACTGGTGGAAGTCACCCCGGAGAGTATTCGTATTCGCAAAAAGCTGTTGAAAGAAAATGAGCGCAAGCGCGGGCGGAAGTTTTAATTTCTCCCTCGTCATCGCGAGCGCAGCGCGGCGATCTCTATCTGGGTACTTCGATGTCAGGAGATTGCCGCGGCCTTCGGCCTCGCAATGACGGGGCTTGTCATTGAGAACCCCTCAAGTTCACCGCATAATACAGAGCGTTCAATAACCATAACAACGAGAGTGCCATGCCTGCGGATCAGGAACTCACCAGCCATCAGGAAATGTTCCAGCAGCTTCGCCGGGAAGATGCACTGTTTACCCTGCCGCTGTGCCTGACCTTTGCTGCTCTGTTTACCCTTGGCTACGCCGCCTGGTTTTACCTGGATGGCCTCAGTGTCTTTTCCGTTGTTCTTACTATTATTGGCGCCAGTGCCGTGGTGTTACTGGTGCTGTGCTCACACCTTGCCAAGGTGAATCCGTTGCCCATGCAATTGCTGTTTGGGGCGTTAATGGTGGTGGCTTGCCAGGCTATTGTGGTACTGAGCCCTGTCGCTGAAGTGGGAGTTGTAGGGGCACTGGCAATAATCCCGATTGTGGTTGCAGGTTGCGGGTACCGGCTTGCCGCTGGCTTGTTGGTACTCAACTTGTTGTTGATTATTGTCTGGGCCAACGGCTGGCTACAATGGCATGTGGCCGACCATGGTCGTGATATGACATACAGCCTGATCTTTGGCTACAGCTCAGTGGCGCTTTTTTTACTGATGATGGATTTTTATCGGGAACGCAGCCGCATGCGTTTATTGGGCGCGAGCGAAAAGTTCAGCCGCAGCGCCACTCAGGACGAGCTCAGTGGCCTGCCCAACCGCCGGGAAATGGAACGCCTGCTGGGTGGTTGCATCAACCGCTACCACCTCAGCGGCGAGGTGTTTTCGGTGGTGGTTTGCGATATCGATAATTTCAAACAATTCAACGACAGCTTTGGTCATCAGTTTGGCGACCGCCTGGTTAAAGCGGTGAGTGGCGCCCTGCAACGGGGCCTGCGCAGCGATGACGTGGTGGCCCGCTGGGGCAGTGATGAATTTTTGGTGCTGCTCAGCGGCCAGAAAATGGAAGCTGCTCACCAGGTGGCAGAACGCCTGCGCCGCAATGTGTCGGCATTGCAGCTGGAAGTATCCGGCGAAATTCAGAACATCACCATGAGTTTTGGCCTCGCCTGTATGGAAGGGCACGAAGGTGCGGATGATTTGGTGTCTACTGCCGATCGCGGGCTTTATCAGGCCAAGCAGATGGGGCGGGATATGGTAGTCGCCGGCTAAGCCAGCGACAGGACGCCGCTTCGCGGCTACAGGGCGCGCTTTGCGCTTACAGGTTACAGAAGACAGGGGTTTTCCTGTAGCGGGCCAGGCCCGCGTCCTGTAGGGCGTAAGCCCGTGCTGTCAACTGTTAGCTATTTATTTGCACTCCCTATGCCGAAAGCAACCCACCACATGATCATTCACCATCCCCGTAGCCTGCATATGGGCGTAGCAGATGGTGGTGCCGAAAAAACGGAAGCCGCGTTTTTTCATGTCTTTGCTGATGGTATCGGAGAGGGGCGTTGAGGCGGGCACTTCTGCCAGAGATTTCCAGCGATTCTGTATCGGCTTTCCACCCACAAACCCCCAGATGTAATTGCTGAAACTGCCGTACTCTTTTTGCACGTCCAGAAAACACTTGGCGTTGCTGATGGCGCTTTCAATTTTCAGACGGTTGCGCACGATGCCGGCGTCTTGCATCAAGCGCTCCACACTGCGGCTGTTAAAGCGCGCTACTTTGGCAGCGTCAAAATCCGCAAAGGCTTTGCGGTAGTTCTCGCGCTTTTTCAAAATGGTAATCCACGACAGCCCGGCCTGGGCGCTTTCCAGAATTAAAAACTCGAACAGGGTGTTATCGTCGTAGCAGGGCACACCCCACTCGGTGTCGTGGTAGTGTTGGTACAGTTCAGAATCGCCGCACCATTCACAGCGATGATTGCCTTGCTTAGACACAGCTAACCCCCTAACCTTATTTGTACGAGCTTTTTAGAGTGGCCAATAATGCGCAGCTTCTACCCCAATATCAAACCCTACAAAGTGCACATGCTGGCTGTTGATGCACTTCACCAACTGTACGTGGAGGAGTGTGGCAGCCCGGATGGTATTCCGGTGCTGTTTGTTCACGGCGGCCCTGGTGCCGGATGTAGCAAACAGGATCGTTGTTTTTTCGACCCGGAAAAGTACCGCATCATCCTGTTTGATCAGCGCGGCTGCGGCCGCTCTACGCCCCATGCATCGCTGCAAGATAACAACAGTCAGGCGTTGGTGGCGGATATGGAGTTGATTCGGGAATCGCTGGGGGTGAGCAAGTGGATGTTGTTCGGCGGCTCCTGGGGGTCTACCTTGAGCTTGCTGTATGCCCAGAATCACCCTGAGCGGGTGTTGGGGCTGATTTTGCGGGGCATCTTTTTATGTCGCCAGCGGGATATTCACTGGTTTTACCAAAGTGGCGCCGATCACTTGTTTCCAGATTACTGGCGCGACTATCTGGAGCCCATTCCCCCGGCGGAGCGGGACAACATGGTGGCGGCCTATCACCGCCGCCTTACCGGTGACAATGAGCTGGAACGCATGAGCGCCGCCAAAGCCTGGTCTATCTGGGAGGGGCGTTGCGCCACCTTACACCCCAATCCCCAGGTGGTAGAGCGCCTCGGCAGCCCCCATATGGCCCTCGCCATGGCGCGGGTGGAGTGCCACTATTTTCACCACGGTGCTTTTCTGACAGAGAACCAATTGCTGGCCAATGCGGAAAAGTTAAGAGGTATTCCCGGTATTATTGTGCACGGCCGTTACGATGCCGTGTGCCCGGTGGATCAGGCATTTGCCCTGCACCGGGTGTGGCCACAAGCGCGCCTGGAGATTATTCGCGATGCCGGCCACGCGTCATCGGAACCGGGTACATTGGATGCCTTGGTAAAAGCCACTGATGAAATGGCGAATAAACTGGGTGATTTGGCGTAAGGTTATTTATCCCGTCATCCCCGCCTGCGCGGGAATGACGACATTGGAGGGGGTCATTGTTAGGTTTAATTCAGCGGGTTTCCCGCGCAGATGTTGTAGTTGCAGGGGAAACCGTTGGCGAAATCAATCGTGGAATCCTGCTGCTGCTGGGCGTGCAAAAAGGCGACGACAAAGCCAAAGCTGACAAGCTGATTCACAAAGTGCTCAACTACCGCATCTTCCCCGATGACGACGGCAAGATGAACCGCAGTGTTGCCGATATTGGTGGCGGCGTGTTGGTGGTTTCCCAGTTCACTCTGGCGGCGGATACCCGAAAAGGGCTGCGACCCAGTTTTTCCTCAGCCGCGCCACCGGCAGAAGCTGAGCAGTTATACAATTATTTTGTTGAGCAAATAAGAGCGCAGCATAGCCCTGTTGCCACCGGCGAGTTTGGTGGTGATATGAAAGTGTCGCTGTGTAACGATGGGCCGGTGACGTTTATGCTGGAAGTGTGAGATTAACGGCTGTCATCCTGAGGAACGCAGTGACGAAGGATCTCGGAATTATTAAAAAAGAGATTCTTCGCTGCACTCAGAATGACAGATTCGCTCGAGTTGCGGGTTTCGCGTAACTCGCAACGCGAAATTTACACCTTAAACCGTTTCTTCAGCTTCTTTTCCACCAACACCTTTTTCAACCGTGCATACTGCGGAATACCGTTTTTGTAAGGCGGGTAATCTTCTCCCTGAATCAACGGCTGCAGATAGGCCCGGCCCGCTTCAGTAACGCCAAAGCCGTCGCGGGTGATGTAGCTGCGAGGCATCATTTTTTCCACATTGGCGACTTTGCCCAGCGGTGCTTCGCCCACGCTCCAGCTGTATTTTTTGCCTGTGCCGCGCTCAATAGTCACCATCAGCGCGTTTTTGCCCTGCTCCGCCAGCTCCACAGCGTGGCGGCCCACGGCGTAGGCTTGTTCCACATCGGTGGCGGAGGCGATATGGCGGCCCGCCCGTTGCAGGTAATCCGCCAGTGCCCAGTGGTATTTGTAGCCCAGTTCGTCTTTCACCATATTGGCCAGGGTGGGGGCCACGCCTCCCAGTTGTTTGTGGCCAAAGGCATCGGTGGTGCCGGCGTCCGCCAGGAAGGTGCCGTCTTTGTACTGCGCGCCTTCTGAGGCGACAATCACGCAGTAGCCGTTTTTATTGACGGTCTGTTTGACCTTGCGCAGAAATTTTTCTTTGTTAAAGGCGATTTCCGGGAACAGGATAATGTGGGGGGCGTCGCCTTCCTGCTCCTGTGCCAGTGCACCGGCGGCGGCAATCCAGCCCGCGTGACGGCCCATTACCTCCAGAATAAATACCTTGGTGGAGGATTCACACATGGACGCCACATCCATGCTCGCCTCTTTGGTGGACACTGCCACGTACTTGGCCACCGAGCCGAAGCCGGGGCAGCAATCGGTCAGGGGCAGGTCGTTGTCGACGGTTTTGGGCACGTGAATGGCCTGAATGGGATAACCCATTTTTTCCGATAGCTGGGAAATTTTCAGGCAGGTATCGGCGGAATCACCGCCGCCGTTGTAAAAGAAGTAACCGATATTGTGGGCCTTGAACACCTCGATCAAACGCTCGTACTCGGCGCGATTTTCTTCCAGACTTTTGAGCTTGTAACGGCAGGAGCCAAAGGCGCCGGACGGAGTGTGCTTGAGGGCGCTGATGGTACGACGAGTCTCCTTGCTGACGTCGATCAGTTCTTCCCTCAGGGCGCCGATAATACCGTTGTTGCCCGCGTATACCTTGCCGATTTTTTTGCTGGCGCGAGCCGCTTCAATCACACCGCAGGCAGATGCGTTGATAACAGCGGTAACACCGCCGGATTGGGCATAGAATGCGTTTTTTTTGGCCATTGTGTTCCCCGAAAATGGTCATTTCAATTGGCGGCGATGATAACGGAATGGCGGTGGGGTTGCGAGTTGCGTGTTGCGCGCAGTTCGTGCCTGCCGGTCATCCTGAGCGCAGCGAAGGATCTCGATATTGCTGCAACCTCTGAGATCCTTCGCTGCGCTCAGGATGACAATCTCGTTCAATCTGCCCGCAGCCCGCAACCATACCGCCCGTTGCCCGCAGCTCACCCCGAGTGCGATAATCCCGCCATCAAAAAAAGACTGAATCGAACAAAACATGCACATCCATATTTTAGGCATCTGCGGCACCTTTATGGGCAGCCTGGCGCAGCTGGCGGTGGCCAGTGGCCACCGGGTGAGCGGCTGCGATGCCAATGTCTACCCGCCCATGAGCACCCAGCTGGAGCAGGCGGGTATCGATATTATCCAGGGCTACGATCCGGCCCAACTGGATCCGGCGCCGGATCTGGTGGTGATTGGTAACGCCATGTCCCGCGGCAACCCCTGTGTGGAGGCGGTGCTCAACAAGGGCATTCCCTACACCTCCGGCCCGCAGTGGCTGGGTGATGTGTTTTTACAAGACAAATGGGTGCTGGCGGTGTCTGGCACCCACGGCAAAACCACCACCAGCACCATGTTGGCGTGGATACTGGAATACAGCGGCTATCAGCCCGGCTTTTTGATTGGCGGCGTGCCGCAGAATTTTGGTGTGTCTGCCCGCCTGGGGGAATCGCCGTTTTTTGTGGTGGAAGCGGATGAATACGACAGCGCCTTTTTCGACAAGCGCTCCAAGTTTGTTCACTATCGCCCGCGCACCTTGGTTATGAACAATCTGGAATTTGACCACGCAGATATATTCCCCAACCTGGCAGCTATTCAAACTCAATTCCATCACCTGGTCAGAACGGTGCCGGGTATCGGCAAGATTATTGCCCCGGCAGCGGACCTCAATCTGGCAGACGTATTGGCAAAAGGCTGCTGGTCAGAGCTGGAAAAAACCGGCAGCGAGAAAGACTGGCAGGCCCGCTTGATCAACAGCGATGGCAGCCACTACCGCGTGCTGCTGGCGGGCGAAACCCAGGGGGAAGTGCGCTGGACCATGACCGGCCAGCACAATGTGGATAACGGTCTGATGGCCATTGCTGCCGCCCGCCATGTGGGGGTGGAGCCGCACACCGCTTGTGAAGCGCTCTGTGCGTTCGAGGGCATCAAACGGCGTATGGAGTTGTTGGCGGACTGCAACGATGTCAAGGTTTACGACGACTTTGCCCACCACCCCACCGCCATTGCCACCACGTTGCACGGGCTGCGGGAAAAGGTTGGCGACGAAAAAATTATCGCGGTGATAGAGCCCCGTTCCAACACCATGAAAATGGGTCATCACAAAAGCGAACTGGCGCAATCCTCGGCGTTGGCGGATCAAGTATTGTGGTTTCGCTCAGAAGGCATGGAATGGCTGGACGATGTGGCAGCAAACAGCCCGGTGCCAGCCAGCACTGAAACCTGCCTGCAGGCTCTTCTGCAACAAGTCACCACTGCCGCCCGGGGCGGGGCTCATGTGGTGGTGATGAGCAACGGCGGGTTTGGTGGTTTCCATCAAAAACTGATTCACGCATTAAAAGGGGCATAGCCCATGTCGGACTTCCAAAAAACCGTTACCCTGGCCATGACCGGCGCCTCCGGTGCCCAGTACGGCTTGCGCTTGCTGGAATGTTTGCTGGATGCCGGTGTGCAGGTGTATTTCCTGATCTCCGAAGCCGCTCATATTGTGGTGGAGGCGGAAACCGATATGGAGCTGCCCAGGGACGAAGACGAACTGGAAATATTCCTCTGTAATTACTTTGATACCGAAGCCGGGCAGCTGCGAGTGTTTGGCAAGCGTGACTGGTTTTCGCCGGTGGCCTCTGGCTCCGCATCCCCCACCGCCACCGTAATCTGCCCCGCCAGCGGTGGCACCCTGTCAGCGGTGGCCTCCGGCGCCAGCAACAACCTGATCGAGCGTGCCGCTGATGTGGCCATCAAGGAAAAGCGTCAGTTGATTATGGTGCCCAGAGAAATGCCGTACTCTGCCATCCACCTGGACAACATGCGCGCCCTGGCCCACCTGGGCGTCACCATCATGCCCGCCAGCCCCGGCTTCTACCAGCGCCCGCAATCGGTGGAAGACATGGTGGATTTTGTGGTGGCGCGGGTACTTGACCACTTGGGGGTGGAACAGGATTTGGTGTCCCGCTGGGGGGAATAGCGATTCTGGTTTATATTCTGTCATCCTGAGCGCAGCGAAGGATCTCGGTGCCGGCATTCGCTGTGAGGTCCTTCGCTGCGCTCAGGATGACAGGTATTGCAGATTATAGTGGGTAATCTTCCCCTCGCCTCAGTAACGCCAATATCATCGCTTTACGGTTTTTGTCTCGATAGTGCTCTCATTGTTTTAAAGTAGGCGATGCGCCGTTCAAAACCAGCATCTGAGGGCAAACAGACTTTGGCGAAAAAGCACAACCGCATACTGGAGGCGTTTTACCAATACCGCGATGTGCTCGTGCGGACTCTGGTGCGCATGTCGGTGGCGCCTGCTGATGTGGACGATATTTTGCAAGAAACCCTGGCTCGTACCATTGATGCCGACCAGACCAACTCTATCGAATTTCCCAAGAGCTATCTGTTCTCTGTATCTCGCAACATGGTCTTGCGCGAACAAAAACGAAAGTCTCGCGAAGTCCTTACCAGCATCGACGAGGCGATCGCCGATGAGAATGCTCATGAATCATCCGATGACCTGTATTACCGCCAGATGCTTGCGGTTTTTTGGGCAGCGATGGACAGCCTCCCTCAAGCACAACGTCGTGCCATTATGTTGCGACGTATTTATGGCTTATCTCAAAAGGAGGTTGCTGAAAAGATGAATGTTTCCGTCAGCTCCGTAGAAAAGTATTTTGCCCAAGGTATACGGCGCTGTCAGGACACCATGAAAAACAAAGGCTTCGACGTGAGTGACATGGCACAAACAGGTCGCGCGACCAAAAAAGCACTACAGGTGCTTGAGCGTAAAAAGAAATGAGTAAAGATCAGGATTTGATTGATTTGGCGACAGTCAGGGAGGAAACCCCTGATGTGGCTTTCTGGCTTGCCAAACTTGATCGAGGTGACTTGAGCCGTAGCGAAAAAGCGGAATTCAAACAGTGGCTAAATGAAAACTCCGAACATAAAACAGCCCTGCGTGACATGATTCAGTATTGGTATGGCTTGAGTGACTTGCTCGACCACTCAACAGTCCGTACTCGGGAGGTTGCCTGTGCAACAGTCTCAATACGGAGATTGATGTTGCTGTCCTTGGCGAAATTGATGGCGAAAGCCAGGCCCGTTGCAGTCATGGCAGTGCTCGCTGTTGTGGTTGTTTCTGGAGCCCTGTTTGTTGTTGACTTTAGCCCTTTAGAGCCGACCACGGAATATCATGCCACCAAAGTTGGTCAAGCGAATATCCTTGAGCTGGAAGATGGCTCAACAATTCATTTGAATACCAATACGATTCTTGAGAAAGAGTATTCCAGTAAAGTTCGGGTGGTGAGATTGATTTCCGGAGAGGCCGTCTTCGATGTCGCGCACGACAAAAAACGGCCATTCCTGGTGTACGCTGGCAACGGAGTGGTTCGCGCTATTGGCACCCGGTTTTCTGTACGGGTTCGCGATAATGGAGTCAGCGTAACTGTGGCCGAAGGTAAGGTGGCTGTGGCGGATCGTGCACAAATACCCAGCGCTTGGCCCAGCGAGGACAGCCTGAATGCAAGTGCCCTGTTTGTCGCCCGGGGCGAAGCGGCAAAAATTGAGCTGTCAACCGGCACAGAGAAAGAAGATATTACCGAAAGCCAACTCGCAGAACGACTGTCCTGGACTAATGGGCAATTGGTTTTTTATGACCAGCGTCTGGAGTCTGTTGTGGATGAAGTGTCTCGTTATACCACAGTTCAAATCAGTTTCTCTGACGATGTTTTAAAAGAACAAAGAATTACAGGGATTTTGCCAATCGGTGAGATTGAAACTATTCTGGAAGGAATTGAGCTGTCATTGGCTCTTGAAACGGAATGGATATCCAATACGCACGTTCAGCTATCGACTAAATAGTAGCGTGAATGACACAAATTACATCGTGCTCTAAAAAATATTGTGGTTTTTCGCTTTTGCTTACTCTCACAAAGTAGACTGCGATAAAAAGGAGCCTCTCAAATAGCTTAACCGGTTTATGACAATTTCTGTGGGGAAAGTGTTGCGGAGTTTGGTGGTAGTTTTGATGTCAGCCTTTTTGTGCGTCACCACTGCTATCGCTGAGAATGACACTCCAGCGAAAACATACGACTTGAAAATTCCTGTCCTCGATATCGAAGAAGCGTTGTTTGCACTTGCGCGATTATCGAACAAGGCATTGATTATGCCGTCAGGGGGCAAGTCGGGTTTCCGCTCACAGCCATTGGATGGAACCTACTCTTTGTCGCAAGCGTTAGAGCTCATGCTGAAGGGCACAAATTTTACTGGCAGTCTGACCCAACGTGGTGTTATCGCGATCTCGCGCATACACCAAAATACAAAATCAGAGGGGCATGACATGCAAAAGAATAAACTGGCAACCGCGCTCTTGGCATCTGCTGCGGCGATTACAAATGTCGCCACACAAGCACAGGAAAATCAACAGAACGAAGAAAACGCCGATAACGCTTCAAAAAAGAACTGGCATTTCGAAGAAATTATTGTCACGTCAACTCGACGGAATACCTCATTGTTTGATACGCCGTCCGCCGTAACTGCATTTGGTGAAGGTTTTTTGGATGATCGCAGTATTGACTCCATCAATGACCTGGTCGCATTAACCCCAGGCCTTTTTGCGCCACCAATCAGCCCCTTCACTGGTGGCAACAGCTTCACAATTCGCGGTGTTACCGCACAAAATCTGACAACGGCGACGGTGGGGGTTTATCTGGATGAAGTGGCGCAAACGTTTTCTGGTGGCAGCAATGAGCCAACTATCCGTACGTTTGATCTGGAACGTGTGGAAGTGCTCAGAGGGCCACAGGGAACTCTGTTTGGCGCTGGTGCCATGGGCGGCGCCATCCGTTACATCACCAATAAACCGGATGCATCTGAATTTGGTGCCAAAGTCCACCTGGAGGGGTCGTCTACCCAGCGAGGCGGAGAAAACTACGCCGTAGACGGCATGATCAATATTCCCTTGGTGACAGACAAATTGGCGCTTCGGGTAACGGCAAGCCAACAAGATACGTCAGGCGTTATTGACTTGCTAACAGCGGTTGACGGGCCTTTTGAAGACGCAGACTCAAGAGAGCAGTCATCCGTTCGCGCTGTATTGCGCTGGACACCCAGTGAAAATCTGACAATCGATTTTCAGGCCTGGCACGACGAGAACGAGTTGCAAGGGTTGTCGTTGGTAAACACCGGTTCACCTTCACCTTTTGAGGACAATGTGGAATTCGGTCCTCGTTCCAATAGCAATGTTGATTTTGAGCAGTACGCCGCAACAATTACATACGATGCAGGCTTTGCTGAAATTGTTTCCACCACCAGTATTATTGAAACCGACAACCGTGCCGTATTTACCGACGGCTTTGCAGGTGGGGCAATCATACAAACATTGCCATTTGAAGGCTTCAGTCACGAAACAAGGCTTGCCTCGCAAAATGATGGCCCCTTGAGCTGGATCGCGGGGGTGTTTTATCAGGACAGCGAATCTCTGGACGGGCGGTTTGATTTGACGGCCTTTGGCGCGACTGCGTCTTCCGACGAAGAGCGTGAACAGGTTTCTATCTACGGTGAGTTGAGTTATCAGGCAACTGAAAAGCTGCAGTTAACGGCCGGGTTGCGTTACTTTGACGAAGATGTTGAGCAGAGCAATTTTACCCAATTCTTTGGCATAGAATCCATCCTGGATGGCGATGCCAACTTTACAGAAGTATTGCCAAAATTTCAGATGCAATACAGTGCTTCAGATAATTTGAACCTTTATGCTTCCGCCTCTCAAGGCTTCCGGGTTGGCGGTGCCAACCTGGTTTCATCCCCTGCGGATCCAGCTTCTTTTGATCCCGATGATTTATGGGCATACGAATTCGGGGCGAAGTTCGTTGCCAACGATAGTCGTGTGAGTGGCGGTGTTGCGCTTTTCTATAACGACTGGTCCGAGATTCAGGTGTTTACCCCGGCACCCAGCGGATTCGGAAATCTGACCCAGAATGCGGGTGATGCACATATATTAGGGTTTGAGGCGGAAGTTTCCTTCGAGGTGTCAGAAGGCTTCGTCGTCGGGTTCAACGGATCGGTTCTTGAAGCGGAATTTGACAACCCAACGGTGGTGGTTGGTGGAATGATTGATGCGGGTGATCGCATCAATAATATTCCAGAAAACAGTATGGCGCTGTTCCTCGATTATTCTGCAAACCTTGTCGACGATTGGGATTATTCCATTCACTTTGACGCATCCTACTCCGGGAACGAAGTCAATCTCCAACAGGCGCGCCAGGTTGATGGCACCACCCTGGCCAATGCTCGTGTTGCCTTTAAATACAGGGGTACAGAGGTGGCTTTGTTTATGAGAAATGTTTTTGACGATCAGACTCCCAGGGCCTTCAATACTTCTTATTTTAGTGCGCCCAGGCCTCGAACTATCGGTATAGATCTGATCACAAATTTCTGAACAGTATTAAACCGGCAATCTTATAGGTTGCCGGTTTAATAACTGCCCCGCCCCAGCGGTTTGATCAGCAATATCAACCTTGGCAACAACGTCAACGACCCCAGCAACGCCACAATCATCGCGCCAGCGGTTAGCACCCCGAAGTATACCGACGGAATAAAGTTCGACAGCGCCAGAATCGAAAAGCCGGTGATAATGGTAATTGCCGTGTAGTACAGGGCTTTGCCGATGCTGCCGTGGGAGCGGTGCATGGCGGCCACGTAGCTGCGGTCGATGGCGAATTCCTTGCGGTAGCGGATGATGTAGTGAATGGCGTGGTCCACACCAATGCCCACGGTAATGGCGGCGATGGTGATGTTCATCATATCCAGGGGAATACCCGCCAGTCCCATGCCGCCCAGCACTGCGGTGGCGGCCAGCAGGTTGGGAATAATGGCAATAATCGAGAATCGCACAGAGCGGAACAGCACCAGAAACATGGCCATAATGCCCAGGAACACCGCGCCCAGGGTAACAATCTGCGAGTAGAACAGGCTTTGCAGCATGTTGTTGTACAGCACCAGCAGACCGGAGAGGCGGAATTTGTCCGGCGCGATGCCCACTTCGTTAACGATGTAATCGCTGATTTGCTGCAGCAGCTCCGAGCGCCGCAGATCACCTGCGGTTTCCTTGGTGCGCAGGGTGATACGCGCCTGGTTGAGTTCGTCGTCGATGTAGGGGTGGATAATGATGCCGGCCACTTGCGGCGACAATTGCTGGCGCATAAAGGCCAGTTCAAAGTCGTCCAGACGGTGATTCATCAACTTGTTGGCGGCTTCAAAGCCATTGACCAAAGAGCTGACCTTGCCCACTTCCGGCAGGGATTCCAGGTGGTAATGGAGTTTTTCCAGGGGCTCCAGGCCAGCGTTGGTGAACCAGTAGCTGTTGCTGGCGGTGCCGCTGTCGTCGTCGGCAAAAGGGTCGTCTGCGAACGGATCTTCTTCCTCGCCAAAGGGGTCGCCATTCTTACTATCAAAGTCATTTTCGAAGCCGCTATCCAGCTCGCTGTCGTCCGCGAACGGGTCTTCCTCGCCCTCATCCAGCGCCAGGTCTGGCTGTTCCGGCATGTCGATAATAATGTCCAGTGGTGTGGTGCCGCCCAAGCGGGCGTCGATCACCGACAGGCCCTGGTATATCTCGGTATCGTCCTTGAAGTAGTCGATAAAGCGGTTGTCCACTTGCAGTTGGGTAACGCCCCAGCCACCGGCAATGGCCACCAGCAGGGCAACCGCCCAAACCACTCCCTGATGTTTTTCCGCAAACCGGGAAAAGTGCAGGGTAAAGGCGCCAGAGCGGTCACGGCGCAGTTGTTCGCTGGCCTTTGTGCCCAACATCATGCCGGCGGGAATCACCACAAACGCCAGCACCAGTGCCACCGAGATGCCAATGGTCATCATCCAGCCAAAGTCGATTACCGGGCGGATGTCGCTGACCACCAGTGACGCAAAGGCGACGATGGTGGTGAGCACCGTGTACAGGCAGGGGCGGGCCATGGACAGCACGGTTTGCCTGACCAGCTCTTGCTGGCTATCGCCCGGGTTGCTGGCGCGCAGCTCCCGATAGCGCACAATCAGGTGGATGGTGAGCGCCAGGGTAATGATCAACAGCAGGGCGATAAAGTTGGAGGAAATCACCGTCAGCCGCCAGTCCACCCAGCTGAGGAAGCCCAGCATCATCAACACCGACAGCAGGCAGGTAGTCAGTGGCAGCACCACCCAGCGCAAACGGCGGAAAATAATTGCCAGGGTGAGTACGATAAACAGCACAATGCTGATGCCGAACACTTTCAGGTCGCTGCGGATAAAGTCCACCATGTCGGCGGTGACCATGCTGGGGCCGCCCAGGAACAGCTCGGCGTGTTGTTTGTAGGGCTCAATCAGGGCGCGGGCACTTTCCACCCGGCGGCGGTCTTTTTCCGTGCGCAGAGTGTGGTAGTCGCGGAATTCCTTGCTCACCCTGGCCAGCTCGTCGGCTTCTGCGGGAATCAGGCCAATACGCTCTTTTTTCAGCCTCAGTTCGTCCCGGGCGCGCACCAGTTCAACGTACTTGTCGTCACTGCCCAGGGTGGCGAGAATCGCGGTGGTCTGCCCATCCGGGCTGAGAATCAGGTCGCGGTAAACCGGGCTTTGCAAAAATTCTTTTCTGGCAAGATCGCGGTCTACCCCTTCAGTGCGCAGGGTGCGCGGCGCGTCGCTCAGTTGCGATACGGTGATATTGGGGCTGAACAGCAGAGGCACATCGAGGATGGAGGTCACGCTTTGTACGCCGTCGAGGGATTGCAGCTCGCCGCGCAAATTGTCCAGCACTTGCAGGGATTGGTCGGAAAACAGATCCCCCTGGTGAGGCTTGAACGTCACCAACAAAAAGTCGCCGCTGCCGTAACGTTTATTCACTTCGCGGAAGTAGTCCAGGTCGGTATCGTGCTCCAGGGTGAGCGACTCGGCGGAGGCGTCCAATTTGAAATTGGGCAAGCCAAGGGCGAGTCCGGCAGCAACTACAAATACAGCCAGCAGCGAGAGAACGGGGTGACGCAGTACGATGGCTTCGTACCAGTTGAACAGCTGTTTCGACATCGATGTTCCTTTAAAAGGAAAGTTCCCTTAAAAGGAAAGTTCCTTGGGGTGTTAACTGCGCCTGCCTATAGCCGTGGCGGGCGCGGAAAAAAAGCGCGGTATTATGACCGAGAAATGACAGTAACGTTATACTTTTTAGGGTTAACTAATGTTAACTGGCGCCGCTTTTAATGGCCACTGAGGGTGAATGATGACATATAGCGACAAAACATATCGAGGCGTACTGCTGGATACGGATACCTTCGGGATTGACGACCTCAGCCTCGACGCCATCTACCGGCTGCCGATCAGTTGGCAGAGCTACCCGCTCAGCAGTCCCGAGCAGGTAGCAGAGCGGCTGCAGGGCGCTCACTTTGTGGTTACCAATAAAGCACCTGTCGGCGTGCAACAGCTGGCGATTGCACCGCAGTTGAAGATGATCGCGGTGGCTGCTACCGGCACCAACGTGATCGATCTGAATGCCGCCCGCCACGCCGGTGTTGCGGTGAGCAACTGTGTCGCCTACGGCAGCAACAGCGTGGTGCAACACACCTGGGCACTGTTGCTGGCACTGCAAACCCGGGTTCTCGATTACCACCGGGATGTCATGGCAGGCCGGTGGCAACAGAGCCCCATGTTTTGTCGGTTGGATTATCCGGTGCAGGATCTGGCCGGGCAGACGTTGGGTATTGTCGGCTACGGCGAGCTGGGGCGTGGGGTGGCACGCATTGCCGAGGCCTTTGGTATGGCGGTAAAAGTGGCGTCTTTGCCCGGTCGCGAGCAACCGGGCCGCACTCCACTGGCGCAGCTGTTACCGAAGCTGGATGTGCTCAGCCTGCACTGCCCGCTGACCGAACACACCCGCAACCTGATTGGCGCTGCCGAGCTGACGGCCATGAAATCCAGTGCCCTGTTATTGAACGTTGCCCGGGGTGGCATTGTCCATGAACAGGCGCTGGCCGACGCCCTGCGCCGTGGTGATATTGCCGGTGCCGGGGTGGATGTGCTGACGCAGGAGCCTCCGACGGAAGGCAGCCCGTTGCTGGCTGCGGATATCCCCAACCTGATTGTCACCCCCCATTGTGCCTGGGGCAGCCGCCGCGCCCGCCAGACCCTGCTCGATCAGGTGGCGGAAAATATCGAGAGTTTTCTGGCAGGGGAGCCCAGGCGGTTGGTGTAGGCTTGTGGATTTCGTCATTGCGAGGCCGAAGACCGTGGCAATCTCGACCAGTGTGGCAGAGGACTTTGCGAGTGAGGTGTAAATTGGATGTAGATTGCCGCGCTTCGCGCGATGACGTAATTCTTAAGTCTCTCTGCCATCCATTGTGGTACTTGATATAGGTCTGATCCAAAGAGAGTTGCTATGGCCATCCCCGAACTGATCGCATTTTTATCCATTTTGCTGCTGGCAAGTTTGCTGGTGCCGCCGCTGGCGAAACTGATCCGCTTTCCCGCCACTACACTGCTGGTGGTGATCGGTTATCTGGCAGCAGAGGTATTTATTTATTTTGGCGGCGATACCGGCATTCGTGCCAGCAGCTTCCAGCCGCTGATCTTTTACGTGTTTTTGCCCATCCTGATTTTCGATTCCGCCTATCACCTCAATGCCAAACAGTTGCTCAATAACCTGCCAGCGGTACTGTGGATGGCCATTTTGGGAATGGGCCTGTCGGCACTGCTCACCGCCGCCGGGGTTTACTTTGGCATTCACCACCCAACCGGTTTCCCCTGGACCACCGCCCTGGTGTGTGGCGCGTTGCTGGCGGCCACCGATCCGGTGGCGGTGGTGGCGCAAATCAAAAGCAGCCATGCGCCGCAACAATTGGAAATACTGCTGGAAGGAGAGAGCCTGTTTAACGACGCCACGGCGGTGGTGTTGTTTACCTTGTTTATCACCCTGGCGGTGGGGGACAGCAGTTCGGTGACGCCATCGTCGGCACTGCTGGATTTCGCCCGCTTGTTTTTCGGTGGCATTGCTTTCGGGGCGCTTGCCGGTTACCTGGCCAGCTTGCTCAGCCGCATTTTAAAAGACAGCTACAGCGCGCCACTGCTGACCCTGCTGTTGGCTTACGGCACTTTCTATGTGGGGGAGCACAGCTTGCACGTATCGGGAATTATGGCAGTGCTGGCGGCGGGCCTGGTGTTGGGCCGCAGCCACCAATCTTTATACAGCCGGGAGCAGGCGCAGCCGCTCAAGCAACTGTGGGGATTGCTGGGGCAGCTGGGCAATAACCTGGTGTTCCTGTTGATGGGGGTGACCGTCAGCCTGGCCATGTTTACAGAGCGTTGGTTGGCGATTCTGATTGCCATTGGTGCGGTGATTGTGGCGCGCGTGATCAGCACCTGGCTCAGCCTGAAAGCAGCACAGCTGACCCCCGGTGGCGAACCGGTGCCCAAAGCCTACCGGCCAGTGATTATGTGGGGCGGGTTGCGCGGCGTGATCGCCATTGCCCTGGCGTTGTCGTTGCCAACAGAGATGGAAGGCTGGTGGACGGTGCAAGCCATCGCCTTTGGGGTGGTGGTGTTTTCCCTGTTTGTGCAGGCGCCCAGCAACCAGTGGTTGTTGGAGCGCCTTGGCAAGTAAAGCGTCGATATTTGTTCAGGCGCCTTCGTTCTGTGCCCGGCGCTCCTTGATTTTTTCACGGCGCTGTTGCTTGCGCTCCATGCGCTTTTGGCGATGTTCTTCCAGCTGTTGTTTTTGTTCGTCGCTGAGCAGGGCGTGCACGCGGCTTTTTGCCTCGGCTCTCTTGGCAACAATCTGTCCGTGCAGGTCACCTTGCTGGGCGGCCAACGCATCAATTTCTGACTGGCTGGCACCACCGCGTACGGCTTCGCCCAGTGCTTTGCGAACGTCTCTGCTCTGCTTGTGCAGTTCGCGGATTTGCGGGCGCAACTCCTGGTGAATGGCGCGGGCCTGTTGACGCTGGTTTTCGTCCATGCCCAGATGTTTGGCCATGCGCTTGAAAGATTGCTCGGTGTGGTGGCCGCGATGTTTTTTGCCGCCTTTGCCGGGCTCTGCCAGTGCAGCGCTGGAAACCGCAAATGCGCCCACCAGTGCCAGTGCCATACCTGCTGTTTTGAAAGTTTTCATGGATTTTCTCCTGTTTAAAGTGCTGTTTACGAAAGGTGGTGCCAGTCTACGGCTGCGGCCTGTAAGGGTGGGTGACGGCTCTGTAAAAGGGGTGTAAATGTTTTGTAAAGGAAAATGGTACTCTGGCCCGCTGTGGCATTATCGCCCTGAGGAGTGGATTTATGAGCCAGCACATACTGATTATCGACGATGATACCGAGCTCTGCGAAATGGTGTCGGATTACCTGACCCTGGAGGGGTTTGTCACCACCCGTGTGCACGATGGTGAGCAGGGGGCGGAGCTGGGATGCAGCGGTAACTTTGATGCCATTGTGCTGGATGTAATGCTACCCAAGCTCAACGGCTTTGACGTGTTGCGACGGATTCGCACCAGTTCGCGCCTGCCGGTGCTGATGCTCACTGCTCGTGGCGAGGAAGTGGACCGTATCGTCGGCCTGGAAATGGGCGCAGACGATTACCTGCCCAAGCCGTTCAATCCGAGGGAGCTCACTGCGCGCTTGCGGGCTATTCTGCGTCGCAGCGGCGACCCGGAAAACCACCAGAAGGAACAGGCATTTGCCGGCCTGTCGATGCAACCCAGTGCTCGTCGCAGCACGCTCAACGGTGCAGTTCTGGAGCTCACCAGTTCCGAATACAACATTCTCTATACCTTGATATGCCGCACCGGGGAGGTGGTGAGCAAAGAGCTGATTTCCAGTGATGCCCTGGGCAAACCCCTGGCTCGCTACGACCGCAGCATCGATATGCACATCAGCCATTTGCGGCGCAAACTGGCGGATGGCAACCCGTCCAGTCCGGTGATCGAAACGGTGCGCGGTATTGGCTATCAATTGCTCAGCAGCGGTGAAGCGAACTGATGGGGCGCCTGTTTTGGAAGCTGTTCACCGCCTTTTGGCTGGCGTTCGTGGTGATTATTGTCGGCGGTTTTTTGGGGCTTTCACTGTATCGTCAGTATCTCACCCATGAGCTGTTCGAAAATTCCAGCCGCCCGGAGGTGGTCACCGTTGCCAATACCCTGCGGGATGACGGGGTAGAGGCGGCCCAGCGCCTGCTGCGGGAAATGCGTTCGTCGGGCAAGTCTCTGCGACGTTTGGGGCTGGTGATTGTCAATGAAGATGGTACCGCCAGCTTGTCAGGCAGGGAGTTGAGCCCGCGTAACCACCGCAATATCCAGCACGCCCTCAGCAAGCCTCTGATGTACCCGCAAAAGCAGGTGGTGTCGCCCCAGGGGGCAAGCTACCACGTTATTTCCATGCGTCAGCAGCGCGGCGGCAATGACGAGCCATCCATGACCAGTGGCCGCTGGCTGATACTGTCTATCGCCACCGCCGTCAGCCTGCTGTTGTGCTTCTGGCTGGCCCGCTATCTGAGCCGCCCTATCAAACGTTTGAGCCGTGCCACCCGCAGTTATTCGGCGGGCAATCTGGCTGTGCGAGTGGCCCCCCACGTGGGCTCGCGCCGGGATGAAATCGCTGACCTGGCGCGGGATTTTGATGATATGGCCGGCAAGCTGCAGCAGTTGATCGACGGCCAACAGCAACTGTTGACGGATGTTTCCCACGAATTGCGATCGCCCCTGGCGCGGTTGCAGATGGCCGTGGGGCTGGCGCGCAAGCGCCAGCAGGACAGCTCCCTGAACAGTGACGAATTGGACCGCATTGAACGGGACGTGAAGCGCCTTGGCGAGCTGGTGGGCCAGGTGTTGACCCTGTCGCGGCTGGAAACCGGCGTGGCGCCCCAGCATCGGCAGGACCTGCTGGATGTGGCGGAATTGCTGTCCACCATCATTGAAGATGCAAACTACGAAGCCACCAGCAAAGGGTGCCAGGTCACTTTGGAAGCAGACATTGAGCCTACTCTGATGGCAGATGGTGAGCTGCTGCACCAGGCACTGGAAAATGTGATTCGCAACGGGGTGCGCTACAGCGAGGCAAACACAGAAGTCACTGTTGCAATAACTGCCACTGAACCCGGTTTTTTTGCCATCAATGTGTGCGACCGCGGCCCTGGAGTAGCGGGGGATTTACTGGAAAAACTCTTTGAGCCCTTTGTGCGTGGCAGTGCCGCCCGCGAACGCGCACCGGATGACCGCGGCTACGGCCTGGGCATGGCCATCACCAAACGTGCCATCGAGTACCACGGTGGCAGCGTTTCTGCCCATAATCGGGACGGTGGCGGGCTTTGTGTCACCGTTCGTCTGCCCTTTGGAAATTACACCACGCAATAGCAATCCTGCCATTGAGTTTATGCCCTCAAGCCTGCATCATTGCTGGGTATCCCCGCTATTGATAAGGAATTGATATGGATTGGTCAACAGTCATCTTTTGGCTTGTGGTGGTTGGCATCGGGCTGACTGTGGTTTCTATCTACAACAAACTGGTGTTGTTTAAAAACCGCTATCAGAACGCCTTTGCCCAGATAGAAGTTCAGCTGAAGCGCCGTTACGACCTGATTCCCAATCTGGTGGAAACCGCCAAGGGCTATCTGAAGCACGAAAAAGAAACCCTGGAGGCGGTCATCAGTGCGCGCAACAGCGCTCTTGCCGGGCTTAAATCTGCCGCTGCCAACCCCGCCAGCGGCGCTGCCTTGCAGGAACTGGCTGGCGCCGAGGGAGTTCTCGCCGGAGCGCTGGGCAAGCTCAGTGTGGTGGTGGAGGACTACCCGGATCTGAAAGCCAACGAAAACATGATGCAGCTGACCGAGGAGCTGACCTCCACGGAAAATCGCGTTTCCTTTGCACGCCAGTCCTTTAACGATTGTGTGACCGCCTACAACAGCTACAAGCAAACCTTTCCGCCGGTGGTCTTTGCCGGATTGTTTGGCCACGGCAAAGATGCCTCGCTATTGGAATTTGCCGACAGTGAAGCTATACAACAGGCGCCAAACGTCAGCTTTTAATGGCATCGGCTATAAGCCATGAACTTCTACCAACACCAAGATAAAGCACGGCGCATCACCTGGAAACTGGTGGCGCTGTTTGCTGTGGCAGTGGTTGGCCTGGTGGTGCTCACCAACCTGTTGGTGGCCGCAGTGCTGGGCTACAACGGCTCGCTCGCTTCCGTTGACAAGCGTCTGTTTGTGCAGATATCCATTGCCGTGGTCGGCACTATTGGCATGGTTATTTTATTCAAGTGGCTGCAATTGCGCGGCGGCGGCAAAGTGGTGGCAGAACAAATGGGTGGCCTGTTGCTGAGCAGGGACAGTGGCGGCCGCGACGAACGCCAGTTGCTCAATGTGGTGGAAGAAATGGCCATCGCTGCCGGGATGCCGGTGCCGCCGGTGTATCTGCTGGAGGAACCGGGCATCAACGCCTTTGCCGCCGGTTACAGCACCAACGATGCGGTGATCGGTGTGACGCGCGGCGCTTTGCAAGCCCTGGATCGCGACCAGTTGCAAGGGGTCATTGGCCATGAATTCAGCCATATTCTGCACGGTGATACCCGCATCAACCTGCGCTTGATCGCGGTGTTGGCGGGCATTGTGTTTATCGGCCAGGCGGGGCGGGTCATTCTTCGTGGTGGAGGGTCGCGCGGCAGCCGCAGCCGGATTTCCGTAGGCAGAAGCCGGGGCAAAGGCGCCGGTGGTATTGTGCTACTGGGTCTTGGGCTGGCCATTATCGGCTACCTGGGGGTGATGATTGGCAATCTGATTCGCGCCGCCGTCAGCCGCCAGCGGGAGTTCCTCGCCGATGCCTCAGCGGTGCAGTACACCCGCAACCCGGAGGGCATCGCCGGTGCCTTGCAGGTGATCGGTGGCAGTACCGCCAGGTCTTATATGCAAAGCAACCATGCCGAGCAAAACAGCCACCTGTTTTTTGGCAGTGTGTTGTTGCGCAAAGCCAGTTCCGCATTTGCCACTCACCCGCCTTTGGAGCAGCGCATCCAGCGCATACTGCCCAAATGGGATGGCGAGTTTTTGCAGCCGACAGCCGGCTTGACGCTGAAGGATGCGGATTCAAACGTCAGCCAATTTGCCAGTGGCAATCAGACCCCGAGCCTGCAGGAGCAAGTGCCTCAGGCCGGGCAACTGACCGAGAACAATCTGCAGCAAGGTCGCCAGTTAATCGCTGGCCTTCCCGAGGTGCTGGAGCGCGCCAGTCGTCACCCCTATTACGCCAGGGCGTTGATGCTGGCCATGGTGGTGAACAAGCAACCGGGGGAGTTGCAGAAGCGCCAGTTGCAATTGATTGATGACGGCATTCGCCTGCGTCAGAGAGTGCAAACGCTGCTGCCCGCGGTGGCCAATCTCAAACCGGAACAACGCCTGCCGCTGCTGGAGCTGGCGGTGCCCGCCCTGAAACAGCAATCTTTCCGCCAATACCAACAGTTCGACCGTTATTTGCAGGAGGTGATCGCCGCCGATGGCGAACTGGATCGTTTTGAATGGATGCTGCAGCGCTTGTTAAAGGGCTATCTCGACAGCAGCTACAGCCTGCCCGGTAAGCAGGGTGGCAACATTGCGCATCTGCATCAGGTGGCGGCAGAGTGTTTTGAAATCCTCAGTCTGGTGGCCCATCAAGGGCACAGTGGCTACTACCCGGCGGAAAGCGCTTTCTACAAAGGCATGGAAGCGCTCAATATCGGCCCCGCCCGTATTGTTCGCGAAGACGAGCTTACCCTGCCTCGCATCGACAGCGCCCTTAATCGCCTGCAACGCCTCAAGCCGTTGTTGAAGGAACGCCTGTTAAAAGCCTGCGCCGTTTGTATCGAGTACGACAACCAGGTGACAGTGAAAGAAAGAGAGTGGCTACGGGTAGTGGCGGTGGCGCTGGGGTGTCCGATGCCAGTGGTTTAATGTGGACTTACAGTTGTTCTATAAACAGGCGCTCAATGCCCCTTGAACCTAATGCGGTATAAATTGGTGCCGGACATGCATCTGGGGTGACGCGCAGCAAGTACGTCCATGTATGCTTGAGGCCAGCATCCCTGCTGGCCACGGTCACAGCAAGCAAGACCCAATTCATGTTGTTCGAGTTTGTGGGACAGTGATGATGGGAGGTATTGATGATCGTTTAACACACATCAATGGACGGCTCTCGTTTTTCCGGTAGATTTCAAGCCCATGAACTCTCCCCTGATTATCAACTATTACACCGATATCCTCTGCGTTTGGGCCTGGATTGCCCAGCGGCGTATCGACGAACTCAACCAGCAGTTGCGCGGCAAAATTGATATCCAGCATCACTACATGGATGTATTTGGTGATGTGCCGGGAAAAATGCACAACCAATGGGAAAGCAGGGGTGGTTACCCGGGGTTTGCCGAGCACGTGCAAAAATCGGCGGCGGCTTTTGAAGAAATTCCCATCAATCCCAAACTGTGGACAGACGTCAAACCCGCTACCTCTGCCAATGCCCATTTGATGATTAAAGCGGTTGAGCAGGTTTATGGGCAAAGCAAAAGCACCGACGTGGCGCTGAAACTGCGCAGCGGCTTTTTTCTGGAGGCGCTGGATATTGGTGATATGCGGGTTCTGTATCAATTACTTGAAGCGCAGGGGTTGGATAAGCAGGCGCTGGCGGACAGTGTTGCCAGTGGCACCGCCATGGCCGCGTTGATGCGCGATTACCAGCAGGCAAAACAGCAGGGCATCAAAGGCAGCCCCTCTTATGTGATCGATGGTGGGCGGCAGACGTTGTACGGCAACGTGGGCTACCGGGTGCTGCTGGCCAATATTGAAGAATTGCTGAAGCATCCGGACGCAGAGGCGAGTTGGTGTTAATTATTTGATTATTTAATGCACGGTGTCAGCACTCTTGATTTTACGTACGCTTATGCGTACGCTTGATTGCTGGGAGTATTTTATGACTACATTAAACGCTACTGATGCACGGGCAAAGCTCTACGCTTTGATCGATGAGGCGGCCAACAGCCATAAGCCGATTACCATTACCGGAAAGCGGGGTAACGCGGTTTTGTTGGCCGAAGAAGATTGGCATGCCATCAATGAAACACTGCACCTGCTCTCTATTCCCGGAATGCGGGAGTCTATACGCGAAGGAATGGCTGCAGATTTGGATGATTGCAGCAGGGAGCTGGATTGGTGAGCTGGACGCTTTTTTATAGCAAACAAGCACAAAAGGATGCACGTAAGCTGGCCTCATCAGGGCTGAAGGAGAAAGCACAGGAATTACTTGCCGTCCTTGAAGAAAACCCCTTCCAGAATCCGCCTCCCTACGAAAAGTTGGTAGGTGATCTTGCCGGTGCATATTCACGCAGAATCAATATCCAGCATCGGCTTGTTTATCAGGTTTTGGAGAAAGATAAAGTCGTTAAGGTGTTGCGATTATGGACGCATTATGAGTAATCAGAGGTCCTCTGATAAAGAAAACTCTAAAAAGATTAAGGCCACGTATTTCTTTTTTGTATTCCCAATAATGATAATTGGCTATGGAGTTTTGGTGGCTTGTGAGTATGTGCAATACCCGAAAAACTGCTCGGGTCGCTACATGGCTTGATGCTTGATAGAAAATGACATGTACGACTTACTTGGTAAGTGGCCGGTGGCGTTGATTATAGTATTTATTGGTGTTTCTTTATTTAATGTGGCCTTAACTCATCTGAAAAAAATAAAGGTAACTCCAAAAACCTAAACCACCACCATATTGTTCCGATGAATCAATTCCTCAGAATCAATAAACCCCAATAACCCAACAATATCCCCACTGTTTTTGCCACAGATTTTGGCGCTGTCGCCGGCGCTGTAGTTCACCAGCCCGCGGGCGATTTCGGTGCCGTTTGTATCCACGCAGCGCACCAGGTCGCCGCGCTGGAAATCGCCCTCTACGTTGGTAACGCCGATGGGCAGCAGGCTTTTGCCCTGCTGTTGCAGCACTTGTACCGCACCGTCATCCAGTGTCAGGGTGCCGCGAAATTGCAGGTGACCGGCCAGCCATTGTTTGCGGGCGGCCACCGGTTGCTCGTCGGCGCGCAGGCAGGTGCCCAGGGGTTCGCCATTGTGCAGGCGGGTGAGTATGTCGGTTTCCCGGCCCCAGGCGATCAGGGTGTGGGCGCCGGAGCGGGCGGCGAGGCGGGCGGCGCGCAGTTTGGTGACCATGCCGCCGCGCCCCAGAGTGCCGCCATCGCCGGCCAGCTTATCCAGCTCGCTGTTGGCGGCCCGTTCTTCGCTGATTAATTGTGCATCGGGGTTGCGGCGTGGGTCGGCGTTGTATAGCCCTTTTTGGTCGGTCAATATGGCAAGGGTGTCCGCCTCCACCAGATTGGCCACCAGAGCGCCCAATGTGTCGTTGTCGCCAAAACGGATTTCGTCGGTCACCACGGTGTCGTTTTCGTTGATCACCGGAATCACCCTCAGATCGAGCAGAGCGCGCAGGGTGCTGCGGGCGTTCAGGTAGCGATGGCGGTTGGACAGATCGTCGTGGGTCAGCAGTATTTGCGCGGTCTGCAAGCCGTGTTGTTGCAGGGCGCTTTGCCAGGTTTGTACCAGCCCCATCTGGCCCACGGCGGCCACTGCCTGTAATTGGTGAATACTTTCCGGGCGCTCGGCCAATTCCAGCTGGCTGATGCCCGCCGCGACCGCCCCGGAAGACACCAGTATGACCTCCACGCTCTGTTGTCGCAGAAAAGCCAGTTGCTTTGCCCACTGGTTGATGGCTTCGGTATCCAGGCCCTGACCGTTGTCGGTGAGCAGGGCGCTGCCGATTTTTACCACCCAGCGGCGGCTGTGTTTGAACTGGTTGCGGACGGTCACTGTATTCCCCCTGGATCGGATGCGGACTGTAGCACAAGGCGGCTTGTCTGCAAGGGTGCCAACGCACTTCAATTTTAAGATCAGGGGCAGGCTTGGTCGCCACCAGACACCGATGTCAGCCCTGTAGCCTGTAAACCCGAAGCAATCCGAACCCTTTTTCGGTATTATCGCCGTCATGGATATTGCAACCTATATGAATGAAACCGGCCAGCAGGCCCGCGCTGCATCTCGCCAATTGGCCCGCGCCAGCAGTGAGCAGAAAAACCGCGCCCTGTCAGCCATGGCCGACGCGCTGGATGGTGCCCGTGAACTGTTGCTGGCTGCCAACGAGAAAGACCTTGCGGCGGGCCGTGACTCTGGCCTGGACGCCGCTTTGCTGGACCGCCTGGCGTTGGATGACAGCCGCATCGACGGCATGATCGAAGGCTTGCAACAGGTGGCGGCTCTGGAAGACCCCATCGGTGCCATCGACGATATGCGCTATCGCCCCAGCGGTATTCAGCTGGGTAAAATGCGCGTGCCGCTGGGGGTGGTGGGCATTATTTACGAATCCCGCCCCAACGTGACTATCGACGCCGCCAGCCTGTGTCTTAAGTCCGGCAATGCGGCGATTTTGCGCGGCGGTAGCGAGGCGTTTCACAGCAATTGTGCCATTGCCGACTGCGTGGCGGCCGGGCTGCGCCAGGCGGATTTGCCGGAAACGGCGGTGCAGTTGATCGCCACCACCGACCGCGCTGCGGTTGGCCAATTGATAACCATGCCTGACTACGTGGATGTGATTATTCCCCGTGGTGGTCGCGGCCTGATCGAACGCATCAGCAACGATGCGCGGGTGCCGGTGATCAAACACCTGGACGGTATTTGTCATGTTTATATCGACAGCGCAGCGGATCTGGAAAAGGCCTTTAACATTGCCGTTAACGCCAAAACCCACCGCTACGGTGTGTGCAACGCCATGGAAACCCTGCTGGTGGCAGAACCGGTAGCGGCGCAAATACTGCCCCGCCTGGCGGCTGCCTACGGCGAAAAAGAGGTGGAGCTGCGCGGTTGCTCGCGCACTGCTGAACTGATTGCCTGCAAACCGGCCAGCGAAGACGATTGGGCGACGGAATATCTGGCCCCGGTGCTGTCTATACGCGTGGTGGCGGATGTGGATGCCGCCATGGACCATATTGCCCAGTACAGCTCCGGCCACACGGAATCCATTGTCACCGAAAACTACAGCACCGCTCGCCGTTTTCTGGCGGAGGTGGATTCCAGCTCAGTGATGATCAACGCCTCCACCCGTTTTGCCGATGGCTTTGAGTACGGCCTGGGGGCGGAAATTGGCATTTCCACCGACAAATTCCACGCCCGTGGCCCGGTGGGGCTGGAAGGGTTGACGTCCCAGAAGTGGGTGGTTTTTGGCGACGGCCATGTGCGCCAGTAAGCCCGCAGCCGTCGGCGTTTTTGGCGGCACCTTTAATCCTGTACATATCGGCCACTTGCGTTCGGCGCTGGACATTCGCCAGCATGTGCAACTGGATGACATGCGCCTGATGCCCTGTGCCCTGCCCCCTCATCGGGAAGCCCCGCAAGTGGCAGCGCAACACCGCCTGGCCATGTTGCAACTGGCAGTAGCGGGAGAGCCCGGTTTACAGGTAGATGACCGCGAGCTGCGCCGCGCCGCCGATAACGGCAATAACCGGCCTTCCTATACCATCGATTCCGTGGTTGAACTGCGCGCCGAACTGGGGCCGCAGGCCGTTATCTGCCTTTGTGTGGGTATGGATTCGCTGTTGTCACTGGATACCTGGCACCGCTGGCGCGAGCTACTGGACTTTGTGCACCTGGTGGTGGTGGCACGCCCCGGCTGGGCCGAGCCGCAAAGCGGTGATGTGGCTGAGTGGCTGTGCCAGCACCGGGTTGAAAATGTGGCCCAGCTGCATCGGCAACCGTCCGGCAAGGTGTGGCTGGAAGCCCTGGCCCTGTTGCCGGTGTCTGCCACGGAAATTCGCAGCGCACTGGCCGTCGGGCAATCGGTGCGTTACCTGTTGCCGGACGCGGTAATAGGCTACATTAACAAGTACAGGCTCTACGGAGCGGAATAAAAACTCACTGGAAAATCTATGAGTCAAAATTTGCAGGAATTGGTTGTCGATGCCCTGGAAGGCGTAAAAGCAAAAGATATCGTCGCCCTGGATGTCAGTGGTCTCAGCGATGTGATGGATACCATGGTCGTTGCCAGCGGCACCTCCAACCGCCACGTCAAGGCGCTGGCGGATAATGTTACCCACGAGGCCAAGGCCGCCGGTTTTCAGCCGCTGGGGGTAGAGGGCGCTGACAAGGCAGAATGGGTACTGGTGGATTTGGGAGATGTGGTGGTGCACATTATGCTGCCCGCCACCCGCGCCTTTTACGACCTGGAAAAACTCTGGTCCATGCGCCCGGACGATGCCAATAAAGAACAATAAAAGTCGTTCAACACTATGCGCCTGAAAATTGTCGCTGTAGGTACCAAAATGCCTGCCTGGGTAGAAGCTGGCACTGAAGAGTACAGTAAACGCCTGCCGCCGGAGCTAAAACTGGAATGGCATGAGTTAGCACTTGGTCAGCGCGGCAAAGGGGCGGATCTGAAGCGAGCCATCGCCCGTGAGGGCGAGGCCATGCTCAAGGCCATAGGCCGCAGTGACAGAGTGGTTGCGCTGGATGTTAAAGGCAAACCCTGGAGCACTGAACAGCTTGCGACTCAACTGGCGGACTGGCAATTTCAGGGTTGCAACTACAGTTTTTTGATCGGCGGGCCGGACGGCCTGGCACCAGAGTGCCTGGCCCGCGCTGACCTTAAGTGGTCGCTGTCACCGCTGACGTTGCCGCACCCTCTGGTGCGCATTGTGCTCGCGGAACAACTCTATCGGGCGTGGACGATCAATGCCGGTCATCCCTACCATAAGTAACCTTTGTACCCAATTGGAGCCCCGCCATTAATCAGGAACTTAAAGATTCCCAGCGGGAGCAATCGCTCTATGTCTTGCGCTTGCTGGTGGCCGCTGTTGTGGTGCTCGGCCTGGCGCTGGCTCTGGGTTTGCGCTATTACAGCTTGCAGATAGAAAGCCACCAGCACTATGTGGCGGCATCGGAAGAAAACCGGGTGCACGTGCGCCCGGTGGCCCCCATACGGGGGCTGATCTACGACCGCAACGGAGTGTTGCTGGCAGACAACCGTCCCAGTTTTATCCTGCGTATCGTAGTGGAGCGCAGCAATGACCTGGATGCTCTGTTGGCCCAATTGCGCCAGATGGTATCCATCAGTGATCAGCAAGTGGCGCAGTTCAAAAAGCGCCTTAAACGGCGTCATCCCTACGAAGCCATCCCCCTGCGCTACAACCTGAGCGAGCGTGAACGCGGCGTTCTGGCGGTGGATGCCCACCGCTTGCCCGGTGTAGAGGTGGTGGCTCAGGTGGTGCGCCACTACCCCCACAAAGAGCGCCTGGCTCATGTGCTGGGTTACGTGAGCCGTATCAGTGAGGGTGACCTGAGAGGCCGTGATGAGCAGCGCTACCGTGGCACGGATGTTATCGGTAAGCGCGGCCTGGAATACCACTACGAGGATATCCTGTTGGGTGGTGTGGGCAGCGAGAACGTGGAAACCAATTCCCGAGGCCGGGTGATGCGGGTGCTGGAGCGCAATGACCCGCAGCCGGGCAAAAATCTGCAATTGTTTCTGGACAGCCGCTTGCAGCAGGTGGCCTTGGATGCCCTGCAGGGGGAACGCGGTTCTGTGGTTGCCCTGGATACAAAAACCGGCGGTGTGTTGGCCATGGTGAGTGCGCCGGGCTACGACAGCAATCTGTTTGTTACCGGCATCAGCCACAAGGATTACGGCGAGCTGCGGGATTCCCTGGATAAGCCGCTGCTCAACCGCACGTTGCAGGGTACTTACCCGCCGGCTTCTACCGTCAAGCCCGCCTACGGACTGGCCATCCTGAAAAGTGGTGTGGCCAGTGCCGGCACCGAGGTGTGGGCTCCCGGCCATTTCAAGTTGCCCAATATCGATCACCAATACCGTTGCTGGGAGCGCCGCGGCCACGGCCATGTGAATTTGAAAACGGCCATTCAGCAATCCTGCGATATTTATTTCTACAAACTGGCCTACCAGATGGGTATTGATCAGATGGCTCCTATGGGTAGAAGCGTTGGTTTGGGGCAGCCCACTGGTATTGATATGTCTGGTGAGAAAGTGGGTGTGATGCCCAGCCGCGAGTGGAAGCAGGGCGCGCGCGGGGTTAGTTGGTATCACGGCGATACCATCAACGCGTCCATCGGCCAGGGCTTTACCACCGCGACGCCGTTGCAGTTGGCGGTGATGGCCATGCGCCTGGCCAATCGCGGCGAGGGCAGGCCACCCAGATTGGTGCAGAAAATCGCTGATGAACCACAGGAGCTGGAGCCGCCGATACAGCACGTCACCGCCAGCAGTGCCCATTGGGATGCGGTGCAGGGGGCAATGGAGTCAGTGGTTCACGGTATCAAGGGTACTGCTAACGCGGTGGCCAAAGGGTTGCAGTACCGTATGGCGGGCAAAACCGGCACCGCTCAGGTGGTGGCTATTGCTCAGGGTGAGAAGTACGATGCCGAAATTCTTACCAAGCGCACCTTGCCTCATGCGTTGTTTATTGGTTACGCACCCGCTGACGATCCGAAGATTGCGGTGGCGGTGATTATCGAAAACGGTGAGAAAAGCAGCCGCAGCGCCAAGGTCGCCCGGCAGGTGATGGATGCCTGGTTGTTGGAGTATTCTCCGGATGGTTAGCTGTCTATGGCATTCTAAATCCGCAGGCGAGCTGTGGGGGCACTATCTGTGACACGCCGTAAATGCGTCCCTGTAGGCTCGTCGCCAGCATCCATGCTGGCCACGGTCACAGATAGTGCCCCCACAG
>NZ_JBRKJK010000003.1:0-72526 GCF_052983295.1 Porticoccus sp. GXU_MW_L64 | reverse complement strand
GCCATCAATACGGTGAAGCCCAAGCGAACCAGCGTTAAGCAAATGAGAAAACTGGCTGGTTGGGACAATCAGACTCTTGTCAAGGTACTGGAGGCGCTAATTTAGATGAGGTGGCCCTGTATCCATGCTCAATATCCATAGTCTCTTGCCACCTACCCCGGTATAATCCCGCGATCTGTTTCAACCTGCTCATTGGATCGACGTAGGAAACCCAAATGAATCTGACAGACGCTAAAGTCGCCGTTATTGGCCTTGGCTACGTAGGCCTGCCGCTCGCCGTAGAATTTGGCAAAAAATACCCAACGCTGGGCTTCGATATTAACGCCAACAGGGTGAGGGAACTGCAATCCGGTGTCGACAACACACTGGAAGTCAGCCAGGACGAACTGGCATCCTCACCCCAACTAACCTTTAGCGCGGACCTGGCCGATTTGCGCGATGCCAATGTGTACATAGTCACCGTACCCACACCCATCGACAAACACCATCAGCCAGACCTTACCCCATTAAAAAAAGCCTCTGAAACCCTTGGCACCGTGATTGCCAAAGGGGATGTAATTGTTTACGAATCGACCGTATACCCCGGTGCTACAGAGGAAGACTGCATACCCGTGGTCGAGGCCGTTTCTGGCTTAACCTTTAACCAGGGCTTTTTTGCCGGCTACAGCCCCGAGCGCATCAACCCCGGCGACAAAGAACACAGAGTCACCAATATTCTGAAAGTGACCTCAGGCTCCACACCAGAAGTGGCGGACTTTGTGGATTCACTGTACGCCAGTATTATCGAAGCCGGTACCCACAAAGCCGAATCCATCAAAGTGGCGGAAGCGGCCAAGGTGATTGAAAACACACAGCGGGATTTGAATATCGCCCTTATCAATGAACTGGCGGTGATTTTCAACAAGTTAGGCATTGATACAGAAGCCGTACTAAAAGCCGCTGGCACCAAATGGAACTTCCTGCCATTCAGACCGGGTTTGGTAGGGGGGCACTGCATAGGCGTTGACCCCTACTACCTGACCCACAAAGCGCAATCAGTGGGTTATCACCCGGAAGTGATTTTGGCGGGCCGCCGCATCAACGATGGCATGGGCCGCTACGTAGTGGGCCAACTGGTGAAACAAATGCTCAAAAACCGTATTCAGGTAGACGGCGCCAGAGTGTTAGTAATGGGCCTGACCTTTAAAGAAAACTGCCCGGACATCCGCAATACCAAAGTGGTGGATGTGGTAGCAGAACTGAAAGATTACGGCATTAACGTAGACATATACGACCCATGGGTAAACCCGGATGAGTCTATGCACGAATACGGCATTTCGCCCATCGAAGCACCAGAAGAAGGTAGCTACGATGCCGTAATTCTTGCAGTCGCCCACCAACAGTTTAAAGATGCGGGCGGCTATAAAAAATACGCCAAACCGAATCATGTGATTTACGACCTGAAATATGCATTACCAGAAAATGAGGCAAATTTACGACTCTAAAAACCCTGGATGACTACAAACCGTAGGGTGGATTAGCCAAAGGCGTAATCCACCAAACTAAAGCCCGTCATCCCAAGCGCAGCACGGTGACCCAGTAAGGCTAACCCCGTCATCCCAAGCGCAACACGGTGATCGAGTAAAGATGAAACCCAGTCATCGCGAACGCAGCACGGAAATAGAAACCCCGTCATCGCGAGTGAAGCACGGTGATCCAGTAGAGTGAAACCCCGTCATCGCGAGCGAAGCGCGGTGATCCAGTAGAGTGAAACCCCGTCATCGCGAGCGAAGCGCGGCGATCCAGTGGCTTTATAACGGTTTTTATTATCCCCATGTAGGCACGCATCACATGGATAAAAGCAAAACAACCAAATAGCCTAAAAAGCAATAGAAAACACAATGACCAAATACGAACAAGTCAAAGAATCCCTGAAAGCCAAACCAAAAACCTGGCTAATAACCGGAGTGGCCGGCTTTATCGGCTCCAACCTTCTGGAAACACTCCTCAAACTGAACCAAAAGGTTGTAGGCCTGGATAACTTCGCTACCGGCTACCAAAAAAACCTGGACGAAGTTCAAGGCCTGGTAAGCCCCGAACAGTGGTCAAACTTCGCCTTTATCGAAGGCGATATTCGCAACCTGAAAACCTGCCAAAACGCAGTAAAAAATACAGATTACGTTCTACACCAAGCCGCTTTAGGCTCCGTCCCCCGTTCAATCAACGACCCTGCCACCTCCAATGAAGTCAATGTGAATGGCCATTTAAACATGCTGATTTCCGCAAAGGACGAACAAGTAAAATCCTTTGTCTACGCCGCCTCCAGCTCCACCTATGGCGATCACCCGGATCTACCAAAACAGGAAGACAAGATAGGCAACCCACTATCACCCTATGCGGTGACCAAATACGTGAATGAGCTGTACGCAGATGTATTTTCACGCTGCTACAACTTCCACAGCACAGGCTTGCGTTACTTTAATGTGTTTGGCAAGCGCCAAGACCCAGACGGCGCTTATGCCGCTGTAATTCCAAAGTGGACTGCAGCGATGATCAATAATAAGGATGTATTTATTAACGGAGATGGTAAAACAAGTAGAGATTTCTGCTTTGTAGAAAACGCAATCCAAGCGAACATACTGGCGGCGATAACCACAATTGATAAAAGCGAAGTATTTAATGTGGCACTAAACGCCCAAACGGATTTGACCCAATTATTCGACTACCTAAAACAGACGCTACTGAGTCACGATATAAACTACACCAAAGGCGCCATCTATCGCGACTTCCGAGCAGGAGACGTCAGGCATTCAAGGGCAGATATAGCCAAGGCTAAAAACATAATGGGGTATGAGCCTACCCATAAAATACAACAAGGCCTGCAACAAGCAATGCCTTGGTATGTTGCTCAACTTCGCTAATTGGTAGGTATTGTCTAGCAATGAAAGGAGTGTTTTTGTCAATTCAGGGGTGGAAATCAAGCTTTGTAAGCCAATGGTTTGAATTTAAGAATGTATGTAAGAAAGCGCCTTCTGCTCATATTCTACCATATATATCTTTGTTTCTTTATCCAACTCTTGTGCTCCAGGTAAAGTCTGGTGGTAGTGCTATGTTGGGGCTGCTTTTATTCAGCGGTATTTATATGCTGATCAAGGAAAAAGTGAAGTGGGATATTAAGTCAATAGTACCGTTGTATGGTTGTTTTGTGTTTTTTTGGTTGGCGGATTTTGTGACGGCAGGGCTAGCTGAAAGAGCACCCTTACAGGGTATGTTGTCGTCATTTACCCAAATTCATTTTCTATGTTTTCCTGTAATTTTTGTAATTTGTCTGCACTTAAAGAATGCGTGGAAATTTTTGATGGTGGGTTGCCTTTTAGCCCTGTTTTTCGGTATAGGTGATGGGATTTACAAATACCTAAATCGATATATGCGAATTTTTGGCGGTGTTAATTCAATATTGTATGCAAGTGTTACGTTAGTTTATATAGCATTATTTATTTTCTATACAATCGACAGAAAAAGATCTTGGTGTTGGCTGATAATAGCCGCAGCGATGATACCTGTAATATTTTCATTTTCTAGGGGAGTCATTTTCGCAGTTTTTCCTTTAATTATCGTTGTACTGTTTTACACAAGAAAATCGGTTTTTAAGTGGTATAGGTCAAAATACTTTTATATGTCGCTGTTGATATTGGCCTTCGTAGGCTCGATGTTTCATGCTCGAATGGTTGATAAAGTAAATTTAACTATTGAAAATTATAATCAATATCTAAATGGAAGTAACTTGGATACCTCCATTGGAGTCCGGCTCGTAATGTATCAGGGAGGATGGCAGCTGGCGCTTGAAAATCCTCTTCTAGGTGTTGGGCGAGAAAATGTTAATCATGAGTTGCTAAAAACTAGCGCTGCTCAGAGATTTCCTAATTCCGGTACTCTTGCCAGTTTTTCACATCTTCATAATGAGTACCTAACAACTTTTGCTGGCTCAGGAGTGGTTGGACTTTTAAGCCTGGCGTTAATTTTAATAGTTCCTTGTGTTCTGATAAGGAAGGTTTCAAAAAATCCTATTTATCGTGGTCAAGTAACTAGTCTTTGTATGTTGTATTCAGTGTACGGATTATCAAATTTATCTTTTGATAATGGTACTTTAAATGGCTTATACATACTGACTTTAGCAGTACTTTTTTCTGCCGCAGTTAGATTTGAAAGAAGTCAGCAGGAGTGGTCGTGAAATGAAATTTTATTTTGTGGTTTGTAAATTTGTTGGGTATTTTTTATGAAAAAAATATTGTTAATCTTTGGAACACGACCCGAAGCGATTAAAATGGCACCTTTGGTTCATGCGCTTAAGAAAGATATTAGGTTTTCGGCTAAAGTCTGCGTGACTGCACAGCATAGAGAAATGCTTGATCAAGTGTTAGGCCTATTTGAAATTTCGCCTGAATATGACCTCAATGTTATGAAGCCTGGGCAAAATCTATTTGATGTGACATCAAATATACTACTAGGCTTAAAACCTGTGTTGGAAGAGTTTTCTCCAGATGTGGTTTTAGTTCATGGAGATACTACCACCACACTGTCTGCTGCATTGGCAGCTTTCTATATTCAGATACCAGTAGCCCATATTGAAGCTGGTCTGAGAACAGGTAACTTATATGCACCCTGGCCAGAAGAAGCTAATCGTTCTATAGCAGGAGTTCTAGCTCAATATCACTTCGCGCCGACAGAAGCATCTCAAAATAATCTTCTTGCTGAAAATGTGTCTCAGGAGCTTATATATGTAACAGGAAATACAGTTATTGATGCACTTATCTGGGTACGTGAAAAGCTTAATGCTGATGATATTCTAAGAGAAAGCATCTCTAGAAAGTATCCGTTTCTTGATGAATCTAAAAAGTTGGTTCTTGTCACTGGGCATCGAAGAGAAAACTTTGGTGATGGCTTTGAAAATATTTGTAAGGCACTAAAACAAATAAGTGAAGATAATCAGGATGTTCAGATTGTTTATCCTGTACATTTGAATCCTAATGTTCAGGAGCCTGTAAATCGTCTGTTAGGTGATGCAAATAATGTATTTCTGATACCCCCTCAAGACTATCTGCCATTTGTTTATCTTATGGACCGGTCGTACCTGATTCTTACAGACTCTGGCGGTATTCAAGAAGAAGCCCCCTCTCTTGGGAAGCCTGTATTAGTTATGCGAGAAACTACTGAGCGCCCAGAGGCAGTTTCAGCTGGAACGGTTAAGCTGGTTGGTACCGATGCAGATTATATTGCAAACAACGTCAATGAGTTGCTAACCGACAGAAAAGTTTATGGTGCGATGAGTCAAGCTCATAATCCCTATGGTGATGGGAGGGCATGTGAGCGAATTGTGGAAGTTTTATCTGCAGAAAGCTAGTTCTTTAGATTGATGTGATGGAACTATACTCCACACTATAAATTTTCAGAGTTGATTTTTGAGAAAAATATGTCTTTTCAAACAATTTCAGTAATTGGTCTTGGTTATATTGGATTACCTACGGCGGCAGCTTTTGCCTCTCGTCGAAAGAGGGTTGTAGGTGTAGATGTCAATCAAGATACGGTAAATACTATTAATAAAGGTGATATTCACATTATAGAACCTGAGCTGGATATAGCGGTTCATGCGGCTGTAACACAGGGTTATCTTAAGGCCACCACTATACCAGAACCGGCAGATGCCTTTTTAATCGCAGTACCAACACCCTTCGTTGAGTGTACGAATGAGAGCATTTACCAACCTGATTTGCGTCATATAGAGGCAGCATCCAAATCAATTGCTCCGGTATTGAAATCTGGTAATTTAGTTATTCTTGAGTCTACTTCCCCGGTCGGGGCGACTGAGAAGATGGCACAGTGGCTGGCTGAAGCAAGGCCAGATCTGAGTTTTCCTCAAAGAAACGGTGAAAATTCCGATATTCGAATTGCACATTGTCCTGAACGGGTACTTCCAGGGCATGTGATGCGTGAATTAGTAGAAAATGACAGAGTGATTGGAGGTATGACCTCTAAGTGTTCTCAGGCAGCTATTGAGCTGTACAAAACATTTGTTGCTGGCGAGTGTATTGTCACTAATTCTCGCACTGCAGAAATGGCAAAACTAACAGAGAACAGCTTTCGTGACGTTAATATCGCGTTTGCCAATGAGTTGTCAATTATTTGTGATAAGTTAGATATTAGTGTTTGGGAGTTAATCGAATTGGCAAATCGACATCCTCGGGTAAATATATTACAGCCTGGGCCTGGTGTTGGAGGTCACTGTATAGCCGTAGACCCTTGGTTTATTGTTAGTAAAACACCATCAGATGCTAGATTAATTAGAGCTTCGCGTGAAGTTAATGATAATAAGCCTGAGTGGGTTGTAAGCAGAATTAAATCGGCAGTAGCGGAATATTTACAAGAAAACTCCAGTGAAACTGTAAAAGATGTAACAATTGCCTGTTATGGATTAGCCTTTAAAGCGAATATTGATGACCTGCGTGAAAGTCCATCTTTAGAAATAGCAAAAAAAATAGTTGAAGGGCACCCAGGTAAAGTTCTTTTGGTGGAACCAAATATCCATCATTTGCCAAGCAATATGAATAATAATTTATTAGTGGGTTTAGATAAGGCTTTTGAAGAAGCGGACATTCATGTATTACTTGTAGACCACCATGAGTTTAAACGAGTAACTCCAAACTCTAGTTATGTTATCGATACTCGAGGGATTTGGTTATGAAAATTCTAGTTACTGGTGGTGCAGGCTTTATCGGTTCAGCTGTAATTCGTTATATTATTCAGAATACCAGTGACAGCGTTGTTAATGTCGACAAGTTAACCTACGCTGGTAATCTTGATAACCTTGGTGATATTTGTAACTCAGGACGCTATTCATTTGAGCATGTTGATATATGTAACGGCAATGAGTTAGAGCGTGTATTTGCATTACATCGGCCAGACGCAGTTATGCATTTGGCAGCAGAAAGCCATGTAGATCGATCAATAGATGGCCCGACTGGGTTTATTGAAACTAACATTGTTGGTACTTTTACGCTTCTTGAAGCTGCACGGAATTACTGGCAAAAACTTGAACCAAGCCTGCGAGATCAATTTCGTTTCCATCATATCAGCACGGATGAGGTGTATGGTGATTTGCCGCATCCCAACGAACAAGGCGACGCCGATCAGTATTTTTTTACGGAAGAAACAGCTTACGCTCCAAGTTCGCCTTATTCTGCCAGTAAAGCTGGATCTGATCATTTAGTGCGTGCATGGTTGAGAACATACGGGTTCCCCGTTGTTATTACTAATTGTTCTAACAATTATGGGCCTTACCACTTCCCTGAAAAATTAATTCCACACGTGATTTTGAATGCTTTGCATGGTGAGCCTTTACCAGTTTATGGTAAGGGGGATCAGATTCGCGACTGGTTATATGTCGAAGATCATGCATGTGCCTTATATAAAGCTTTAACCAAAGGTCATATAGGTGAAACCTATAATATCGGTGGTCATAACGAAAAACAAAATATCGAAGTGGTTCATACTCTTTGCGATATTTTGCAAGAACTAAAGCCTTCTAGAATGCTATACCGTGATCTCATAACACATGTTCATGATCGCCCTGGTCACGACCGTCGTTATGCCATTGACGCAAGCAAGATCACAGACCATCTAGGTTGGATTCCTGCCGAAACTTTCGAAAGTGGGATGAGAAAAACTGTGCAGTGGTATCTCAAAAATGAATCTTGGTGGCAGCGGGTCTTGAGTGGGGAGTATCAGTTAACTCGCGCTGGTACTGCTGGTTAATGAGTTATGTGTGCGAACACGAACTGTATCAAGCAACTAAAAGAATAGAAATAATACATCCTACTTTTGTAGTCATCCTATGAGCGAAAGAGTCATGAAAGGTATAGTTTTGGCAGGTGGTTCCGGTACTCGTCTATACCCAATTACCATGGGTATATCGAAACAGCTACTGCCAATTTATGATAAACCTATGATTTATTATCCTCTGTCAGTGCTAATGTTGGCGGGTATTCGTCAAATTCTTATTATCACTACGCCGGAAGACCAGTCCGCCTTTCAACGTCTATTGGGTGATGGGAGTCAGTTGGGTCTAGAGCTAGAATATGCTGCTCAGCCATCACCTGATGGTTTAGCTCAAGCCTTTATTATTGGTGAGAGCTTTATAGGGACAAGCAATGTTTGTCTCGTGCTAGGTGATAATATTTTTTATGGTCAAGGCTTTACTCCAAAGCTTAGAGAGTCTTCTGCAAGGATGAAAGGGGCGACAATTTTTGGCTATCAAGTAAAAGATCCAGAGCGTTTCGGGGTTGTAGACTTCGATAATCAGAAACGTGTTATTTCTATTGAAGAAAAACCTTTAAATCCTAAATCACACTATGCTGTTACTGGGCTTTATTTCTATGATAGTGCGGTAGTAGATATTGCGAAAAATATCGAGCCGTCTAGCCGTGGAGAATTGGAGATTACAAGTGTTAACCAAAAGTACCTTGAGCGTGGAGATCTTAATGTAGAACTTTTAGGACGTGGTTTTACTTGGCTTGATACAGGAACTCATGACAGCTTGTTAGAGGCTGCACACTTTGTTGAGACAATTGAAAAACGCCAAGGTTACAAGGTGGCTTGCTTGGAGGAGATTGCATTTAATAATGGTTGGCTGAGTGTAGAACAATTATGTGATATTGGTGTAAGCCTTAGCAAGAATGGTTATGGGAAATATTTGCTTGATTTGGTAGAGGGAGAAAAATGATTCCAGTTACCCGACCAAGTATGCCTAATCGTAAGTTGGTTCAGAGTTATCTCGATGGCATTTATGAACGTAAGTGGTTGACTAATAATGGCCCTTTACTTAAAGAACTCACTGTAAGACTTGAAGAGTACCTTGGAGTAGAAAATCTGTTATTGGTGGCTAATGGAACTTTAGCTTTGCAATTGGCATACAAGGTTTTAAGGCTAAAAGAACAAGTTATTACAACCCCTTTTACGTTTATTGCAACTGCAAGTTCTCTAAATTGGGGAGGAGTAAAACCTAGATTTTCTGATATCGACTCTCGTAGCTTCAATCTTTGTCCTTTACAGGTAGAGCATAGGATAACTCCACAAACACAAGCTGTTGTGCCTGTTCATGTATATGGCAATCCATGTAATGTTGAGGCTTTTGAACGTTTGGCTAAGCGGTATGATCTTAAAATAATTTATGATGCTGCTCATGCTTTTGGAGTGCGTTATAAAGGAAAAAGCTTATTAAATTGGGGTGATGCCTCTGTTCTTAGTTTTCATGCAACAAAATTATTCCATACAGTAGAAGGAGGTGCTGTTGTATTCAACAACGAAGCTGATTATGAGCGCGCTCGGGCCATGATTAATTTTGGAATAAATGATAGTGGTAAGATTGTAGAAAAGGGAATAAATGCTAAGTTAAGTGAAGTGCATGCAGCGTTTGGTTTGGCGCTTCTCGATAACATTGACGATATCATGGAAAGGCGAGTTGAGCTGCAGAACCTCTATATTGAAGAATTAAACGATTATGTTCAGCTTCCTGAATGGAGCTCTAATGCCACACTTAACGGGGCCTATCTGCCAGTTTTGTTTGCATCAAAAAAAGAGTCAGATCGTGTAGAAAGCCGACTTAATTCTGAGAGAATTAACCCGAGGCGTTACTTTTCACCTTCATTGGATACAATTCCTCAGTTTTTTGAGCAAGAAAGTGTAGATTTGGCCATAAGTCGTTCTGTATCAATGCGTATACTGTGTTTGCCCTTATATGATGGTTTGGCTCATAGTGAAGTGAAAAGGATTTGTAAGCTAATAAAGGATGTACTGAGGTAATTATGATAAAAGTACTTGTGGTTTCTGATAATTCAGTTTTGATAGATCATGTTAAATTTCTATCTATCAGATCAGATATTGCCTCATTGGCGAATTTTGAATTCAGTTATAGTGCAATTAATAAATCACCTGAAGAACTCGTTAAACGTGGAATGAAAAAGGTAGATGTGAGGGCCGAAGCTGATTTATTGATTAGGCAATATGATTTAATTATATCTGCACATTGCAAACAAATTTTTCCAGCGAATCTGGTAAATAACATTTCGTGTATAAATATTCATCCTGGCTTCAATCCATACAATAGAGGATGGTATCCACAAGTTTTTTCCATTATTAATCGAAAACCTATTGGTGCTACGATTCATCTTATGGATGAAGAGATAGACAATGGAGCTATTCTCTATCAGAAACAAGTTAAGGCTGACTCTTGGGATACTTCGTTGTCTCTTTACAATAAGGTAATAGAGGTTGAGAAAAAGTTACTGGATCGCCACTTAGTTGACATTCTAAGAAGCCAATATTTTCCTCAGGACTTGGACTGTTATGGTAATTATAATTCTCCTGATGATTTTAATGACTTGTGTTCTCTCAATTTAGATCATGTAGGTAGTATGAGAGAGCATATAGATCTATTGAGGGCATTGAGCCACGGAGATTTTAAAAATGCCTATTTCTATGATGAAGAAAATAAAAAAGTCTACGTAAAAGTTGATTTGGAGGCTGTTGATGAAACAGCCTAAAGTTAGTGTTGCTATTATTACCTATAATCAAAAATGTTTTTTGCGTGATGTGCTTGAAAGCGTTCTTTCTCAAAAAACAGATTTTTTGTTTGAGGTTGTTGTAGGTGATGACGGTTCATCTGATGGTACTCAGGATATTATCTTAGAATATCAGAGTAAATATCCAGAAATGATTGTTGCTGTTTTACATTCTGTAAATGTAGGTGCTAATCAAAATTATATTGATGTTCTATCGCGTTGTAGAGGACGTTACATAGCACATCTTGATGGCGATGATTTGATGTTGCCAGATAAGTTACAGGTGCAGTGCGACTTCCTTGATGCTAATCCAAAGTTTAGTGCTTGCTGCCATGATATGAAAGTTTTTGAAGATGGAACAGGGCGTTTTCTTCGAAGATATAATGGAAGAGTAAAGTTTAAAGAAGCTACCTTTTCTAGCCTTCTTAGAAATGGCGTCCAATTCTGTCACAGTTCAAAGATGTTCAGAAAAAGTACAATAGAAGATATCAAATTAGAATTGCCTACTAAGATTATTTTCGACTGGTTGATGCATTTAATTCATGCGCGACATGGAGTGATAGGCTTTATAGACGAAGTTCTTGGAGAGTACCGGATTAGTCCATCTAGTGTGGTATTTTCTAATTATGAAAAAATCACTACTGTTTGCCAAGATTTACTATTAACTGTCGATATTTCAGCAGACTTTGGCGGAAGTTTACATGATAGGATGTATGCAAAATCTCGAATTTATTTTGAAAGTGCTCTGAGAGCTTTGGAGTTAAAAGAGTTTCAATATTTTAATCGCTTCATTACTTTAAGTGGCAAAGATGGAGTTTTTCTAAGTTATTTGCATAGAATAATATTTCATTTAAAAGAAATTCCAGTTTTGATTTCTTGGTTTTATCTCGGACGTAAGTTGTTTTTTATATGGGCTGATCGTCTAAGGCGGTAAAGTGATAACTACTATTCTGGCTCGCTATATAACTGTAGCAGTGCAATTTATCATAATTTTTTTGACTTTAGATTTTTATGGTGTGGATGCAAGAGGAGTAGTTGCAGCACTTGTTGCTATTGCGGGATTAATCGGTGCAATTTCATCGTTGACTATCGGAAAAGGTTTGATGTCGATAGTTGAGCGCTATAAAAATAATAAAGAAACATTGCCTACTATTTATATTACAGCTATTTTTGGGGTTCTAATTTTAGGTTGCCTTTCATATTGTGTGCATCTATCTATTTTTTATTTTTATCCATCAATTTATGGTGAGTTAGAGCTTCTTCACTTGTCATTATTTTCTTTAGCTGCATTTTATTACATATGGGTGCAAGTAGGGCCTTATATATTTTCATTGGTTGGTTGCATGAAGATATATAACTTTTTGTCACTAACAGCTAATAGTGCAGTTGTTTTAGCTTTAGTGTCAGTCTACTTGTTAGATGCAGGGTTTGAAGTCTTTCTGCAAGTTCTTGCTAGCATGTACTTTTTGGAGTTTTTTGTTGGTTTTTTGTTTGTTATCAAAATTATTGGATGGGCGGCCCCTTCATTTGAGGTAGCTCTGTTATTGGTTAAGTCTGGTATTTTGCTTCATATCGATACACTGGGTGGCGTGATGTTCACGAGCTTTAGTGTTGTCTTAGTAAATATGATGATGGGGCTTGAAGCTGTCGCTGAATATGATTTGATTAGCAGGATATTTGCGCTACTTTGTTTGCTTCCACAGGCAATTCAAATGTTTCAGCATAAGGATGTCATTTTTTCTAAAACTACTGATTTGTTAAAAAAACAGATGAGGTTGTTTAGAGGTATATGCTTAATATATTTTTTGGTTTTTCCGATATCCGTCTTGGCTTGGCGACCAATTACTACCTATCTGGATTTTTCTGAAGGTTCCATTTTTGTTTATTTGATTTTGGGTGCGGCCTTTTTGCCTTACACCTACAGCTCAATAGTATCCCCATACTGGATAAAGAATGGAAAATCATTATCTTTGTCCGTGTTTACATTATTAGTTGGTCTTTCTGGGTTGTGTATTTCTGTTTTGTTGATTTCCCGTATAGGAATTTTGGGTGCTGCTGTTGGTGTTTTTGTTAGTTACTGTCTTTCAGCTATTGTTAATTTTAAATTTTATAGGAGCATAAAGTACGCCAGTTAATTTAGTTGAATTTATATGTTTGGTGTTTTTATGAATTGATAAGCTGACTGCCAATTGTATGTAAAGATTAACCTTATTCACCTGTGTGGCCGTTATATATAATATTACGCATCTAATACTAGAAGTATCATTTTGTATTTTTTGAATGATATTTTTGGTACTAGAGGGTAAATTTTATAAGTTGGCGTTCTTTATTTTTTGTATTAGAAAAAAACATGATGAACTTTATTGTATTTTTGCTATTTTTTGTTTTTATTTTTGGGCCTACTCTTGATTTGGGAGTGGGTCAAATTTCAGATGTTAGCTTTTTACTTTCAAGTGTCATTGTTCTTTATACATTAGTTGTAAAGGGGTGGAGTTGCCCCTCTTATGTCTATCGGCCGCTAGTAATTTTAGTCTGTATATTGTTTTTATCAATATTAAATACTACTTTTTTTGACATGGACAATATTCATATCGGCTACAGAGCTATATTTCGCCCTATAAGAATAGCTGTTATATTTCTAAGTGGATATTTTCTTGTTAGGTATATAGTTGATTTTTACCGTGAAAAATATTTTCTAAATTATGCATGTATTTACCATAAAATAGTTTGGTTGGTTTTCTTATCTATTGGTGTGCATGCTATTTTGATGGTTGCGCAATTTGCGATTCCTGAGCTTAGGGGCTTTGTATACGAGTTTACATTCGCGAAAGAACAGCTTGAATATAATAAAATGTTCAGGATGGCTGGATTAAGTGGAGGTGGTGGAGCCCAGATATCGTATGTTCAAGGTCTCGGAGGGCTAATTGGTTTTTATCTGCTTTTCCTGCAGGAAGGGCGTCATAAAGGGGTTGCTTTACTTTTTATAATTGCGATTACTTTCTCCATTATATTGTCAGGTAGATCTGGGTTTATTCCTTTAGTTCTAGGATTGCTTTTTTACTCATCAATAGCAGCAATTCGGTTGTTGATGAATTTGCATATCCCAATAAGAGTAAATCTCGGTATCATGCTAATCTTGGCGGCAGCTACTTTTTTAATTCCGCTTTTCTCGGGTGTGTTCGGTGATAATTCTATTTACTTGGAAATAGCTGTTAGAAGGACGTTCAAAACGCTAATTAACTTTAACGAAACGGGTAACTTGGAAGATGATACAGTAAGTGCTCTTTTGGAAATGTTTATTATTCCAAATGAATGGGCGCATCTTTTGTTTGGAAAATCTAGCTATATAGAAAATAATACATATTATGAAATTTGGACAGATATTGGCTATTTTAGAGTAATTTGGAGCTATGGTCTTATTGGGTTGTTTTTTTATGTATTTTTTTATTTGATGATGGCTTTGAAGTTGCTGCCGTCATTTTTTGATCGGCGTTATGTTTATGTCTGTTCGTTGCCTTTGTTTATGGTCCTTTTGGTCTACATAATGAATTTGAAAGAAATATTTTTTATGTCAAAGTTTTCTTTTCAAATCAATATATTAATATATTTTTCGTACATAATTTTAAATTTTAAGAAGCGAGATGATTGTGGTGAAAAAAATAGCGAAAATTATTGATTATGTATACCGAGTATTTCGCCGATTATTGATGATTTTAATGGCTCGTCGTTTTAAAAGTTATGGTTCTGGGTTGATATTTAATCCTTTTGACAACTTTAGTTACGAAACTATCGATATTTCTGACGATGTTTATATTGGTCCTGGGGCTATATTTAACGCGAGTGAAAGTGGAATAAAAATAGGGCATAAAGTTATGTTTGGTCCGCGCGTTACTATTATGGGTGGAGATCATAATATAAAAACTGTCGGACGTTATATGTTTGATGTTAAAGATAAAGAGCCAGAAAATGATAAACCTGTGATTATATCCAATGATGTTTGGGTTGGTGCAGGAGCAATAATATTGAAAGGTGTTTCTGTTGGCGACGGTGCAGTGATTGCTGCAGGGGCATTGGTCAACAGGGATGTTGAGCCTTATTCAATTGTTGGAGGTGTACCAGCAAAAAAAATTGGTAGTCGATTTGATAATAATCAATTAAAAAAACATATTGAAATACTTGGGTAAGTATTTATGTGTGGTATAAACGGATTCGTTAGTAAAGCTAGTATTGCTAAAAGAAAGGAAGAGGTGCTCGGAGGTCTAAAAAATATAAGACATCGAGGCCCTGATGATTTAGGTGTTGAGGTTCTCGGTCAAGCAGTGTTAGGGCAGGTTCGCTTGAGTATTCTTGATCTTTCTGACGCTGGACATCAGCCAATGTATTCGGCTTGCCGTCGTTATGTGATTGTATATAACGGTGAAGTCTACAACTATAAGGAGTTAGTAACTAAGTATAATATTTCTACCAAAAGTCAGACGGATACTGAAGTTGTATTAGAACTGTTTGCTAAATTTGGTGATCGCTCTTTCGAAATGCTCAATGGAATGTTTGCTTTTTCAGTTTATGATCTTAAAGATCAAGTTGTCTGGTTGGTTCGAGATCGGATAGGAATTAAGCCGCTATATATTGTAGAGGAAGATGAAGGGCTGGCGTTTTCTTCAGAGATAAAAGGCCTGCCCGTCGGGGATGAGATATTGTCGGGTGTTAATTCCAAGGCGATCTCAGAGTGGTGTTACTATGGAGCTTCGCTCGGTGATAAAACCTTACTTAAAACGGTGAATAGTCTGTTGCCTGGATCCTTTCTGCGGATTGACTTGAAGTCATGGAGTTTGGGCTACTCGACTTATTGGGCAGTTAAAGATTCATCGAATAATGGGGTTTCGAATAATTTTCCGGCTTCAAAAATTAGTGAACTTACCGACTTAATATCAGCATCAGTCAAGAGACAGATGGTGTCGGATGTACCGATTGGTATTATGTTGTCCGGTGGTGTAGATAGCTCAGCAATTACATGTTTTGCTTCTCGGCATTCTAATAATCCAATAAAGACATTCTCGGTTGCTTTTGACTTTCAAAAAGAGATAAGCGAACTGGATCGTGCAAAAAAAATATCAGATCTCTGTGGTACTGAACATCATGAATTACATATATCTGGTGGAGAAATTGCTGATGTCGTCGAAAAAATGGTATTTCATCATGACTCTCCATTCTCTGATGCTGCAAATATTCCTTTATATCTAACTACTCAAAATATAAAAAATGAAGTTAAGGTTATTCTTCAGGGTGACGGTGGTGATGAGTTATTCGGAGGATACCAAAGATACAATACCTTGCATAATTACAAATTATTAAAAATATTTTCTAGGTTTTTAAAACCAGTCAACAATTTGCTCCCTTCGAGAGCACTTAAGTATCGAGTTCAGCGTTATCTGGATTGTTTAGCTGTGGGTGATAGGGCTGAACTAATGGCTCTCCTTTTAACAGTGGAGTCTAAAAGACATTCCCCTTTAAATATTTTTTCCGAAGAGTATAAGGAGATAATTGCTAGATTTGATCCATTCGAGCGTTACAGACATGTCTCTGAAATTTTTTCAGAGCATTCATTAATAGACGCTATGCTGATGACGGATATGTCTATAATACTGCCAGATATATTTTTGGAGAAAGTCGACAAGAGTACAATGGCTAGCAGTGTAGAAGTTCGAGTTCCATTTCTTGATAATGATATTATAGATTTTTCCTTGTCTATCCTAGCGAAAGATAAAATTAAAAAAGGAAAAACTAAATGGCTTTTGAAGAAGTCGTTAGAGGGCGTTGTGCCTAACGAGATTTTGTACGCTAAAAAGCAGGGATTTGGTGTGCCATATGAGTACTGGATTAAAACAAGTCTTTTGCCATTACTTAAAGATAATATATCTCTGTTCAGCAGGAAATACCCTGGTGTTCTCAATGTAAAATATATTGATTTTATGCTTGATAAGCATGTTTCTGGTGTGCAAGACAGAGGGTTTATGCTTTGGAAATTGCTTAATTTTACGATCTGGGCGAACAATAACAAACTTGAGTTTGGGGTAAAGTAGTGAAGCGAAGCTTTATATTTGTGGGTGCAGGCGTTGAAAAATCTGATGTTAACGCGGGAGGCCAGACAACTGCTTCTATAGGTATACATTCTTATGCGAAAAGAAATTCGATATTCCTCCATGTCCTTGATACTCGGCAAAACAGCTTTCCTGTGCCACCTTTCAAGGAACGATTAATCAAGGGTGTAGATAGAGTAAAGCAGGCTTTTTGTATTATCCGAGATGATAAAATTGATGGTGCTATTATATTTTCTGGTGCTGGTTTTAGTTTTTACGAGCGAATCTTCACGACATTGTTGTGTCGCTTCTATAGGGTTCCTACTTTGATTCTAATTCGAGATGGGTTTTTTTTTAAGCAATTAGAGTCTAAATTTAGTCGACTTCTTATTTGTAATTTGCTCCGAATTCCGACATACATTGGGGTTCAAGGAGGAAAGTGGAATATTCTTTTTGATGAGCTGGCAATTAAAAAAAACAAAGTTGTAACAATAAAAAATTGGTTGCCTGAACACGTTGAAATTCAAGATGAGAAAGTTTTTGAAAAGGATTTTGTGACTTTTTGTTTTGTTGGTTGGGTAGTTAAGGAGAAAGGTATAATAGAACTCTTATCTGCGGTAAATAGCTTGGTTAGCTCTGGCTTTCGATTAAAAACGAAAATAATAGGCGATGGTTGGTTGATGTCAGACTGTCAGGATTTTGTCAGACGGAATAACTTGAAAGAATTTGTCGATTTTTTTGGATGGTTAGAATATAAACAAGTTGCAATGGAGCTGTCTTCGTCAGATGTATTTGTTCTTCCTACATACGCAGAAGGTTTTCCAAATAGTTTGCTTGAGGCCATGGCGAGCGGACTGCCGGCAATATCTACTGATGTGGGAGGTATATCGGGTAGCCTTCTGCATGGTCAAAACGGATATATCGCTGCTGTTGGTTCTGAAAAAGAGCTACAGCACTACATGAAAAAGTACATAGAGTCACCCGAGTTAATATCTGAACACTCAAAGGAGACGCTGAAGATTGTTCGTGAAAATCATCAGCGCGAAGCTAATTGTAAAAAAATATTTGATTTATTCTTGTAATCATTACTGGATTTTTTATGTGTGGAATAGTTGGAGGTGTTGGTAATATATCTGATAGCCTTATGAAGGATATGCTTGAATCTATGTCTCATAGAGGGCCTGATAATCAGGGTAGTATTTCAATTGATGGAACTGTCCATCTTGGGCATTCACGGCTGAGTATTATTGATTTATCCAGTGCTAGTAATCAGCCCCTTTGGGATGTGAGTGGGCGCGCGTGTATAGTCTTTAATGGAGAAATATACAACTACAGAGAACTTAGAGATGAGCTGGCCAGTAATGGATATAGTTTTACCTCAAATGGCGATGCTGAGGTTCTTCTGAATTTATATTTGCATTTTGGAGAGGATGCGCTTTCTCATTTGAATGGAATTTTTTCCTTTGCGATCTGGGATTCTGAAAAAAATCACCTGTTTTTAGCCCGCGATCATTTTGGTGTTAAGCCACTATACTATGTAAAAAACTCAGAAGGGTTTTTCTTTGCAAGTGAAATTAAATCGCTGTTAAAGTTGCCTTCTGTGTCACGAGAAATTAACTATGATGCAATTTTTCGAAGCATTGTGTTTCTCTGGTCGCCCGGCCCAAAAACTATTTTGAAGCAAGTTAAAAAATTAGAACCAGGATCATATTTGTTAGTAAAGAATGCTGAAGTTGTTAGATGCCAAGAATATTGGTCTTGGCCTGAATATAATCCGATTGGTGATGTTGAAAGCTCTAAATTTTCTGTGATTTCTGCGCTTGATAATAGTGTGGCAGACCAGTTGGTGTCTGATGTGCCGCTAGGAGCATTTTTGTCTGGAGGTCTGGATTCTAGTTTGTTGGTAGCCATGGCTTGCAAGAAATCAGGAAAAGAACTTCCCTGTTTTACTATTAAATCTGTGGAAAAGGGAGGCGACAATGATGGTTTTTCTGATGATTTGCCGTACGCAAAAAAGGTTGCGAACACTTTAGGTTGTCCGTTAACAATTGTTGAAGCAACCCCAGATATCGTCTCCGATTTAAGATCTATGCTATATCATCTAGATGAACCTCAAGCTGATCCTGCGCCATTAAATGTCTCCATGATCTGCAAAAAAGCTAAGGAAATGGGTGTGAAAGTTTTGCTTTCGGGGGCAGGCGGTGATGATGTTTTTTCAGGTTATCGAAGGCACTATGCGATCAAGTCTGAACGATATTGGTCGTGGCTTCCCAAGCCTGTTAGGTCTTTTCTAAAAGCTATTGCTATAAGTCTTCCTAAGGAAGACCCCAGGCTGAGGAGATTGTCTAAAGCATTTTCTTATGCGGATTTTTCAGGTGATGAGAGAATACTCTCCTATTTTTATTGGGTGAATCCTGAGGTTGTAAACAGCTTGATGACTCCTGAGGTTAAAAGTCAGCTGAGCGACAACCCCATGAAAGAAATTCTCGATAGCATGAAAAAGGTAAAGTCTCGCGATCGACTTGAGCGAATGCTTTATTTGGAGCGGCGTTACTTTATGGTCGATCACAATTTTAATTATACTGATAAGATGAGCATGGCACATAGCATTGAGGTTAGAGTTCCTTTTTTAGATGCTAGAGTAGCCAGTGCTGCGGCAAAAATTAGCTCTAGCGACAAGCAAAGGGGGAGGCAAGGGAAGTGGATTTTAAAAAAATCTGCGGAGAGTTTTTTGCCTAAAGATATCATATATAGGCCGAAGTCTGGATTTGGGGCCCCACTTAGGGCTTGGTTGAAAGGAGAGCTGAAAGGCATGGTAGATGATGTCTTAAGTGAAAAGAGCTTGAAAGCTAGAGGTATCTTTAGTTATGAGAAGGTACGTCAATTGATTATAGAAGATCGTGCTGGTAAGCACGATTACTCTTATCCAATATTTGCACTCTTGTGTCTTGAGATTTGGATGCGCATATTTATTGATGGCGATGAATCAGGAGTTAAGTTGTGATTCAACTTTTACAGAATTTAAATAGCGGTGAAACATTGGCTATAGAAGCTCCAACCCCAGTCGCTTCAACGGGTAATATCATTATAAATACCGTAAAAACGCTTATCTCTGCTGGCACTGAGCGTATGCTGGTTGATTTTGGCAAATCAAACCTGGTGGATAAAGCCCGTCAACAGCCAGATAAAGTAAAGATGGTTCTGGAAAAAGTTGCGACCGATGGCTTGTTGACTACAGTTGAGGCAGTGCGCTCCAAACTTTCCCAACCACTTCCGCTTGGTTACTGCAATGTAGGCGTTGTATCTGAGGTTGGTCCAGGTGCCGATCAATTTAAAGTTGGAAATAGAGTTGTATCCAATGGACCTCATGCGGATGTTGTTAAAGTGCCAAAAAATCTCACTACTAAAATTCCAGATGTCGTGACGGATGAAGAAGCTGCATTCACTGTGGTTGCCAGTATCGGCCTGCAGGGTATTCGCCTTGCACAACCCACTTTAGGTGAAAGTGTTGTTGTCACAGGTGTTGGTTTGATTGGCCTGCTAACAGTTCAATTACTTCGCGCTCAAGGCTGTCGAGTACTGGCCATCGACTTTGATGACGCCAAGTTAGATCTTGCCAGACAGTTTGGTGCCGAAACTTGTAACCCAGGTAAAGGTGAAGATCCATTGGCTGCCGGTCTGGGGTTTAGTCGCGGCCAGGGCGTAGACGCTGTGCTTATAACTGCCTCTACAAAATCAAGTGAGCCTGTCACTCAAGCAGCGCGCATGTGCCGCAAACGTGGACGTATTGTGCTTGTAGGAGTCACCGGGCTGGAACTTAATCGCGCAGATTTCTACGAAAAAGAACTGAGCTTTCAAGTCTCTTGTTCGTATGGACCGGGCCGTTACGATGCGGCATACGAAGAGCAAGGCCAAGATTACCCTGTAGGTTTTGTGCGTTGGACAGAACAGCGTAACTTTGTTGCAGTATTGGATATGATGGCCAGCGGTCAGCTGGATGTGAAACCGCTCATTACTCATCGGTTTGCTTTTGAAGAGGCGCCCAAGGCTTATGAGCTGCTGACCACAGACAAAGCTGTGCTGGGTATTTTGCTGCAATACGACTCAGAGCCGGCCAACCGCCATAAGCGCAGCCTGGCTTTGCAGAGCGATGTCAGCTTCAAGGCCAACGAGCCTGTACTGGGTATGATTGGCGCCGGTAACTATGCCTCTCGCATACTGATCCCAGCTTTCAAGCAAGCCGGCGCTCAGTTCCATACATTAGTAACTGCAGGCGGCATCAATGGCGTGATTCACGGTGAAAAGGCCGGCTTTGCTGAAGCCTCTACTGATGTGGATAACATGCTGACCAATAGTGCCATCAATACGGTGGCCATCGTTACCCGTCATAACACCCACGCCCGCTTTGTTTCCCGGGCGCTGGCTGCCGGGAAAAACGTTTTCGTAGAAAAGCCGCTTGCTATCAATCTGGAAGAGCTAGCAGAAGTCGAGTCTGCTTACCATTTAGCTCATGCCAGTGGCCAGCAGCAGCATTTGATGGTTGGTTTTAATCGCCGTTTTTCTCCTCATGTATTGAAGATGAAGGAGTTGCTTTCATCAAAGCGCGCTCCGAAAACTTTTATTATGACTATGAATGCTGGGAGTATTCCTGCTGATCACTGGACCCAGGATGCAAGCGTTGGCGGAGGGCGAATAGTTGGTGAGGCATGTCACTATATTGATTTGATGCGTTTTCTCGTTGGAGCCAAAATTACTGGCTGGAATGCGGTTAAAATTGGAGGTGAGAATGGTGTTCAAATTACTGATGATAAAGCAATTATCACCCTTTCGTTTGAAGATGGTTCGGTTGGTTCAATTCATTACTTTGCTAATGGCGGAAAAGCTTTCCCCAAAGAAAGAGTTGAAGTTTTTTGTGATGATGCAGTCTTACAGCTGGATAATTTCCGTAAGCTAAAAGGATATGGTTGGACTGGGTTTTCCAAACAAGGTGGCTTTTCCCAAGATAAAGGACAATTGGCTTGTGCAGAGGCATTTGTTGGCGCCATAAAGAATGGCACGAGCTCTCCAATCAGCTTTGAGGAGATTTTAGAGGTGTCACGAGTTTCTATAGAGATTGCTAACTCTCTTCGATACTAGGATTAAATAAATAGTTGGAGAGGGCACAATGGTGCCTTTATTTTATGGCTAGTATTTCTAGATACTACAATACTTTAAAATATCTGCGTTGGGAGCAATTTTTGTTTCGGGCATATTATGGCTTGACGAAAGTGAGTGTTACGTCATTTTCCGTTGATGAAATTGAGGCTCATGACTTTGTATGGTGTGGGCGATCTTTTAGTCAACAGTCGTTATTTGATCAAGATAGTTTTTTTTTCTTGGGAGAGTGGGGAAGTATTGCCGATGAGACAGGGTGGAACTGCAGTAAGAAAAGTAAGCTTTGGTTATATAATCTTCACTATTTTGATGACCTTAACGCGGAAGAAAATGAAAAGCGCGGGGAACTTCATCATAAGCTGATGAAGCGCTGGGTAGAAGAAAACCCAGCTCCTTTGGGGAATGGTTGGGAGCCGTACCCGATTTCATTACGGCTGGTGAATTGGGTTAAGTGGCTCAGTCGGCAACAGTATCGAGATCCTTTTTTACTTGGCAGTATCCGGCAGCAAGCCGATGTATTAGCAAAACGCCTTGAATATCACATCTTAGGTAACCATCTTTTTGCAAATGCAAAAGCTCTCATTTTTGTGGGTAGTTTTTTGCTTGGAGGGTTCGGGGAAAAATATTTGAAGATGGGGCTGAAGGTTTTAAAGACTGAGTTGCATGAGCAGTTTCTCTCGGATGGGGGACATTTTGAACGAAGTCCAATGTACCATAATATCCTGTTGTGGGACTTGCTAGATTTAATTCAACTGGCGAGGCTCAGTAATACGGTGGAACTAGAAGCTTGCTTGAATGATTGGTCTGGTCTGGCATTAAAAGCAATCAGTTGGATGGAGACGATGAGTCATCCTGATGCAGAGGTTAGCTTTTTTAACGATGCTGCCATTGGTATAGCTGCATCGCCCCAAAAAATTAGGGATTATGCCAGTCATTTGGGTTTGGGTTGCACATCAGAATTTAAGGCTCCATTGAATGTTCTGAAAGAAAGCGGATATAGCCGGGTTTCCCATTACAGGCATTCTACTTTTTTCGATCATGGTCCAATTGGCCCTGATTATCTACCGGGGCATGCTCATGCCGATACCTTGAGTGTTGAATGGTCAGTAGATCAGCAGCGTGTTTTAGTTAATTCGGGCACCTCAATGTATGGTGTTAGCAAAGAAAGATTGAAGCAGCGCCAAACTGCTGCCCACAACACTGTTGTGGTTGATGATGAGGATTCGTCAGAGGTTTGGGGTGGGTTTCGTGTGGCACGTCGTGCAAAAGCTAGTTTGAAAAACGCATACCTTGATGGTAAGAAAGTTGTAATTGAAGCAAGCCATGATGGTTATAAGCGGCTGCCTGGAAAAGTTATTCATAGTAGAAAGTTGATTAGCTCACCCACTGGCCTGACTGTTAAAGATAATCTGGAGGGGCATTGGCAGAGGGCAGAAGTACACTTTCACCTTCATCCTAAAGTGACTGTGCAGCGACAAGGAGAGGTGGAGGTTGCTTTAATTCTTCCGGGACAGAAGCGTATTAATGTCATTTCGGATCAGCCTGTATTGATTGAGGATGCAACTTGGTATCCGGAGTTTGGTGTTAGCTTGGCCAATCAAAAGCTAATCATTCCAATGCAAAGAAGTGACTCAACTGTGTGCTTTCAAATTTGTATAGAAGTATGATTTGTGAATATTCTTATCCTATCATTCTATTTTCGTCCTGATTTGTGTGCAGGTTCATTTCGTTGTTCTTCTCTTGTTGATCAACTTGTGAATGTGAAGCATGATTATGTTCACCTAGATGTGCTGACAACTCTCCCAAATCGCTACACAACATTTTCTTCAGAAGCAGAAGCTCATGAGATAGATGATCGGATTAATATTCATAGGGTTAAGCTACCTTCTCACAGTAGCGGCATGCTTGATCAAGCTAAGGCATTTTTGGCCTATTATCGAGAGGTTAAAAAGTTAACTCACAGTGGCAAGTATGATGTTGTATATGCTACTAGTTCTCGACTTATGACTGCTTTTTTGGGTGCTCGTATTTCACGATCATTTGATGTGCCCTTATACCTCGATATAAGAGATATTTTTGTGGATACAATTAAGGATGTGTTACCGAAGCCACTGGCGGTTTTGATAAAGCCCGTGTTTGGAATGATCGAGAGATATTCTTTTGGCTCGGCGAAGAGAATTAATTTAGTATCCAAAGGATTTCGTCCATATTTTTTAAGTCGATATCCAAAAGTTGATTATCGGTGGTTCACTAATGGTATTGATAGTGAATTCATTGGAACTTGTCAGGATCGATCAATTGAGCTTCAGGAAAGGTGTGATCGAGATGTTATCAGGGTGGTCTATGCTGGAAATATAGGGGAAGGGCAAGGCCTTCATACAATTATCCCATTGTTGGCAAAGGCGGTGGAAGGCAAGGTGCGCTTTAAAATAATTGGGGATGGTGGACGAAGAAGTGCTTTAGAAGAAGCTTTGCGGGCAGAGGGAGTTAATAACGTTGAGGTGGTTGGGCCTGTAAATAGGGAAGATTTAATTGTGGAGTATCAGAGTTCAGACGTTTTGTTCCTCCATTTGAATGATTATCCTGCTTTCAAAAAGGTCCTCCCTTCAAAGATATTTGAATATGCTGCTATGGGTAAGCCTATATTGGCAGGAGTAAGTGGTTTTGCTGCGCAGTTTATTGAAGAAGAAGTGAATAATTCAGTAGTGTTCTCTCCGGGAGATTGGGAAGAAGGCACTCGAGCTTTGGATAGCATGCAGATGGGAGAGGGAGATCGATCTTCTTTCATTGAAAAGTATTTGCGTGAGAATATTATGCGAGAAATGGCTGCAGATATTATTTCATTCGGGGGAAATGGTGAGGTTGCGCTTTGAAAATCATTTTGACTGGTGCTACGGGGTTTGTTGGCCGCCATATCCTTTCAAAATTAAATGAATATGACCTATTGGCCATAGGGCGTAAATCTACTGGCTTGAGTGGAGTGACTTTCTACGAAGCCAACATTGATTCTGAAACAAATTATCTCTCAGTGTTATCTAAAGGCGATATTGTTATACATTGTGCAGCCCGTGCGCATATCATGTCGGATGATGCATCAGATCCACTGAAGGCTTACCGAGAAACCAATACCTTCGGAACTCTGAATCTAGCCATGCAAGCAGCAAAAGCAGGCGTCAAACGCTTTATTTTTATAAGCACCATTAAGGTGAATGGTGAATACACAAATCCAGGCGAACAATTTTCCTCTGGCGACCTGTGTTCACCTGCTGATCCATACGCTATCAGCAAGCACGAGGCCGAAATTGGCTTGCATGAAATTTCAAAAGAAAGCGGGATGGAAGTAGTAATCATTCGCTCGCCGCTGGTCTATGGCCCAGGTGTTGGGGCGAATTTTTTAGCTCTACTTCGCCTTTCTCATAAAAGAGTGCCACTGCCTTTCGGGTGTATCAATAATAAAAGAAGCATGGTGTTCGTAGATAATCTGGTTGATCTGGTTGTTACTTGCATTGATCACCCTAAGGCTGCTAATCAAACTTTACTTGTATCTGATGACGAAGATATTTCTATCAAAGCAGTGATCAGGCGGCTTGCTAAGGCATTCAACAGGTCTGCCTGGATTATTCCTGTGCCAGTATTTATTTTGAAGGTTATGGGTCTGATTTTTGGGAAAAAGGATGTTGTTGGCAGAATTGTGGATTCGTTGCAAGTTGATATAGAAGTTACCAAAAATATTCTGACCTGGAAGCCTCCTTACACAGTTGATGATGGCTTTAAAAAGACTGTTACCGATTATTTGTTAGAGAAAGATTAAATATGCTTCGTTGTTTAGATTTCTTTTTGGCTCTGCTTGGATTGTTGGCTGCGCTGCCTGTTTTGCTTTTAGTCGTGTTAGTCGGTTTTTTTGATACAGGCTCCCCGATATTCAGGCAGACAAGAGTGGGGAAAGGCCAAAAACCATTCACATTGGTGAAGTTTAGAACGATGAGTGTTGGGACTAAATCAGTTGCCAGCCATTTGTCTTCGCAAGACTCAATTACAAGGTTGGGGGCATTTTTGAGAAAAACGAAACTGGATGAATTGCCTCAGTTAATAAATGTTCTTAAGGGAGATATGAGTTTTGTTGGTCCAAGGCCTAACTTGTTTAATCAGGAAGAATTAATTGCTGAAAGAGCAGCTCTTGGTGTTTACGATGCTTTGCCGGGTATTACAGGCTTAGCGCAAATCAATAATATTGATATGTCTACACCAAAATTGTTGGCAAAAACTGACAAGCAAATGTTGGAAAACCTGAATTGGCTGAATTACTTTAAATATATATTCCAAACAGCTTTGGGACATGGCTCGGGTGATGCGGTAAAGGAGTAGAAAGAAGTAAGGGGTCAGTTAACCAACCCAGCAGGCACAGTTGCCGAACTCTCCTTCCAAATAGAATCCTGCAATGCATGCTGACCATGAAACTCCGTAGGCGCTTTTAACAAAATTTCCTGAATTGTCTCACAGCAAAAATCATGACAAGCAATGTCCAGTTTCTGGATAATATCCTTGGTTTCTTTCCAGCTCAGAAAGGACTCTTTTGCCATCATTATCCGTGGATGATCCGTTCCGCTAACATTGCTGCCAATCAGCAATTCTTCATACAGCTTTTCTCCAGGCCTCAGTCCTGAAAACTGAATTTCAATATCGCCATTGGGTTGATCCTGGGTCTTTTCAGTCAGTCCGCTGAGGTGGATCATCTTTTTGGCCAGGTCGACGATTTTTACCGGCTCGCCCATATCCAGAACAAACACTTCTCCGCCCTTGGCCATCGATCCTGCCTGAATAACCAATTGGGCTGCTTCGGGAATGGTCATAAAGTAACGAATAATATCCGGGTGGGTCACGCTGATGGGCTGGCCGCGTTCAATTTGCCGCCTGAATAGTGGCACAACGGAGCCGGACGAGCCCAGCACATTGCCAAAGCGCACCATGGAAAAACACATTTCAGGGGCGCGGGTTTGCAGGGCTTGCAAGGTCAGTTCGGCCATGCGCTTGGATGCGCCCATAATGTTGGTGGGGCGAACGGCTTTGTCGGTAGATACCAGAATAAAGGTTTCTACTCCGGCGTTAATTGCGGCTTCGGCGGTATGAAAAGTGCCAAAGACGTTGTTGCGAACACCTTCAACAATATTGTGTTCCACCAGGGGTACATGTTTGTAGGCAGCGGCGTGGTATACGGTCTGTACGCCGTAGGTGTTCATGATAATTTCGAGGCGGTTTTTGTTCTGTACAGAGCCGAGAAGACTGATAATTTCCAGGTCAACCGCATCGTTGTTGCGGTAAAGCTCCTGTTGTATGGAGTACAGGGCAAATTCGTTCAGCTCGTGCAGGATCAGCTTGCTTGGCTTGGATTTGATGATTTGCCGACACAGCTCTGAACCAATAGAGCCACCCGCACCGGTGACCATCACAACTTTGCCGGAGATGCACTTATTCATCAGTTCCGGTCTGGGGGGGATGGGGTCGCGGCCCAGCAGGTCGTTTACATCTACGTCGCGTATTTCCTGCAATTTGGCTTTTCCGCTAAGGATGTCTGATACCGGGGGTACGGTCTGTACCTGAACCCGTACCTGTTGCAATTGTTCAATCAGCGCTTTGCGGCGGGTGTGGGGGGTGTCGCCCAGGGCCAAAAGTACTTTGGTAGCGTTGTGTTTTTCAATAAGGCCTTTGATTTTTTTGGGGGAAGAAACGGTCAGGCCTTCTATGGTGGTGCCGTGAAGGGTTTTGTCGTCATCCACAAAGGCAATGGCTTTGTACCTGGTGCCGAGGTTTAGCTGAAGGGCCAGCTGTGTACCGGTATAGCCAGCCCCATAAATAATCACTTTCTGGCGGCCACGGTTGAAGCGCACTTGAAACAGGCTGTGAATCAGCAGCCTGGGAACGCCGATGGCAAAGAAGGCGGCAAACAGGTAAATAAACGGGATGCTGCGTGGGGTGCTGAGGTGGAAGAAAAAGCTGAATGCAATCAGCAGGATAGCCGATGCGCCTACGCCAGTGAGTATGCGCAAGATTGCCTCGCGGCCAATAAACCGCAAAATGGCCCGGTACAGGCCGATGCGAATATGCAGGAGTACGGTCAGGCCAACGGTGACGGCCAGGCACACCAGTTCGGTGTTGGTTGTTTGGGTGACTTCCCCAAGGCGAAGGAGCTTGGCGGCAAAGTAGGCTGCACAGAGGGCAATAACATCGTAGGTGACAGAAATCAGGCGTTTGGTGGCGCGAGAACTGTTCAGCAACTGCTCGATCATTAACTACTCCATTAGCATTTATAGGGCTTATTATGGCTGGCGGTATTGTAGTCTTATCGGGGCTGAAAAACGACTGGTGGTGCAAAAAGGTTGACGGCAGGGGCGCGAAAAAGGTTGGTAGTGTGTTGGGGGTCTCGTTTTGTGCGCTAGGCATGGGTATCTTGAATCCATTGACCCCTGTCATTCTGAGCGCAGCGAAGAACCCCGGTATAGAGACCCTTCGTTGTACTCAGGGTGACAGGCTTTCAGCGGAGGTTTGTTATGGTTTTGCTGCACGGGTTCATTAAGAAGGCAAAGAAAACCCCAGTGACGGATCTGGAACTGGCTAAAAAAAGACGCAATAGTATTCAACAATTGGAGTATTCACCAGTAGCCAACTTACAACTTACAACTTACAACTTACAACTTACAACTTACAACTTACCGCTTAGAGCCAGCCTTGCGTATCTTGTTTACCGAGAACGGCCATAATTTCTACTGTGCCTCCATTGATGCGATAAAAGACGCTGTCTTTACCGCATAAACTTCGCCGGTAGCCTGTTCGAATATCACTTTCAGCGTAGACGTACGGTTGTTCTGCCAGCTCAGCAAAGTGTACAAAAAAAGCCTCATGGTAAGCATCTGCAGCTTCCATGCCCCAGTGTTCGACACCGTAGTGCCAGATGCGCTCCAGGTCATCCTTTGCGTTCGGTGAAACCCTATAGATTGCCACTGCGACGTGCTCTTTCCTTGAATCCTTTGAGCATATCCTGCGATGATTCTGCGACCCAGCCCTTATCTTCTACTGATCCTTCACTGGCAATCAACTTGGCGCGGATATATTCCGCTTCACGATTTTTCTCCCGCGCCTTGCGAATGAGATCGTTGACCACTTCGCTGCGGTTTGCGTACTCACCACTATCAATCTGAGATTGAAGCCAGGATTCGTTCGGCGTAGAAATGGATAAACTTGCGCGAGTGCCTGCCATAACTGTCATTCCTGTAAGTGCATTTGTGATGTAAAAATACATCATAAGTGCATCAGCGTCTATATGTTCAGGGCTTTAGCAGATATTGGGCAGTGCGGCGATCTGGGCTTGAGTGTTCATTGGTGGATTACGCCCTTTTGAATTCATTGCCTCCCTGTCATTCTGAGCGCAGCGAAGAATCCCGGTTCAAGTGTTTTTAGACCCTTCGCTGCGCTCAGGGTGACAAACTTGAGATTTCACGCAATGATTATGCAGCGCCGCGCGCTGCTCATTGGGTCGCTCCATGAAAAAGCCCCCGATATTTGCATATCGAGGGCTTTTGTTTTTGGCTCCGCCTGCAGGGGTTGAATTAGGTGGAAGCGCCAGCTTTCACGCAATGATTATGCAGCGCCGCGCGCTGCTCATTGGGTCGCTCCATGAAAAAGCCCCCGATATTTGCATATCGAGGGCTTTTGTTTTTGGCTCCGCCTGCTGGGCTCGAACCAGCGACCCAATGATTAACAGTCATTTGCTCTACCAACTGAGCTAAGGCGGAACGGTTCAGCTTGCGCTGAGGCCGGGTATATTAGGCATCTGCCTGTGGTGCGTCAAGCATTTGTTGTGAAAAAGTTATTTTTGGGTAACTATCTGATTTTAATGGCTAAATACTTGTATATGTGGATTATCTGCCCTGCAGGTTCAGATCCCCCCAATGCTTTTCTCCAGTATTCCATTTCCGCCCATCTCGCCCAGATGCGCGATAATTCGCGGGCATAGCGTAAATCGTCTTTTATCAACAGTGGCTGGTCTGCTTCGATTACGTTCAGGGCCAAGGGTATAGGGCATTTATTGATACCGACTACTGACAGTTTATCTTCCGGTAAGTTTAGAGCCTGCCTGAATGTTGCCGCTTGTTTATGAGGGCGTGCCAGGGTAACCACCCAAGCCGTCATTGCGAGCGCAGCGCGGCAATCCAGTGTCTTTTATATGACTGATTTACAAGTAAAGCCGCTGGATCTCCGCCTGCGCGGAGACGACGAAATTTTTGAGCCTTTCAGCCATCCATTTGGCTAAAGGACTTACACAATGCGCCTTCGCAGGAATGACAGAATCCTTAAAGTGAACAGCATTACCACAAGAGGTGGATTACGCTGTGCTAATCCACCCTACATCGTCTTACGGTATAGTAACCCACTTTATTTTGAAGCTTGAATTATTGTGATCAACAAACCCTTTGCAATTGATAGTGAGTACTCCCCAGCTGGTGACCAACCCGCTGCTATTCAAGGCCTGATCACTGGTATTGAATCCGGCCTGGCCTCGCAAACCCTGTTGGGTGTGACTGGTTCCGGCAAAACCTTCACCGTCGCTAACGTTATTCAGGAAATCCAGAGGCCTACAATTGTTCTGGCTCACAACAAGACGTTGGCCGCCCAGCTATACGGGGAATTCAAAGAGTTCTTCCCAAATAACGCGGTTGAATACTTCGTCTCTTACTACGACTACTATCAGCCCGAAGCCTACGTGCCGTCTTCCGATACTTTTATAGAGAAAGACGCCTCGGTCAACCAACACATCGAGCAGATGCGCCTGTCCGCTACCAAGGCTCTGCTGGAGCGTCGGGATGTGGTGGTGGTGGCCACTGTATCTTCTATATATGGCCTGGGTGATCCAAAGTCCTATCACCAGATGGTGATTCATCTGGTGCGTGGCGAGCGAATTGATCAGCGCACCCTGCTGCGGCGTCTGGCAGAGTTGCAGTACAGCCGCAACGATATGGATTTCCGCCGTGCCACCTACCGGGTGCGGGGGGATGTGATTGATATTCATCCGGCGGATTCTGAATTTGAAGCTCTGCGGGTAGAGCTGTTTGACGATGAGCTGGAGCGCCTGTCGGTGTTTGACCCGCTAACCGGCGAAATCCTGCGCCAGGTACCCCGGTTTACCGTCTACCCCAAAACTCACTATGTCACCCCCCGGCAAACCATTCTTGAAGCGGTAGAGCATATAAAAGAAGAACTGGCGGAGCGCCTGGAGCAGTTGTGCTCAAATAGCAAGCTGGTAGAGGCCCAGCGCCTGCAAGAACGCACCCGCTATGACCTGGAAATGATGCAGGAATTGGGTTATTGCACCGGTATTGAAAACTACTCCCGCTACCTGTCTGGTGGCCAGCCCGGTGAGCCGCCGCCCTGTCTTTTTGATTATCTGCCCAAAGATGCGCTGATGGTGATTGACGAATCTCACGTCACCATTCCCCAGCTTGGCGCCATGTACAAAGGCGACCGCTCCCGCAAGGAAACCCTGGTGGAATTCGGCTTCCGCCTGCCGTCGGCGCTGGATAACCGCCCACTGCGTTTTGATGAATGGCAACATCTGGCACCGCAGGCGATTTTTGTCTCTGCCACGCCGAGCAAATATGAGGCTGAGCATGCCGGGCAAGTGGTGGAGCAGGTGGTGCGCCCCACAGGGTTGGTGGATCCGGAACTGGAAGTGCGGCCGGCGGGCAGTCAGGTGGATGATGTGTTGTCTGAAATTACCGTTCGGGTCGCGGCAGACGAGCGGGTGCTGATTACCGTGCTTACCAAACGCATGGCGGAAGACTTGACCGAATACCTGGCGGACCACGGCGTGCGGGTGCGCTATCTGCATTCCGATATCGACACCGTGGAGCGGGTAGAAATTATCCGCGACCTGCGCAGTGGCGAGTTCGATGTGCTGGTGGGTATCAACCTGCTGCGAGAGGGGCTGGATATGCCGGAAGTGTCTCTGGTGGCCATCTTCGATGCCGACAAAGAAGGCTTTCTGCGTTCGGAGCAGTCACTTGTGCAAACCATTGGCAGGGCCGCTCGCCACGTCAATGGTAAAGCGATTCTCTACGCCGACCGGATAACCGGCTCCATGCAGCGCGCCATGGATGAAACCGAACGCCGCCGCCGCAAACAAATGGCCCACAACGAACAACACGGGATTACGCCGAAAGGCGTTAAAAAAGCCGTGGCGGATATTCTGGAAGGTGCGGTGGTGCCAGGAATGCCCAGAAAAGGCCGCCTGCAAAAAGTGGCTGAAGCCAAAGCGGAATACACTCTGAGTGCTGCGATGGATGACCCTAAACAACAAGCGAGTCGCATTGCTGAATTGGAAGAACAAATGTACCAATGCGCCAAGAATCTGGAATTTGAAGAAGCGGCGAAAATACGCGATCAGATCGCAAAAGTTCGTGCAGCTGTATAGGTCTGACGCCGGTGTAATGGTATTATCCGCGCCTTGTTACAACTCACGGAGATAGACGTTGAACCCGAATCAAATGCCTGCTGCGGAGCAGGTTTACTACAGCAACGATGAAATTGATCTGGTAGCCCTGTGCGCCAAAATCTGGGCGGGCAAATGGAAGATTATTGGTGCAGCGGTGGTTTGTTTGGCGTTGGGTATTGCATACCTGGTGGTAACGCCAAAGTCCTATTTGCTGGAAACCGTTATTGCTCCGCCCATTGCCTCTGATCTGGAACCAATACAGCCCCCCCAGGCCAATGGCCGCTACACCCTGTCAAAAATAACCGCTGGCAATGCGTTTGAGCTGGTAAAAGGCTACCTGCAATCAGAGAATCGCCGGCAGGCATTCTGGGTGAATTATCACAGTCTGCCTTCAGAAAGTATCAGCGATGAAAGCCTTGAAAACTTCCTGGCGTTTAATGAAGACCTGGATATTAAAGAAGGTAAGAAAGAAGACGTGACGGTGACGGTCGCGCTGATGAGCAAGTCGCCGGACGAAGAGCTGATGTTGATTTCCAGCTTCCTGAAAGCCATTAACTCACAGGTTGTCAATGAGCTGATCAACCGTATGAATCAGGTGTTGGATATTCAGAAAGGCAAACTGATGGAAGATATTGAACGGGCGAAACGGCAATATCAGGTTCAGTTGCAGGATGAAATAGCCGGGCTGGAAGAAGCACTGAATATTGCCGGTCAAATGGGGATTAAAGAAACTCCCTACGAACAATTGGCTAATATTGAAGTCAGTGTCGTCAATAACCGATTCCTGCTGGGCACCAAAACCCTGTCTTCACAATTGCAAGCACTGCGCCAGCGCCAGGATAAAGATGCTTTTGTGCCGGGTTTGCGCGACCTGCAAAATCAACTGGATTTGGTGGAGTCGGATTTGGCGCGTTTGAAAAAACACCGCAACGATGCCAACACGTTTCAGGTACTAAAACCCCTGTCGAGGCCGCTAAAAGAAGAAAGCCCCAAAAAAGCATTGGTGCTGGCGCTTTCTGTGGTTGTTGGTGGTTTTTTGGGATTGCTATGGATAATGATAGCCGGGCTGAGCCAGGCCATTCGCGAACGGCAGGCTGAGCTTTAATCTGAAATGATTGATTTGAAATTACTTGCTCTTACCAGGGCGCACTGCTAAATTACGCGCCCTCAAACCATCACCAGACGCGTAGCTCAGTTGGTTAGAGCACCACCTTGACATGGTGGGGGTCGTTGGTTCGAATCCGATCGCGTCTACCATACAAAAACACCCCTATGCCTGTGGCATAGGGGTGTTTTTGTATGGTGGTTGTGTGAGGTTCAACCACGTTCGACAAATTTGCAGGACAGCAAATTTGGGCGCCGCAGGCGGGCGAAGCCCGAGCCACATGGATGTGGCGAGTCACTAATGCAGGACAGCAAATTTGGGCGCCGCCCGAAGGTCATGGATGGCCTGAGTCAATCCGATCGCAAATCGCCCAAACACGACCCAAAATCCCGGCGGATTACGCTGGCGCTAATCCGCCCTACGGCGATATACTTGCCGCCCTCTATTAACCCGGCAATAGAAAAGGCGTCCTGCCTTTTCTATTGCGCGCTCAATAAAACCTGACGCACTTGCGCGGAAGTGCTTGATTTTATTGAGCTCGCGCTGGCTACGCCAGCGGCGGCACATCCCTGTGCCGCATTATTAAACGCAACCTATAAGGTTGCCGGTTTAATAACTCCCCGTCATTCTGAGTGCAGCGAAGAACCTCTTTCTTGACTCGAAGTGCGAGATCCTTCGCTGCGCGGCACATATCACAGCCGCTCAGCCAACTTCCGGTATATGGCAGCCCTTTCTCGCTTGCCAACAGCAACCACCGTCACAGTAACCTTGCCATCATCCACTTGATATACAAGCCGATAACCCGCCGAGCTGAGTTTGATTTTGTAGCAATTTTGGTAGCCTCGCAGTTTGTCTGCATCTACGTGAGGATGAACGAGGCGTTCTTCGAGTTTGTTTTTGAATTGGCCTTTAATTGTTGCGCCCAGCTTTCTCCATTCTTTGAGAGCACTGGGCAGGAATTCCAGGCTATAGCTCATCAAGAGATACCGGAACCGGGGTTTCGCCTTTGCGGGCTTCGATGAGCTCTGTCAGGGCTAAATCATCTACGTATTCAACAAGGGCTTCATAGGCTTCAGCAGGGATGCAATAAAAAGCCGGGCGATTATGGTTTAGAACAGCTACAGCTTCTCCATTGCCGCTGTTTACCAGAGCCATAGGGTTTTTCTTTAGTTCTGAAATGCTGCCAGCTGTATTGGCAAAAATAGAAGAAGGCATAATAAGACCATAAATAAATCTGTATATTGGACTTAATTTAGGGTTCCTGTTTGTATTTGTCAATTGGTGATATCTACCTGAATCCGTGACTTCAGAGCGGCGTATAGCACAAGCTCTTGATTCCACAGCGGTTTGAAAAATACCCACTTAACCGATGGGTGAAGCTAAGATTTTTCAATTCCACTGTAAAACCAATATCTTGCACTCTACACTCACTCTGAAATCACGGATTCAGGATCTATTTAAAAGTTCGGCGGATTACGCTGGCGCTAATCCGCCCTACGGCGATATACTTGCCGCCCTCTAACACCCCGTCATTCTGAGTGCAGCGAAGAACCTCTTTCTTGACTCGAATTGCGAGATCCTTCGCTGCGCTCAGGATGACGTAATGCAACCCAAGTGACCCCGCGTATGGGCCACCACTGGAAAGGACAATTCAATGCCTGTAATTACCCTCCCTGACGGCAGTCAGCGTTCCTTCGACAACCCGGTTTCCATCTACGACGTCGCCGCCGATATCGGCCCAGGCCTGGCCAAAGCCACCCTTGGTGGTCGCGTTAACGGCGTGCGGATGGATGCCCACGACTTAATAAATGAAGACGCTGAGCTAACCATTTTCACCAGCAAAGACGAGGATGGTCTGGAAATTATCCGCCACTCCTGCGCTCACTTGCTGGGTCACGCAGTCAAGCAACTGTGGCCGGAGGCGAAGATGGCCATTGGTCCCACCATCGACAACGGCTTTTACTACGACATTGATCTGGACCACCGCCTGACTGATGAAGACGTAGAGAAGCTGGAAGCCCGTATGCTGGAACTGGCCAAAACTGACTATGATGTGGTGAAAAAGAAAGTCAGCTGGCAACAGGCGCGGGATGCTTTTGAGGCTCGCGGTGAGCCTTACAAGGTGGAAATTCTTGATCAAAACGTCGATCGTGACGACCAGCCTGGCCTGTACCACCACGAAGAATACGTGGACATGTGTCGTGGCCCCCACGTGCCGAATATGCGTTTCTGCCACTATTTCAAATTGATGCGGGTGTCCGGCGCTTACTGGCGGGGTGATTCCAGTAACAAGCAATTGCAGCGCATTTACGGCACCGCCTGGGCGGACCGCAAACAACTGAAAAAGCATCTCAACTTCCTGCAGGAAGCGGAAAAGCGCGATCACCGCAAAATTGCCAAAAAGCTCGATCTTTTGCACTTGCAGGAAGAAGCGCCGGGGCAGATTTTTTGGCACCCTCGCGGCTGGAGCATTTACAAAACCATCGAGCAGTACATGCGCGACAAGCAAAACCGTCGCGGCTACCAGGAGATCAAAACCCCGCAATTGGTGGATTTCAGCCTGTGGGAGCGCTCCGGTCACGCCTCCAAGTTTGGCGACGATATGTTCGCCCTGCAGTCCGACGACAAGCAGTTTGCCATCAAGCCCATGAACTGCCCCTGCCACGTACAGGTGTTTAATCAGGGCTTGCGCAGCCACAAAGACTTACCATTAAGGCTGGCGGAATTTGGCTCCTGCCACCGCAACGAACCCTCCGGCTCACTGCACGGCATTATGCGGGTGCGGGGTTTTGTGCAGGACGATGGCCATATCTTCTGTACCGAAGCTCAGATTCAAAGTGAAGTGGTGGCCTTTACCGAGTTTCTGCACGAAGTGTATGCGGACTTTGGCTTTAGCGACATTATCTACCGCCTTTCCACCCGCCCGGAAAAGCGCGTGGGCACCGATGAGGATTGGGACAAGGCAGAAAAAGCCCTGGGCGATGCCCTCGACAGTCAGGGCCTGGAATGGCAGGAATTGCCGGGGGAGGGTGCGTTCTACGGCCCCAAGATCGAATTTTCCCTCAAAGATTGCCTGGGTCGGGTCTGGCAATTGGGCACCATTCAGGTGGACTTTTCCATGCCCGGACGCCTCGACGCCCAATATGTGGCGGAAGATGACAGCCGTCAGGTGCCAGTCATGTTGCACCGCGCCATTCTCGGTTCTTTCGAGCGATTCGTAGGTATTTTGATTGAACACTATGAAGGTGCATTCCCCACCTGGCTGGCGCCAGAGCAGGCGGTGGTGATGAATATTACCGACAGTCAGGGGGAATACGTCAAAAAAGTGACCGATTCCCTGCAAAATCAGGGTTTTAGGGTGATTAATGACTTGAGAAACGAAAAAATCGGCTTTAAAATCCGCGAGCACACAATTCAGCGCATTCCTTATCTACTCGTTGTGGGCGATAAGGAGGTGGAAAATCAGACCGTGGCCGTCCGTACCCGTACCGGGGAAGACCTTGGCAGCATCAGTCTCGACGACTTTGCCAGCCGTCTTCGCGAGGACATACAGAGCCGCGGTCGCTCTCGTTCCTAGACTGTTTGTTTTTGAACAAAAAGCTTGCTGAATGACTTAAACGCACTGGAGAAGCAGCATCAAGAAAGATTACAAAAAAGGGCAGAAGCGGGCCCGGTTGAACGACGACATCACCGACCTGAGCGAAGTGCGCCTGGTGGGTGCCGACGGCGAACAAGTTGGCGTAGTGCCGTTTGACGAGGCGCTTGGCGCTGCCCAGGCTGCCAAGCTGGATTTGGTAGAGATTGCTCCCGAGGCCAAGCCGCCAGTTTGTAAAATTATGGACTACGGCAAGCACCTGTTTGAACTGAAAAAGCAACAGGCCGCCCAGCGCAAAAAGCAGAAGCAGACACAAGTAAAAGAAATGAAGTTTCGCCCAGGGACGGACGAAGGTGACTACCAGATCAAGCTGCGCAATCTGGTACGTTTCCTTGAACACGGCGACAAGGCCAAGGTAACCCTGCGTTACCGCGGTCGCGAAATGGCCCACCAGGAAATCGGTATGGAGATGCTCAAACGCATCGAAAAAGATCTCGAAGAACTGGGGCAAGTTGAGCAATTTCCAAAAATGGAAGGCCGCCAACTGACCATGGTGATCGCGCCTCTTAGTAAAAAGAAATAAGCTAAGAGAAAGTAGTGTTTAAAAAGCAGTAACGCGCAAAATCGTGGGAAAGTGAACCGAATTTTGACGTCATTTCCGCGAAGGCGGGAATCCACCATCCGAAAGGATGGACCCCCGCCTTCGCGGGGATGACAAGGCATGCAAAAGTCGGCTGTATCGCCCTCAGCCTGTTGGCTGGCTGACCGAACAGACTTTTCCTTTTATTAAACCTTGATACCCAGCGGGTATCACATTGTGGAGTACAGACAATGCCAAAAGCCAAAGCACACAGCGGAGCCGCCAAGCGTTTCAAGAAAAGCGCTTCCGGCTACAAGCACAAGCACGCTAACAAAAGCCACATCCTCACCAAAATGAGCACCAAGCGTAAGCGCCAGCTGCGCGGCACCGATCAAATGAACGCTGCCGACAAGCCACTGGTCGATCGCATGCTGCGGGTTTAACCGCGCTCATTTTCAAACATTAAGTAGAGGATAGAAAAATGGCTCGAGTCAAGCGCGGTGTTACCGCACGCAGAAAGCACAAAAAAATTCTGAAGCAAGCCAAGGGTTACTACGGTGCTCGCAGTCGCGTATTGCGCGTTGCCAAGCAAGCCGTAACCAAAGCTGGCCAATACGCCTACCGCGACCGTCGCGTTAAAAAGCGTACCTTCCGCCAGCTGTGGATTACTCGTATTAACGCCCAGGCTCGCAACGAAGGCATCACCTACAGCCAGTTCATTTCCGGCATGAAAAAAGCCGGTATTGCCCTGGATCGTCGCGTACTGGCTGATCTGGCTGTGCACGACAAAGTGGGCTTTGCGGCAGTTGTTGAAAAAGCAAAAGCCGCCCTTGCCTGATAGCGCTTGGGGTCGTTGATCCCAGTGTTATATGCAACACCCGATAGGGAAAGGGCCTGGCTCTTTCCCTATTTTTTTGCCTGCATTGTCATCCTGAGGAGGCGAAGCCGACGTGAGGATCTCGCATCTTCGAAAGTATGAGATCCTCGCGGTCGCTTCGCTCCCTCAGGATGACAGCAGGAAGAAAACGAAGACTTGGAAAAGAATGTGGAAAATCTCGAATTACTGGCACAACAAGCCAAAGCTGCCGTCAACGCCGCCACCGATGCCGCCGTGCTGGACGACATTCGGGTGGACTATCTGGGCAAAAAAGGCCAGATTACCGGTCTGCTGAAAGGGCTTGGCAAACTGTCTCCGGAAGAGCGCCCCAAAGCCGGCGCGCAAATCAATGTGGTCAAGCAGGAAGTTCAGGAGCTGATTAACACCCGCAAAGCCGGGTTTGAAAAGGCCGCTATTGACGCCAAACTGGAGAGCGAAACCGTCGATGTCACCCTGCCTGGGCGTGCTTCTGAAGTGGGTGGCCTGCACCCGGTTACCCGCACCATGGAGCGTATCGAAGCCTTTTTTACCAAAGTGGGTTACGACATCGCCGAAGGTCCGGAGATTGAAGATGATTACCACAACTTCGAGGCCCTCAATATTCCCGCCCACCACCCGGCGCGTGCCATGCACGATACCTTTTACATCAACGAGAACACCGTGCTGCGCACTCATACCTCACCGGTACAAATTCGCACCATGGAAGGCAAGCAGCCTCCCATCCGCGTGGTGTGCCCCGGCCGTGTGTACCGCTGCGATTCCGACCTGACCCACACCCCCATGTTTCACCAGGTAGAAGGACTGGTGGTGGACAAAAACATCAGCATGGCGGACCTGAAAGGCACTGTAGATCAGTTCCTCAAGGCATTCTTTGAAGCGGACTTGCCGGTGCGATTCCGGCCGTCTTATTTTCCATTCACCGAACCGTCTGCTGAAGTGGATATCCAGTGCACCAACTGCGGTGGCAAAGGCTGCCGCGTGTGCAGCCACACCGGTTGGTTGGAGGTAATGGGCTGCGGCATGGTACACCCCAACGTATTCAAACACTGCGACATCGACCCGGACCAATACACCGGCTTCGCCTTCGGCATGGGCGTAGAACGCCTGGCCATGCTGCGTTACGGCGTGAATGATTTGCGGTTGTTCTTTGAGAACGATTTGAACTTTTTGAAGCAGTTTTAAAGCGGTCGCACGTCGCACGCTTCACGTCGCACGCAGTGTGGCAGCGAGCGACTAACGGAGAAATACAATTGCTATGACCTAGGAGCCTGTCGGGTTTAAGATAAATCTACTGCGGAAAAGCCGGATTTGGCCATATTTCCCGATTATTCTCGTTAAATAGCGGGCTATTCGCCTCAAATAATCGGAAAATCTGACTCAAATCGGTCTTTCCCTCGTGACGATCACCTAAACCCGACAGGCTCCTAGCAGTTATTCCGCCAAAGATAATTTAGGAGGTTTAAGCGTGCGACGTGCGACGTCAGACGTGCGACCCCCTCTAACGAAGTAATCAGCTTTGAACTCGCTCTGGCGGGTCGAAAGGACAAAAGATGAAATTCAGCGAATCCTGGCTGCGCGAATGGGCCAATCCGCAAATTACCACCGAAGAATTGATGGCCCAGATCACCATGGCGGGCCTGGAAGTGGATGGTGTAGAACCCGCGGCGGCGGAGTTTAGCGGTGTAGTGGTGGGTGAAATTGTTGCCATCGAACAGCATCCGGATGCGGATAAGCTGCGGGTCTGCCAGGTGGCGGGTAATGGCAATGAAACGGTACAGGTGGTGTGCGGCGCGCCCAACGCCCGTCTGGGCCTGAAAACCGCTTTTGCCACCGTGGGTGCCAAGCTGCCCGGCGATTTTACAATCAAAAAAGCCAAACTGCGTGGTGTGGAATCCTTCGGCATGCTTTGCTCGGAAGACGAATTGGGTGCCAGTGACAGTGCCGATGGCATTTGGGAACTGCCTGCGGATGCGCCCACTGGGGCGGATTTGCGCGATTACCTGGATTTAAACGACCAACTGATTGAAGTTGACCTGACCCCCAACCGCGGCGATTGCCTGAGTGTGCGTGGTGTGGCCCGCGAGGTGGCTGTGCTCAACCGGGTGGACGTAAACGAAGTGGCCATTGCGCCGGTTACGCCACAGATCGACGATGTGCTGCCCATCGAACTGATTGCCGACGATGCTTGCCCCAACTATGTGGGCCGCATTATCCGCAATGTGGATACCAACAAGCCCACCCCCCAGTGGATGCAGGAAAAACTGCGCCGCAGCGGGTTGCGCTCTATCGACCCGGTGGTGGATGTCACCAACTACGTATTGCTGGAGCTGGGTCAGCCTCTGCATGCTTTCGACGCCAACAAAGTGGATGGCGGCATTCGCGTGCGCATGGCGGAGGAGGGGGAGCCCCTGAAATTGCTGGATGGCTCCGACGTTACCCTGCGCGCCGATACCCTGGTGATTGCCGACCACAGCAAAGCCGTGGCCATGGCGGGCATTATGGGTGGCGACAGCACTGCCATGTCTGCCGGCAGCAAAGATGTATTCCTGGAATGTGCCTACTTCAACCCCCTGGCCATCGCCGGCCGCGCCCGCAGCTACGGCATGCACACCGATGCCTCGCACCGCTACGAGCGGGGTGTCGATCCGCAATTGCAGGAAGCCGCCATCGAGCGTGCCACGCAACTGCTGCTGGACATCGCCGGTGGCCAACCGGGGCCGCTGAATCGCGCCAGCTGTGAAGACAAACTGCCCAAGCCCGCCACCGTTAAACTGCGCAAGACGCGCCTGCAACAACAATTGGGATTGACTCTCGATGACGATGCTGTGGTGGAAATGCTCACCCGCTTGGGCCTGGAGCTGGTGTCCAGCGACGACAACAGTTGGCAATTCAAATCCCCCAGCTGGCGTTTTGATATCGCCATCGAAGCGGATTTGATCGAAGAAATTGCCCGTATCTACGGCTACAACCGCCTGCCCACCACCACACTGGAAGCACCGTTGCCGATTCTGCCCAAGCAGGAGGCTCAGGTAGGTACCGCTGCATTGCGCCAACAGCTGATTAGCCGTGGTTACCGCGAGGCGATAACCTATAGCTTTGTGGACCCGCAACAGCAAAAACTGGTGGAGCCCCATGCGGCCACCATTGAACTGGCCAACCCCATCTCCGCCGATATGGGTGTTATGCGAACCGGGCTTTGGGTGGGCTTGCTCAATACCCTCAAACACAATCTCAACCGTCAGCAAAACCGTGTGCGCCTGTTTGAAACCGGTTTGCGCTTTGTGCCGGAAAAAGACAATGACCTGGAAGGACTGCAACAGCAGCCGGTGATTGCCGGTTTGATCTCTGGTCCGCGCCTCGAGGAAGGCTGGCTGCACGAAAAAGACACGGTGGATTTCTATGACCTGAAAGGGGATGTGGAAGCGCTGCTCAACCTCTGTGGTGAGGGCCGTCAATTCACCTTTGCCAAAGGTGAGCACAGTGCTTTGCATCCGGGGCAGTGCGCCCGGGTTTGCCGCGATGGTCGAGCCATTGGCCTGCTGGGGAAATTGCACCCCTCTGTGCAGAAATCACTGGGGTTGGGGCAAGATGCGTTCCTGTTTGAAATTGCTCTCGACGGCGTGCGGGATGCCCGTTTACCCAGCTTCCAGGAAGTCAGTAAATACCCGGAGGTACGCCGCGACATCGCCTTGCTGGTGGATCGCGATGTGGCCGTTGGCGATTTGGCCCTCACCGCCCGTCAGTCCGCAGGCAGTGCACTTGTTGACTTAAAGATATTTGACGTATATCACGGCAAAGGTATTGATAATAATAGAAAAAGTATCGCCCTGGGGTTGATCTTTAGGGATTTATCACGCACTCTTAATGAGCAAGAAGTCACTCAATCCGTGGATGCTGTGGTAGGAAAGCTGGAACAACAATACGGCGCAACCTTGCGAGGTTGAGGCGACCAATAAAAACAGGGTAGAACTATGTCGGCATTGACCAAAGCTGATCTGGCAGAAATGCTGTTCGATGAACTTGGCCTCAACAAACGTGAGGCCAAGGAGCTTGTCGAACTGTTTTTCGAAGAAATCCGTACCTCCCTGGAAAAGAACGAACAGGTGAAGCTCTCTGGTTTTGGCAACTTCGACCTGCGGGATAAAAGCACCCGCCCGGGGCGCAACCCCAAAACCGGTGAAGAAATCCCCATCTCGGCCCGCCGGGTGGTAACGTTCAAGCCCGGCCAAAAATTAAAAACAAAAGTGGAAAGCCGAATAGACGATGCTGGAAGCCAGTAACAACAACGAATTGCCGGTAATCCCTGGCAAGCGCTATTTCACCATTGGTGAAGTCGGCGAACTGTGCGATGTAAAGCCCCACGTACTGCGTTACTGGGAGCAGGAATTTCCCAACCTCAGCCCGGTAAAACGCCGCGGTAATCGCCGCTATTATCAACGCCAGGACGTCCTGCTGATTCGCCAGATCCGCTCACTGCTCTACGAACAGGGATACACCATTGGCGGTGCTCGACAGCGTTTGGGGGGCGGTGATGCCAAAGAAGAGGCGACACAGGTGCGTCAACTGGTTGGTCAGACCATTGTAGAGCTGGAAGATATACTGGGTATTTTGAAAAACTGATGTGTTTGATTCTTGCTTGCGCTAAAGGCTGCCTGTGGGTGGCCTTTTTTGTTCCTTCGGCAGCGACACATAAAAAAGCCACCACTGGGGTGACCTCCGAGAGTGCCAAATAAAAAAGGCCACCACTGGGGTGACCTTTTGTACTTGGCGCACTCGGAAGGATTGACTCGGGCCATCCATGGCCCTCGGGCTGCGCCCGCCTTCGCTATGCTGCGGCGCCCAAAATGGCTATCCTGCCATTTTGTCGAACCGGAAGGTTCTTATCTACCTCCGAGAGTGCCAAATAAAAAAGGCCACCACCAGGGTGACCTTTTGTACTTGGCGCACTCGGAAGGATTCGAACCTTCGACCGCTCGGTTCGTAGCCGAGTACTCTATCCAGCTGAGCTACGAGTGCGTTGTTAAGGCCGCGTACTATAGGGGCGAGATTTGGGTCAGTCAAGAGCTGATATGGAAAATTTGACTCTGTTTGGAGGTGTCATTTGTTGGTTGTGGCATTTGGGCAAGCGAGGCGATTTTGCATTTGGTAGCTGAATACAGTTTGGATGCAACCTGTGTTGCAAAAAGAATTGACCGAAATGATCGTAATTGGTTTAATTATATTATTAATAGGATTGAGGTGAAGAGTGAAAAAGATTCTGATAACTGGCGGCTTGGGCTACATCGGCAGCCATACCTGCATACAGCTCTATCAGGCCGGTCTGGAGCCGGTGATTCTCGACAATGGTTGCAACAGCAAGGTGGCGGTACTGGATCGCATTGAGGCCATTGTTGGTCAGCGTCCGGTGCTGTATACCGGCGATGTGCGCGATTCTGTCATTCTCGATCGTGTGTTTGCCGAGCAGTCCATCCAGGCGGTGATTCATTTTGCGGGCCTCAAGGCGGTGGGTGAGTCGGTGGAAAAGCCCCTTGAATACTTCGATAACAACGTCAATGGCACCCTGGTTCTGGCTCAGGCCATGCGCCGCGCCGGGGTCAAGTCTTTGGTGTTCAGTTCTTCTGCCACGGTCTATGGCGACCCGGAAGAAGTGCCTATCAAGGAAACCACAGCGGTTGGCGGTACCACCAACCCCTACGGTCGCAGCAAGTTGATGGTGGAGGAGTGTCTGCGGGATTTGCAGCAGGCAGAGCCCGACTGGAGCATTATTATTCTGCGCTATTTTAACCCGGTGGGGGCGCATATTTCCGGAACCATGGGTGAAGACCCACAGGGTATTCCCAACAATTTGATGCCGTTTATCGCTCAGGTAGCCGTGGGGCGCCGCGAGCAGCTCTCGGTGTTTGGCGATGATTATCCAACGCCGGACGGCACCGGGGTGCGTGACTATATACATGTGGTGGATTTGGCGGAGGGGCATATTGCCGCTTTGCAGGGAGTGGGCCAGACCGCTGGCTTCCATGTGTATAACCTGGGTACCGGCAAGGGCAGCAGTGTGCTCGAAATGGTGGCGGCTTTTTCAGAAGCCTGCGGCCACGAAGTTCGCTACCAGATATGCCCCCGTCGCCCGGGAGACATCGCCGAGTGCTGGGCGGACCCGGGCAAGGCCATGACCGAGCTGAACTGGACGCCCGCTAAAACCCTTGAAGATATGGCGGCGGACACCTGGCGCTGGCAATCCCAAAATCCCAACGGCTATCCTGATAATTAGCCCCGATAATGAGTGACGAGCGCATCATGGCAGAATTTAATCCGGTTGATCACCCCCACCGCCGCTATAACCCGCTGACCGGTTTATGGGTGCTGGTATCCCCTCATCGGGCCAAGCGTCCGTGGCAGGGGCAGGACGAAGAAGCTAATGATGAGCAGGGCGCCTCTTACGATGACAACTGCTTTCTGTGCCCGGGCAATGTGCGGGTGTCCGGCGATACCAACCCCAACTACCAGGGTACCTTTGTTTTTACCAATGACTTTGCTGCTCTGACTACCGACACGCCGGATGCGCCAGCCAGCAACAACCCGCTGATTCGCTGCGAAAGCGCCCGTGGTACCAGTCGGGTGATTTGTTTTTCGCCAGATCACAGTCGCACCTTGCCAGAATTGGGTGTCGACGCCATTCGGCGGATCGTCGATACCTGGGCGGAGCAAATTGAAGAATTGAGTCGCGATTACCTGTGGGTGCAGGCCTTTGAGAACAAGGGTGCCGCCATGGGTTGCTCCCAGCCGCACCCCCATGGGCAGATATGGGCCAACAGCTTTGTGCCCAATGAAGTGGCCACCAAAGATCGCAATTTGCAGCTATACCGGGAACAAACCGGTGGCAATTTGTTGCAGGACTATGTGCGTTTCGAAATGGAATCCGGCGAGCGCACCGTAGTGGATACAGAGCATTGGCTGGCGGTGGTGCCTTACTGGGCGGCCTGGCCGTTTGAAACCATCCTGCTGCCAAAATTTCCGGCCACCCGCTTTGATCAGCTCAGCAGTGAGCACAAAGATGATCTTGCCGATGCCATCAAACGCCTGACCAGTCGCTACGACAACCTGTTTAAAACCTCTTTCCCGTATTCCATGGGCTGGCACTACGCGCCTTTTACCCGCAACGCCCAGGGGCAGCTCGACGCCGGTGAGCACTGGCAGCTGCACGCTATTTTTTACCCGCCGCTGTTGCGCAGTGCCACGGTGCGTAAATTTATGGTGGGCTACGAAATGCTGGCGGAATCCCAGCGCGACCTTACGCCGGAGCAGGCCGCAGAAAAACTGCGGGCGGTCAGTGATGTTCACTATCGTGAGGAGGAATTATGACATCCAATAACGCACTTGCCCCCGTTGCCGCGGCCGCCTTTGCCGAGCACTTTGGTTATACCCATCAGCAGCTTGTTCAAGCGCCCGGGCGGGTGAACCTGATCGGCGAACACACAGATTACAACGATGGTTTTGTGCTGCCCTGTGCCATTGATTACAGCGCAGTGGTTGCTGCGGCGCGGCGGGATGACCACCAGGTGCGGGTGGTGTCTTTGGATTACGACAATCAACAAGACGTCTTCAGTCTGGACGCAGACATTGCCCATCACCCTGAATATCTGTGGGCCAACTACATTCGCGGTGTGGTCAAGTGCTTGCAGCAGCGTGGTTACCTGCTTGGTGGCGCCGACCTGGTGGTGACCGGCAATGTGCCCCAAGGGGCTGGCCTGAGTTCGTCGGCGGCGCTTGAGGTGGTGATCGGACAGGTGTTTAAAGCCTTGTACGACCTGGATATCAGCCAGCAGGAAATCGCTCTCAACGGCCAGGACGCAGAGAATAACTTTGTCGGTTGTAACTGCGGCATTATGGATCAGTTGATTTCCGCCAAAGGCGAGCAGGGCAATGCCCTGTTGATTGATTGCCGCAGCCTGGATACCCGGTCAGTGGAGATGCCCAAAGACCTGGCGGTGATGATTATTAACTCCAACGTCAAGCGCGGCCTGGTGGACAGTGAATACAACACCCGCCGGGAACAGTGCGAGCAGGCGGCGGCGGCCTTTGGCGCGCCCGCTTTGCGAGATGTTTCTCTGCAGGCCTTTGATGCCGGGCGCGATGGCCTTGACCCCGTTGTTGCCAAACGTGCTCGCCATGTTATTACTGAGAATGCCCGTACCGAGGCGGCGGCTCAAGCGCTGGCCGCTCAGGATATCGAGCTTTTGAGCCGTTTGATGGCAGAATCCCACGCGTCCATGCGCGACGATTTTGATATTACCGTGCCCCCCATTGACTACCTGGTGAAGCTGGTCCATTCCCAAATTGGTAATCGCGGCGGCGTGAGAATGACCGGCGGAGGTTTTGGTGGCTGCGTGGTGGCGTTGATGCCCCACGACCTGGTGTCCAACGTGCGCGAAGTAATACACCAAAACTATGAGCAGGAAACCGGCATCAAGGAAAGCATTTATGTGTGCACGCCATCTGCGGGTGCCGGTGTTTTGGAAGAATAATAATCAAGAGCCCGAGCCGTATTGCGAGAAGTATTTCCCGTCATTGCGAGGAAGCGAAGCGACCGCGGCAATCTCCATCCAATTGCCCCCACACCTGCAAAGCCCTCTGCCACACTGGTCGAGATTGCCGCGGCCTGCGGCCTCGCAATGACGGGGGGTATTCCCTGTCATTGCGAGCGTAGCGAAGCAATCTCTATCCAGTGATCACCATACCTGCACAGTCCTCTTCCATATCAATCAAGGTCACCGTGCTCGGTGATAATGCAAGCTATCGACCTAATTTGGTGCAATATTGGTTTGCGGTCAAATATAGCACTAAATTGGTGCGATGCTGCTTTTATAATTATGTTTTTTATTTATAACTTATTGTTTTTAATACATATTTAAAATATGGCACGGTATGTGTATTAGATGGTTGAATTTTTTCAAACCTCTAAACAGGAGTACATAACCGTGCGTAACTTGACCTTTAAATCCCTTCTCGCTGCCCTGGTGTTGCCCGCTGGTATGGCGGCTCAGGCCGAAGACAGCATCTCTGCCAATATCACTCTGAACACCGATTATGTGTTCCGTGGCCAGTCTCAGACCAATGAGCACGGCTCTATCCAGGGTGGCTTTGACTATGAAGCGGAATCTGGTTTTTACGTCGGCACCTGGGCATCCAATGTGGATTTCGGCTCCTCTGCTCAGGTTGAATTGGACTTTTACGGTGGCTACGCCGGTTCATTTTCCGAGAATGTGGATTACGACATCGGTGTGATTTTCTACACCTACACCGGTGAAAGTGCTCTGGATTATGAAGAGTTCACCTTCTCCGTGAGCTTCTCTGATCTGAGTCTGGGCCTGATCTACTCCGACGAATACCTGGGTGAGGGAGGCGAAAGTTTCTTTTACCTGTCTTCCGATTATTCCATCGCTTTGCCAAACGAAGTTGCCCTGGATCTGCACCTGGGCCTGAACAGCGCCGACGACATGGACATTACCTTTGACGGTACCGGCGACGACAGCTATCTGGACTGGTCTGTGGTTGCCACCAAAAACTTCGGCGGTGCGGATTTCAGCCTGGGTTACTACGGCACCAACATCGGTTCCGGTAACGAACTGGCAGACGATCGCCTGGTGTTCGGCATCAGCAAGTCTCTGTAACTGCTATACGTCACTGCTTTGTCATTTTGAGGGCAGCGAAAAATCTCTGCTTTGATCGACGTGCGAGATCCTTCGCTTCGCTCAGGATGACAAAATCAAAAACCTCACATATGGAGAACCATTGTGGAAAATCAAATTTTTGAACTTCAGTTCGCCATGGACACCTTTTATTTTCTGGTGTGCGGCGCGCTGGTAATGTGGATGGCGGCTGGCTTTGCCATGCTGGAATCCGGTTTGGTGCGTGCCAAAAACACCACCGAAATTCTCACCAAAAACGTTGCGCTGTTCGCGGTGGCCTGCACCATGTATCTGGTGTGTGGTTATCAGTTTATGTACGACGGTGGCTTTTTCCTCGCCGGTATCGGCGGTGGTGAAAACTACGCGGCCGAGCAACTGGCGGCCTCTGCGGAAAACGGTTTTGGCGGTGATTCCGTCTATTCCGGTGCTTCCGACTTCTTCTTCCAGGTGGTGTTTGTGGCCACGGCCATGTCCATCGTGTCCGGTGCGGTTGCCGAGCGCATGAAGCTGTGGGCCTTCCTGCTGTTCGCTGTGGTTATGACCGGTGTTATCTATCCGCTGGAAGGTGGTTGGACCTGGGGTGGTAAAGACGTGTTTGGCTTGTTTAATCTGGGCGAGCTTGGCTTCAGTGACTTTGCCGGTTCTGGCATTGTACACATGGCTGGTGCTGCGGCGGCTCTGGCCGGTGTTCTGCTGCTTGGCCCCCGTAAGGGCAAGTACCGCAAAGATGGCAGTGTTGTCGCCATTCCCGGTGCCAACTTGCCGCTGGCTACCCTGGGTACCTTTATCCTGTGGATGGGTTGGTTCGGCTTTAACGGTGGTTCAGTGCTGAAGTTGGGCGATATTTCCAGTGCTCACTCGGTGGCCATGGTATTCACCAATACCAACGCCGCTGCCGCCGGTGGTCTGGTGGCCGCCCTGTTGGTGAGCAAGCTGATCTTCAAAAAGGCAGATCTGACCATGTGCCTGAACGGTGCGCTGGCTGGTCTGGTGGCGATTACCGCTGAGCCATCTACCCCGACTCCGCTGCAAGCGACCTTGTTCGGCGCCCTGGGTGGTGCTTTGGTGGTGTACAGCATTTTGATGTTGGACAAACTGAAAATCGATGACCCTGTGGGTGCCATTTCGGTGCACGGTGTGGTTGGCCTGCTGGGTCTGCTGCTGGTGCCGGTTACCAATGAAGGTGCAACCCTTCCGGGTCAATTGGCCGGTGCTGCTACTATTGCCCTGTGGACCTTTGGTGCCAGTGCTGTGGTGTGGTTGCTGTTGAAAGTGACTATGGGTATTCGCATCTCTGAAGATGAAGAATACGATGGTGCTGATCTGGCCGAGTGCGGTCTGGAAGCCTATCCGGAATTTACCAGCCGCTAATTGGCGACGACTGACAGAGGATTTAACATGAAATTAGTATCAGCCATTATCAAGCCATTCAAAATGGATGATGTTCGTGAAGCCCTTGCAGAAGTGGGCGTGCAGGGCATTACCGCCACAGAGGTAAAGGGCTTTGGACGCCAGAAAGGGCACACCGAACTGTACCGTGGCGCCGAGTACGTGGTGGACTTTCTGCCCAAAGTGCGCCTGGATATAGCGGTTTCCGCTGACCAGGTGGATGTGGTGGTGGAAGCCATCATCAAGTCTGCGGCCACCGGAAAAATCGGTGACGGCAAGATATTTGTGTCCGACCTGCAGGAAGTGGTTCGTATCCGCACCGGGGAAACCGGTGTGGATGCGCTGTAGCCTGGATTGGTTGTAGTGGGTAGTACAGGGACGTGCTACTGCCTGAGGTAACCATCCAGGGCGTCATTGCGAGGAACCGAAGGGCGACGCGGCAATCCCCTGAAACCCAATCTCTTGAAACCCAATCTCTTGAAACCGAAGTACCTGGATAGAGATCGCCGCGCTGCGCTCGCGATGACGGTTTTTAAGTGTTGCTGCTCTCAGAATGACAGGAGGGGGCGCAGTGGCGCTCCTTCTTGCTCTGTTCGGGAGCTGAAATCCGAGTATCTTTTTTATGTATTATAAGTAATATATAATATGTAAGGATATCAGCGGGTGACGTGTATTTATGGGTACATTGGAAAAGCTGCTTTTTCTCAAGGGGGTTTCGGCGGAATACGATGATTATTCCGGCCAGCGCCAAATTGTGCCCTGGGAGCACCGGGTGCAACTTCTGGAGGCCATGAATGGCCCCGGCGGAGACAGGCCCAGCCACGAAGAAGAAGTTTTCACCCTCGACGCAAGCCCCTGGCAGCGTTGGCTGCAACACCAGCACATCGCGGTTCTGGGGCGCAGCCAATATCTGGATATTCGCATTTCCCCGCATGAGACAGAAAAGACCTTTCAGTGGCAAATACACTGTGAGGGTGGCGATCAGTTCACCGGTAACGCACCAGTTTCTGAGCTGGAAGAAGTGGGCGATTACTGGATTGATGATAGCCGCTACAGTGCCCGCCGCTTGCGGTTGCCGGATGTGCCCATGGGCTATCACAAGCTGACATTGGATGATGGCCAAACCCGGCTGGCAACGCAATTGGTGGTCGCCCCCAGTCATTGTTGCCGCTTTGATGACAAACCGGTATGGGGCATCAGCTGCCAGTTGTACACCCTGCGGTCTGCACGCAACTGGGGTATTGGTGACTTTACCGACCTGGCGCAACTGATTCACGAAAGTGCCTCGCAAGGTGCCAGCATGATCGGCCTCAATCCGCTGCACGCCTTGAACGGCAAGGGCGAGTTTTCGATCAGCCCCTACAGCCCCTCTGATCGGCGCTTTCTCAACCCGTTGTATGTCGATCTGGAAGTGGTGGACGATTTTCGCGAATCCGGCCCTGTTCAGGCAGTCTATAACAGCGCGGCCTGCCAGGGCGAACTGCACCGTTTGCGGGCCGTAGAGTGGGTGGACTATGCAGCGGTCAGGGCGCTGAAATACTCCCTGCTGGCCGACATGTACAGCCATTTTGTTGCCGTCCATTTGCATGCAGAGTCATCACGCGGACAGCTGTTCAGGCAGTTTGTCGCCGGGCAAGGGCAGGCGCTACAAGATTTCTGCTGCTTTGAAACGCAACAAAACGGCGATGGCTTGTTGCCCTGTGGCGATGAGCAGTTCCACCAGTACTTGCAGTGGTTGGCCTGGGAGCAGTTGCACTACTGCCAGCAATTGGCTGTCACTGAGGGCATGTCGATCGGGTTGATGGGCGACCTGGCGGTAGGCGCCACCGCAGATGGCGCCGAAGTTGCCACCAACCCGGCGCTTTATAGTTGTGAAGCATCCATAGGTGCGCCGCCGGATCCGTTCTCCCAAAGCGGCCAAAACTGGGGTTTGCCCGCCCTCAAACCGGTGGAGTTGAAACGCACAGGCTACCGCCATTTTATTGAGTTGCTGCGGGCCAATATGGTGGTTTACGGTGCCCTGCGCATCGACCACTTTATGAGCCTTTTGCGGCTTTGGTGGTGTTTGCCCGATAATGCTGGAGGGGCCTACGTCTATTACGCCTTCGATGACCTGCTGGCGCTGCTGTGCCTGGAAAGCCATCGCAATCACTGCGCTGTGGTTGGCGAGGATTTGGGGGTGGTGCCCGATGAAGTGCGCACACGCATGGCAGAAGTGGGCGTTTTCGGCAACAAATTGCTGTTCTTTGAGAAACAGGATCAAGGCTTCAGGTTGCCGGCCAGCCATCAGCGGGATGCCTTGCTGATGGTCACCAATCACGATGTGCCAACCCTGGCAGGTTGGTGGAACGGCGACGATCTGCAGGCGCAGTGTCAGTACGGTCTGGCGGATGTGCAAGGGCTTGGTTGTCGTCAATCGGCTCGACAGAATGATAAGGTTCAACTGTTGCAATGGCTGGCCAGTGAAGGCCGGCTGCCAGAGGGTTGGCAGGCCACAGAGGAGTATTCGGCAAAGCCGTTTGACTGGGCTCTGTGCAGCGCAATTTTGGCCACCAGCGCACGCAGCCGTTCAACGCTGATGCTGCTGCAACTGGAAGATTTGCAGATGATTCCGTCGCCGGTAAATATCCCCGGCACCCACAAGGAATACCCCAACTGGCGCCGCAAGCAGATTGAAAATACAAAAACCTTGTTTGCGATACCCGCCATTCAACATCTTATGGCCACCATCAACACAGAGAGAGCTCATGTCTGATCGAACAACCTTGCTGACTGGAGAACAGCTGCATGCCCTGATGGGGGCGTACCATGAGAATCCGTTTTCGGTGTTGGGCATGCACAGCCATCCGTCTGCCAAAGGCTTGGTGGTACGGGCATTATTGCCCGGGGCGCAAGCGGTTACTGTGGTCGACAGTCGCAATAACAGCGATGTTGGAACATTGCACAGCATTCACAGCGATGGTTTGTTTGAGGGTGTGCTGGCGGAACAAGCCAGTGTCTTTCCCTATTATTTGAAAGCAGAATACAAGACCGAGTACGGCGATGATTCTGTTATTGACATTCAGGACCCTTACCGCTTTCCACCGCTGCTGGACGATGACTCCCTGCACCTGTTTTGCGAGGGCACCCAGGAGCAGGCCTATCGCTGGATGGGGGCCCACCCCCGTTGTGTTGATGGCGTTGATGGCGTCCTGTTTGTGCTCTGGGCTCCCAGTGCCAAACGGGTTTCCGTGGTGGGGGATTTCAATGCCTGGGACGGTCGCACCCATGTAATGCGCAAGCATCCGGCAGCGGGAGTTTGGGAAATATTCGTCCCCTGCCTGCCCGCAGGCACTCACTACAAATACGAAATACTCAGTCAGGATGGCACCCTGATGCCACTGCGCTCCGACCCCTACGCAAGCCAAATGCAGGCGCCACCGCTGACCGCATCGGTGGTTGACGGCCAGCGGGATTATCAGTGGGGCGACGGCAACTGGATGGCCTCCCGCAACGACGCCAATCACAACTCTAATAATAACTACAGCGGCCCGGTGAGTATCTACGAGGTGCACCTGGGCTCCTGGCGCCGTCAGGACGGCAACAACTATCTGGATTATCGCCAGTTGGCGGAGCAACTGATTCCCTATGCCCTGGACATGGGCTTTACCCACTTGCAGTTAATGCCGGTGAGCGAGTACCCGTTCGACGGTTCCTGGGGCTATCAGCCAGTGGGCATGTTCGCGCCTACCAGTCGTTTCGGCACTCCGGATGACTTCCGCTACTTTGTCGACCGCTGCCACCAAAGTGGCCTGGGGGTACTGCTCGACTGGGTGCCCGGCCACTTCCCCACAGACGCCCACGGCCTGGGTCAGCTGGATGGCAGCCACCTGTATGAACACGCCGACCCGCGCAAAGGCTTTCACCCGGACTGGAATACCCTGATCTACAACTACGGCCGCAGCGAAGTGCAGAGCTTTCTGATCAGCAATGCCATTTACTGGCTGGATGAATTTCATATCGACGGCTTGCGGGTGGATGCGGTGGCCTCCATGCTCTACCTGGATTACAGCCGCGAAGATGGCCAGTGGATACCCAATGAATACGGCGGCCGGGAAAACCTGGAAGCAGTGGAGCTGTTGCAGCAGGTCAACAGCCGTGTCTACTTCAACTACCCCGGTGCGATGATGGTGGCGGAGGAATCCACCGCCTGGCCGGGGGTGTCAAAGCCGGTCAATGAAGGTGGCCTCGGTTTTGGCTTCAAGTGGAACATGGGCTGGATGAACGACACCCTGACCCATATGGCCCGCGACCCCATACACCGCAAATATCACCACAATGAGATGAGTTTTGGCCTGGTGTACGCCTTCGACGAGAACTTTGTGCTGCCCCTCAGCCACGACGAAGTGGTGCACGGCAAAGGCTCTCTGCTGAGCAAAATGCCTGGCGATGCCTGGCAACAATTCGCCAATTTGCGCGTTTACTACGGCTTTATGTGGACACACCCGGGCAAAAAACTGCTGTTTATGGGGGGCGAGTTTGCCCAGTGGAACGAGTGGAATCACGACCAAAGCCTGGATTGGCACCTGCTGGACGGTGAGCCGCACCAGGGCGTGCAACGCCTGGTGCGCGACCTCAACAAACTCTACCGGGAAGTGCCCGCCATGCACCAACTGGATTGCCAGCCCGAGGGTTTTGAATGGCTGAAAGCGGGTGACAACCCCGAGTCTGTTTTTGCCTACCTGCGCAAAGGTTTCGACGGCAGTAACCCGGCGCTGGTGATTGTCAATTTGACCCCGAGTCTTCACCAGGACTACCGGGTGGGTGTGCCCTCTGGCGGCTTTTATCAGGAATTGCTCAATACCGACAGCGGCGATTACGGCGGCAGCAATCAGGGCAATGGCGGCGGTGTACAGGCTGTACAGGAGCCCTGGGACGGTCAGGCCTGTCACCTGTCGCTGACCATCCCGCCGCTGGCAACCCTGGTTTTGCAATGTCGGTGATGCCATGACCTTGAAAGCACTGGAGCCCGGACATCACTACAGCCTCGGAGCCAACTGGGACGGGGAGGGCGTCAATTTCGCACTGTTTTCCGCCCATGCTGAAAAGGTGGAGTTGTGCCTGTACGACAGTGCCGGCCAGTACGAAATATCCCGCCACACACTGCCGGAGAAAACCCACGATATCTGGCACGGCTATTACCCCGGATTGCAGCCGGGAGCCATTTACGGCTATCGGGTGTATGGCCCCCACGACCCACAGGAAGGCCATCGCTTCAACCCCAACAAGCTGCTGATCGACCCATACGCCAAACAATTGCACGGCGAGTTCAGCTGGAATGAAGCCCATTTTGGCTATCACCGCGGCGACCCGGAACAGGATATCTCGTTCAACAATTGGGACAATGCCCCCTGGGTGCCAAAATCCGTGGTGGTTGCCCCTTTCGACGCTCGACCTGCCTTGGCCAGGCCCAGGGTGCCTTGGAGAGACACCACCCTCTACGAACTTCACACTCGCGGTTTTACCATCGCTCATCCGGATGTGCCGGAGTTGATGCGCGGCCGCTTTGCGGGTTTGAGTCAGGCAAAAATCATCGAATACCTGAAAGCGCTGGGAATCACCAGTGTTGAGCTGCTGCCGGTACACGCCTTTATCGACGAACACTTTTTGGTGGAGAAAGGCCTCGGCAACTATTGGGGTTACAACACCCTGAATTTCTTCTCACCCCACGGTCGCTACCTGAGCAACGGTGACATCGGTGAATTTCGTCAGATGGTAGACGCCTACCACGACGCCGGCCTGGAAGTGATACTGGACGTGGTTTACAACCACACCTGCGAGAGCAATCACTTCGGTCCAACCCTCAGTTTTCGGGGTATCGACAACGCCTCTTATTACCGGCTGCAATCAGAGCAGCCACGCTACTACCTGAACGACACCGGCTGCGGCAATACCCTCAATACCAATCACCCCCGGGTGATGCGGATGGTCATGGACAGCCTGCGCTACTGGAGTGGTGAGATGGGAGTGGACGGCTTTCGCTTTGACCTGGCGGCGGTGATGGGGCGCGAAGCCCAGGGCTTTAACCGCGAAGCGGCGTTTTTTCAGGCGGTGAATCAGGACCCGCAATTGACCCGCTGCAAATTTATCGCCGAGCCCTGGGATATTGGCCCCGGTGGTTACCAACTGGGCAACTTTCCCGCCGGTTGGAGCGAGTGGAACGACAACTACCGGGACACGGTACGCCGATTCTGGCGGCGGGAACCGGGCAATCTGCCGTCCTTTGCCCGCTGTATTCACGGTTCCAGTGATATTTTTGAACGCTCCGGGCGCAAGCCCTGGGCCAGTATCAACTACGTTGCCAGTCACGACGGCTTTACCCTGCGCGACCTGGTGAGCTACCAGGAGCGCCACAACAGCGCCAACGGCGAAGGCAATCGCGACGGCCACCGGGATAACCTCAGCGATAATTTTGGCATCGAGGGCGAAACCGACAACCCGACAATCAATCGCGCCCGCCGCTGCCAGCAGCGCAATATGCTGGCGACCCTGATGGTGTCTCAAGGCGTATCCATGTTGCAGGCGGGGGATGAACTGGGGCGAACCCAGCAGGGCAACAACAACGCCTATTGCCAGGACAACGACGTCAGCTGGTTGAATTGGAATCTCGATGACGATGCCGCTCAGCTGCGTGAATTTGCCAGCCGCCTTATTGCACTGCGGCGTGCCTATCCGTTGCTGAAATGTCCCTATTACCTGCATTCCCCGGCAGGCATCGGTCAGGTAAAAATCGCCTGGTTAAACAGCGATGGCGAACATATGCGCGACGAGCACTGGCAGGAACACCATTACTATCTGTTGGGCTATATGTTGACCGACAGTGACGGTACCACGGTGTTGACCATATTTAACAACGAACGCCAGTCGCAGACATTCCACTTGCCGGAACAGCCGCACTGGTATTGCCTGGCGGATACTTCTCAGGATCAGATTGCAGCGCCCCATGAGCTGTCGCTGCAAGAGGGCGCTATTGAAGTGGCCGGGCAATCGGTAACCATTTTGACCAATTATCTCAAGGAATTCTAAGCATGAACTCAATACAACCAACGCCCTGGCGCGATGTGGAACCCCTGGGGATGGATTGCGAGCGGGTCGTGGACGACCTGAAGCGCCACTTTAGTCTGACGTTGGGCCGCGACGAACTGGCCGATAACTCCCACCGCTACCTGTTCAATGCACTGGCACTGACGGTGCGCGACCGCCTGGTAGAACGCTGGCGCAACACCCGCGACCGCTATATGGAAGAACAGCCCAAGCGCATCAATTACCTCTCACTGGAATTCCTGATGGGGCGTGCCCTCACCAACGCGGTGATCAACCTGGAGTTGGAAGAACCGGTTCGCGAAGCTCTGAAAAACTACGGCTGCACCCTGGAAGACGTGCTACAGGAAGAACTGGACGCCGGGCTGGGCAACGGTGGCCTGGGCCGTTTGGCGGCCTGTTTTCTGGACAGCTGTGCCAGCCTGGAACTGCCGGTTACCGGTTACGGCATCCGCTACGAATACGGCATGTTCCACCAGAAAATTGCCGATGGTCATCAGGTGGAATTCCCGGATCACTGGCTGCGGGACGGCAACCCCTGGGAAATCGAAAGCCCGGAAAATACCTGCCGGGTGAAATTTTTTGGCAACACCGAATACTACAGCGACCACAACGGCCAGCAGCGCGCTCGCTGGGCCAACAGCAGTGATGTTTTGGCGGTGCCCTACGATGTGCCGGTGCCCGGCTATCGCAACAACACCGTCAACACCCTGCGTTTGTGGAAGTCCGCTGCCACCGACGAATTTAACCTGGATGAATTCAACGCCGGCAGCTACACCGAAGCGGTGGCGGCCAAAAACCTGGCAGAGCAGATCACCATGGTGCTCTACCCCAACGACGCCAGTGAAAACGGCAAGGAATTGCGCCTCCGTCAGCAGTACTTCCTGGCCTCCGCCAGCCTGCAGGATGTGCTGCGTCGCTGGGTAAAACAGCAGGGCAAGGATTTCAGCCAGTTTGCTGAAAAGAACGGTTTCCAGCTCAATGACACCCACCCCACTGTGGCGGTAGCGGAGCTGATGCGCCTGCTGATGGACGAGTACCTGCTGAGTTGGGACGAGGCCTGGGGCATTACCTCAAAAACCATGGCCTACACCAACCACACCCTGTTGCCGGAAGCGCTGGAAACCTGGTCAGTGAGCCTGTTCCAAACGCTGTTGCCGCGTCTGCTGGATATTATTTATGAAATCAATGCCCGTTTTCTGGCGCAGGTGTCCGAGCGCTGGCCCGGCGATGTGGAGCGCCAGCGCCGCATGTCCATCATCGCCGAGGGCAACAACCCGCAGGTGCGCATGGCGCACCTGGCCATTGTTGGCAGTTACTCCGTCAACGGTGTGGCGGCTCTGCATACAGAGTTGTTGAAGGAAGGCCTGTTTCTGGATTTCTACCAGTTATGGCCGCACAAGTTCAACAACAAAACCAACGGCGTAACCCCGCGCCGCTGGCTGGCCCACTGCAACACACCGCTGAAAGACCTGGTGAATGAGACCATTGGCGATGCCTGGATTACCCGCCTGGATCACATCAGCGAATTGGCGCAATATGCAGACAATGAGGATTTTCGCGCCCGCTGGCAGGGGGTCAAACAAGTGAACAAACAACGCCTGGCGGCCTTTGTAGAGCGCGAGTGCGGGGTGCAGTTCGACACCTCCATGCTGTTTGATGTACAGGTCAAGCGCATTCACGAATACAAGCGCCAGTTGCTCAACATCCTCCATGTGATTCACCTGTATGATCGCATTGTGCGCGGCGATACCGAGGGCATGCAGCCCCGCGCGGTATTGATTGGCGGCAAGGCGGCACCCGGGTATGCCATGGCAAAAACCATCATCAAATTGATCAACAATGTGGCGACTGTGGTCAACAAAGACCCCCGTGCTCAGCCCTGGTTGCGGGTGGCCTTTGTACCCAATTATCGGGTGACTGCCATGGAAATTATTTGCCCGGGCACGGATCTGTCCGAGCAGATTTCCACAGCGGGCAAAGAGGCATCCGGTACCGGCAATATGAAGTTTATGATGAACGGTGCCCTGACCATTGGCACCCTGGACGGCGCCAATATCGAAATTCGCGATGCGGTGGGCGAAGACAACTTCTTCCTGTTTGGCCTGGAGGCCCGGGAGGTGATGACAGCTCGCCAGAATTACAACCCCAACGCCATTATCGATGGGGATGAGGATTTCAGGCGAGTGATGCATCTTTTAGAGAGCGGCCATTTCAATCTGTTTGAACAGGGCATTTTTGAATCAGTCAGTGCCTCTGTTCGCAGTAGTGACGACGCTTGGATGACCGCAGCGGATTTCCGCAGTTATGTGGATGCCCAACAGCGGGTGGCGGATGCTTACGGAGATCAGCAACACTGGACGCGCCTGAGTATTCTCAATACCGCGGCCAGTGGTGGCTTTTCCAGTGATCGCACCATCCAGGATTACAATCGGGATATTTGGAAAATTTAAGGTAAATATTCAGCACGTTCTGAAAAACTTGAAGGCGTGAATCTGGGGTGGCTTGCAGCGTGTCACTGCAAGCCACCCCGGATTTACGTCTCGCGACAAAATCCCACAAATAGCGCCCGCGCCATTGTGAATTCAAAGGGTACTGAATAGTTACAATTTAAGTAACTTTATATGCGCCACCGGGCGCGCCGACGAAGGGGAAAATTGATGAGTGAACACAACACCGAAAACGACAGCCGCGATCTCGACCCGCGCTATCTGGCCAAGGACGCTTTTGCTCTGGTGCTGGCCGGGGGGCGGGGCTCCCGGCTGTATGAGCTGACCGATTGGCGCGCCAAGCCAGCGGTGTATTTTGGCGGCAAATTCCGCATTATCGACTTCCCCTTGTCGAACTGCATCAACTCCGGAATCCGCCGCATCGGGGTACTCACCCAGTACAAGGCGCACTCTCTGGTGCGCCATATGCTGCAGGGTTGGAGCCACTTCAAAAAAGAGCTCGGGGAATTTGTGGAAATATTCCCCGCCTCCCAGCGCTTTTCTGACGACTGGTACCAGGGCACCGCGGATGCGGTGTACCAAAACCTGGATATTATCCGTTCGGAAATGCCCAAGTATGTGGTGATTCTCTCCGGTGACCACATCTATAAAATGGATTATGGCGCTATGCTGGCGGAGCACGTTGCCTCCGGTGCCGCCATGAGTATCGCCTGTCTGGAAGTGCCGGTGGAGGAGGCGGCGGGCGCCTTTGGGGTAATGGCGGTAGACACGGAAAACCGCGTTGTCGGGTTTGAAGAAAAACCGCAAAACCCGACCCCGGTGCCGGGGCAGACGGATCTGTGTCTGGCGTCCATGGGCAACTATATTTTTGATACCGGCTTCTTGTTTGATCAGTTGTTAAAGGACGCCAAAAACGAAAATTCCAGCCACGATTTTGGCAACGACATCATTCCTTCGGTGATCGACGATCACAACATTGTTGCCTATCCGTTTCGCGAGGCAAAAACCAATCAGCGCGCTTACTGGCGGGATGTGGGTACCATCGATTCCTTTTGGGAGGCCAATATGGAGCTGATGCAGACCACGCCGCCGCTGAATCTCTACGACGACAAATGGCCCATCTGGACTTATCAGTCCCAGCTGCCCCCCGCCAAGTTTGTTTTTGACCGGGATGACCGCCGTGGCATGGCGGTGGATTCGCTGGTTTCCGGCGGCTGTATTATTTCCGGGTCGGAGGTGCGCCAGTCGCTGCTGTTCTCCAATGTGCGTGTGCACTCTTACAGCACCATCGAAGAATCTGTGGTGTTGCCGGAGGTGGAGATAGGGCGCAACTGCACCATTCGCCGCACCATTATTGACCGTGGTTGCTGTATCCCGCCGGGTATGGAGATCGGTGTCGATGCCGAGCAGGATAAAGCCCGCGGTTTCCGGGTGTCGGACAAAGGCGTTACCCTGGTGACCAAGGGTATGCTGGGGCAGCGGGAAGGGCCGTTTTAAAGGCCTATTTGAACAGGGAAGGTATTCTTTTTACCAGTTGTTCTCCATGATTTGAAGTCACTGCCGCCCCCTAAGCCCCTCGAGGGTTTTATGTCTCCTACGTTTCATGGGTAAAGACTCAAAGTTTATGGGACAGCAATGATTTGAAGTCACAATGGTCTTGGGTGCTATTCATGTTGCTGAGCCGCAGGACATAAACCCGGAGTGGTTTTCTGTGACACGCTGCGAGTACTTCCATGTAAGCTCGAGGCCAGCATCCTTGCTGGCCGCGGTCACAGAAAGCCACTCCAGATTTACGTCTTCAAGGCATGGTGAACAGCTACAATCTGGTTAGAATAAAATTTTAACAACGCCTAAATTAACGGGAAATCCATTGACCATTATCAGAAAAACCACAAATCCCTATGACGATCAAAAACCGGGTACATCCGGATTGCGCAAAAAAGTGGTCGCTTTTCAGCAGCCCGGCTATCTGGAAAATTTTGTTCAGTCGATCTTTAACACCCTGGCACCCTGCGAGGGAAAAACCCTCGTTATCGGGGGCGATGGCCGTTACTACAATCGGCAGGCGATCCAGACCATTATCCGTATGGCGGCGGCCAATGGCTTTTCCCGCTTGCTGATCGGGGCGGGGGGGATTCTCTCTACCCCGGCGGCCTCCTGTGTGATTCGCAAATACAACGCCTGTGGCGGCATCATATTGTCTGCCAGCCACAACCCCGGTGGCCCGGATCAGGATTTTGGGGTCAAGTTCAATAGCGATAATGGCGGCCCGGCCAGCGAGCAGGTGACCGAAGCCATCTATCAGCACAGCCTGCAAATCTCGGAATATCTGACCCTCGACAGCAGTGATATGGATCTCGACCGGCTCGCTGACTTGAGTCTTGGCGATTGCCGTGTGGAGGTGATTAACCCGGTTCGGGATTACGCGGACATGATGGCGCAATTGTTTGATTTTGACGCCATGAGAGCCCTGCTGAGCAGCGGTGAGTTTCGCTTTTGCTTCGACGCCATGCACGCAGTGACCGGCCCCTATGCCCGTGAAATCCTCGAAAACTGTCTGGGAGCGGAGCCCGGTTCGGTGATCAATGCCGAGCCACTGGAAGACTTCGGCGGCGGCCACCCGGACCCCAATCTGGCCCATGCAAAACAGCTGGTGGAACGTTTGCAGGGCGATGATGCCCTGGACTTTGGCGCCGCTTCTGACGGCGATGGCGACCGCAATATGGTGTTGGGCAATAATTTTTACATCAACCCCTGCGACAGTCTGGCGGTACTGGCGGCCAATGCCACCAAGGTGCCAGCCTATAGCAGCGGTATTGCCGGCGTTGCCCGCTCCATGCCCACCAGCCGCGCTGTGGACCGGGTTGCCCGGGAGCAGGGTTTCGACTGTTATGAAACGCCTACAGGCTGGAAGTTTTTTGGCAACCTTCTCGATGCCGGCAAAATCACCCTGTGCGGTGAGGAGAGCTTTGGCACCAGTTCCAACCATGTGCGCGAAAAGGACGGTCTCTGGGCGGTGCTGTTCTGGCTCAATTTGCTGGCGATAACCGGTTTGTCGGCGAAACAGATGGTGCAGCAGCATTGGCAGAAGTACGGCCGCGACTTTTTTACCCGGCACGATTACGAGGGCATAGACAGCGATGCCGCCGGGCAAATGATGGCGGCGCTCAAAGCGCAGCTGAATGATCTGCCCGGTCGACAACTGGGTAATCTTACCGTGACCGCCGCAGATGACTTTCAATACACAGACCCGGTGGATGGCAGCTGTTCCAGCCATCAGGGTGTGCGTATCTATTTCGATAACGACAGCCGTTTGGTGTTTCGCTTGTCTGGCACCGGCACCCAGGGCGCTACCCTGCGCCTTTACATCGACAGCTACAGCGATGACCCGAGTCAGTTTGGGGAAGATGCCCAGCAGGTGCTGCAACCATTGATTGATGCTGCAGATGCCATTGCCGGTATCCGCCAGTACACTGGCCGCAGTGGGCCGGATGTGATTACCTAGTTAACTTTGCCGCCTGCGAACATCGCTCTCAAGCACCCGATAAGATTAACTGACAGACAACCAAGAGGCGAACAATGCGAATTTTAATGGTTTCCTCCGAGAACGATGCTCTGCCCGGAGGCAAGGTGGGCGGCATTGGTGATGTGGTGCGGGATATTCCCCCGGCACTGGCGGCAGCGGGCCATCAGGTGCAGGTGGTCACCCCGGGTTACGGTCACTTTTCCAACTTGCCGGGCTCACAGCTGCAGGCCCATCTGGATGTGCCCTTTGGAGGTGTTGTCGAGACGGTCAGCCTGCATCGCGTACCCGCAAAAAAACCGACCACCAATGTGGATCTGTGGGTATTGGAACACCCGCTGTTTGCCATTGGTGGCCCCGGCCGAATTTATTGCGATGACCCGTCGGATCGCCCCTTTGCCTCAGACGCCAGCAAATTCGCGCTTTTCTGCGCGGCGGTGGCCAGTGCGGTGAAAGCCGAACAGTTTGGCCGCCTGGACGTATTGCACCTGCACGACTGGCACGGGGCAATGGTGTCGGTGTTGCGGGCTTATGACCCCTGTTACCAGAGTTTAAAAACACTGCACACGGTGTACAGCATTCACAACCTGGCGTTGCAGGGGGTGCGGCCCCTGGCGGGGGACGGTTCTTCCCTGCGGGCCTGGTTTCCACAACTCAACGTTGATCAAGGCCTCATTGACCAAAATACCATTAACGACCCCCGCGCACCCCACTGCATCAACCCCATGCGGGCGGGCATTAACCTGTGCGACCGGGTGCACGCGGTGTCGCCCACCTATGCTCGGGAAATTCAGCAGCCCAGTGAACCGCAGCGCGGCTATTTTGGCGGTGAGGGTTTGCAGGAGGACTTGCAAAGAGCCGCCGCACAAGGGCGCCTGCACGGTATTCTCAATGGCTGTGAATATTCCGGCGAGCAAGCGCCGGGGCTGACCGTCAAAAAGCTGCTGACCCTGTGTGAAGGGGAGGTGTTCAAGTGGATGGCCGCAGACCGTTATGCCCACAGTGCTCATATCATCGCCCTGCAACGGATACAGCAATGGGTCGAGCGCTTTAAAAACACCACCCGGTTCCCGACCCTGCTGACCTCTGTTGGCCGTATTACCGACCAAAAGGCACTGCTGCTGCGACAAAACCTGGAAAATGGCCAGTGTGCCCTGGATGCCATGGTGGAACAGCTGCCCCAGAACGGGGTGTTTGTGATTCTGGGCAGCGGAACCCCGGAGCTGGAAGATTTTTTAACCCAAGCATCCGCCCGCCAGCCCCGTCTGCTGTTTTTGAAAGGCTATTCGGAAGCGGTGTCCCAGGCGCTTTACGCCAGCGGCCACCTGTTTGTAATGCCCAGCTCCTTCGAGCCCTGCGGCATCAGCCAAATGCTGTCCATGCGCGCCGGGCAACCCTGCCTGGTGCATCGAGTGGGCGGCTTGAATGACACTGTGGAAGATGGCGTTAACGGTTTCAGCTTCAGCGGTGACAATCTTCAGGAGCAGGCCGCCAATATGGTGGCCGCGCTCGGCAAGGCGATAAACTGCAAACAGCGCAACAAGGCAAAATGGCAAGCCATCGCCAGCGCCGCCAGCCAAGCCCGGTTTTTGTGGAGCGATGTGGCCGATCAGTATACGGAGTTGTTGTACCAGGCCCCATAAAAGATCATCGCGATAACGGAATTTGCAATGCTCGCCATTGCCTTACACTGTCATTCTGAGCGCAGCGAAGAATCCCGGTGCTGGCAGACCCTTCGCTTCACTCAGGGTGACAGGCTATGTTTTATCGCAATGACCTTTATTAACCCTACCCCAACTGTTTGACCAGCGCTTCCAGCTGGCATTGGTCCACGGAGAATTTGCGAATGCCTTCGGCGAGTTTTTCGTTGGCCATGGGGTCGTCGTTCAATTGCCAGCGAAAGGCTTTTTCATCGGTCACTACTTTTCCGTTAGCGGATTGTGCGGCCTGTTCCGGGGAAAGTTTTCTGGGCAGTTCGCCGTTGTCATTTTCCAGCGCCGCCAGCAGTTCCGGGCTTACGGTCAGGTTGTCGCAGCCTGCCAGTTCTTCGATTTGCCCGGTGGTGCGGAAGCTGGCGCCCATGACAATGGTGGGGTAGCCGTTTTCTTTGTAATAGCGGTAAATGCGCTGTACGGATTGCACGCCGGGGTCGTCCTGGGGCTGGATAATCCGGTCAGGCGATTGTTGTTGATACCAGTCGTAAATACGGCCCACGAACGGTGAGATCAAGGTAACACCGGCATCGGCACAGGCGGCGGCCTGGGCAAAGCAGAACAGCAGTGTCAGGTTGCACTGGATGTTGTCTTTTTCGAGAATTTCTGCGGCGCGAATGCCTTCCCAGGTGGACGCCAATTTGATCAGTATGCGGTTGGAGGGTACGCCCGCCGCCGCGTACAGGTCGATCAGGTGGCGGGCTTTGTCCACCATGGCCTGGGTGTCAAACGACAGCCGCGCATCCACTTCTGTGGAAACCCTGCCCGGTACGATCTGGGCGATTTGTTTGCCGATGTGAATGGTAAAGCGCTCTGTGGCCTGGGACAGCAGCTCGTCTCCGGCAAACCCCTGGGCTTTGGCCCACTGCACAGACTCTGCCAGTACCGGCCGGCCTTCGTCTGTTTGTGCGGCCTTGAGCAACAGGGCGGGGTTGGTGGTGGCATCGGTGGGTTGAAAGCGGCGGATGGAGGCGATGTCTCCGGTATCGGCCACAACGGTGGTCATGGTTCTTAACTGTTCCAGCTTGTTCATGGTGTTATCACTGTTCCCGTGAGAATGGTGTGGGTTTAACCGGGGTGCTGCTCGGTGGTGGCAGGCGGTCGAGGTTTTCGGCAATCAGATTGGCGGTGGCCTGGTTGTAGGCGTGCGGAATATTGTAGAGCGTTGCCAGCCGGGTAAGGGCTTTTACATCCACATCGTGAGGCATGGGGGAGAGCGGGTCGATAAAGAATATCAGCGCGTTGAGTTTGCCTTCGCAAATACGTGCACCAATTTGCTGGTCGCCCCCCAGGGGGCCGCTTTTCAGTGGCTCTATATCCAGCTCGGGGCAGGCTTTTGAAATCAACCCACCGGTGGTGCCGGTGGCGACAATATGGCAGTTACCCAATTCTTTGCGATGGGTTTTAACCCACTCCAGCAGGCTGTGTTTCATTTCGTCGTGAGCGACCAGACCGATTTGCATGGCCATTATTTATCAGGCCGCCTTATTTTCAGCGATGGCTTTGCGAAACATATCCAGCGCTTCCTGGTTCATGGCTTCCATCAGTTGCGCGGCTTTTTTGTGGTGACCGGATTTGATGGCTTCGTAAGTGGCGCGGTGGTCGGCGACACTGGCGATGCGCACCCCTTTCAAACGGTTGGTAAAGCGAATGCTGAATTTCAAGGCGGTGCTGATCATCTGGTCGAACTGGTGTAAAAAGCGATTGCCGCTGGCCTGCAGAACTGCCACGTGAAAAGCGATGTCGGAATCCAGTGGGTCGTCCAGCCCGGATTCTGCCGCTTCCATACGTTTGACCGCCTGCTCAATGGCGGCCAGCTGTTCATCGGTGGCGTGTCGGGCAGCCAGTTTTGCTGCCATGGGTTCAATGGAAACGCGCATTTCTGCAAATTCCGCCAACAGCGACAGGGAGACTTGTCGCTCCAGCAGCCAGCTGAGCACATCCGGGTCCAGCAGGTTCCAGTTTTCTTCCGGTTGCACCCGGGTACCTTGCCGTGGCCGTGCGCTCAGCAGGCCCTTGGCGGTGAGCATTTTTACCGCTTCGCGCAAAACACTGCGGGAGGCACCGAAGGTTTCACAGAGTTCAGCTTCAATCGGGAAGGGTTGGTCGGGGGTGTAATGTTCGGTGACGATATCCTTGCCCAGCTTCTGGACAATGGTCTGTGTCAGATTTTGTGTAGAAGCCACTGGATTTTACTCCTGATTACCGATGCGAATAAATGGGTTCTGCCAGCCCGGTAATGGTGGTTTGTAAAACAAACAGGTTACCTGCCTGGGTGTCTTTTGCCAGTTGTTGTGCCGTCAAATCCTGGCGGGCAGAGGTGACAAACAGAGTTGTCAAATCCGGGCCACCAAACGCCAGACAACTGGGCTGCGCAGTGGGTATTTCGATGCGCTGGGCCACTTTGCCTTGCGGGGTGTAGCTTTGCAGGCACCTGCCGCCCCAGTGGGCGCTCCACAGCTGCCCGTTTGAATCGGTTACCGCGCCATCCGGGTAGTGGTTTTCGGGTGTGGCTGCAAACAGGTTTTGCGCGGATAGTTTACCACTGGACATATCATACTTATATGAAAATATTTTTTGTGCTGAAGAGTCGGCAAAATAGAAGGTGCGGTTATCCGGTGCCCAGCAAATACCGTTTGAAATGCCAATATCGGATTTGTGAACAGACAGGCTGCCATCGCTGTTCAGGCAGTAAAGGTTTGCGGAATCGCTGCCTGCGGCGGCTTCGTCTTCCACCATGGCGCCCACCCAAAAGCGCCCCTGGCGATCCAGGCGGCCATCATTAAGGCGGCGACCGCTGCCGGGTTGTATTTCTTGCGGGCGATGCAGCCAGTCAATAGTGCCGGTGTTGGCCTGGTACAGGGCAAAGCCGCTGGCAAACGCTACCAGCAGTGTGTCCGGGTTGTCTGTCAATGCAAAACAGCACAGTCGTTCCGGGGTGTCAAAATGGCGTATGGCCAGGCTTGGGTAAGCCATACAGTACAGGCGGCTTTGCTGAATGTCGGTCCACCACACAGACTGGCTGCGGGCGTCCCACACAACGCCTTCACCGAGGGTGTTGTGTACCGGAATGCTGTGGATTAACTCGGCTTCCATAATCACCTGTTCTCTACCGCCGCCAGCAAAGCCCTGGCTTTGGTGCGCAAGTCTTCCAAGGTCACTCCTGGCTTATACAGATCGCCGCCTATTCCCGCTGCGGCAACGCCTGCCTGCAACCATTCGCCCAGGTTGCCGGGGTTTACACCGCCGGTAGCAACTACGCGGACGTGTTTGGGCAAAATGGCCGAGATGGAACGGAAGTAATCCAGGCCAATATTGGCGGCGGGGAACATCTTCAGATAAGTGGCCCCGGCGTGGATGGCCTGGTACGCCTCGGTGGGGGTATTAAAACCGGGTGTGGGAATCATGCCAAGTTCCACAGAGCGGCGGATAACCGCTGCATCGGTATTGGGCGCCACCACCAGTTTGCCGCCGGCCCGATGGACCAAATCCACCTGCTCAGGGGTAACCACGGTGCCCGCACCGCACAGGCAGCTGTCGCCAAAGCGATCGCACAACAATTTGATGCTGGTGTAAGGGTCGGGCGAGTTGAGGGGCACTTCAATAACCCGAATGCCCTCAGCCACCAGTATTTCGGCCACGTCGATAATTTCGCTGGGCTGTATGCCACGCAATATGGCAACGATGGGGGATTCTTTGAGTAGCTGATCGGGATCGAAAGGCATGGTAAATGGCTCTTGATAAAAAATGGAATTAACGCAACGTTTGCATGCCAAGCAGGGATAGCTGATCGCCGTTCAATGCCTGACAGGAGAGGCTTATTTGTTCGCAGGCCAGACAATAGAGCCGGTTCAGCGCCGGGTTAGCAATAAAGTGTATGGGCTGCTGTGGGTCGGTATCGGCAAACAGCCCAAGGGCGTTTTGAATGTCCCGGCCGATGATCAATCCAGACAGAAAGTCCGCCGCCTGTTGAGCGGGGAGCTTGCCGGCAATTTGTCGGCTGCGGGTTTCGAATAACAAGTGAATCAGATCGCAGCTACTTTGCTCAATGCTGCGCTGTACTCCCTGTACAAAGTATTCCTCATCGGGGCTGCTGTCATTGGCACCGGGAGCGAGAATGCTGTGGCTCTTTAGTGTGGCAAACAGCTCGCCACTGAGACTGGTCAAAAAACTCTCGGCCACACCCTCTTTCAATAACACCCACTTGCTGTGGGTACCAGGCAGGCACAGCAGATGGCTGCCCTGGTTTAACTGTGGTTCGCTGCGCAGGGCACCCAGCAATTGGGTTTCTTCGCCGCGCATAATGTCCATTGCACCGGTGGGGCTCTGGCAGCGAATACCGGGGACAATGCGGGTGGGTATTTTTGTGTCGGGTACCGGGCAAAGGTGGTCTTTCAGTGTGATCAGGGGCAGGGGGCAGTCAATATAGCCAGCGTCCAGCCAACCTATGGTAGAGCCCACCATGCCGCACAACAGAATCTGCTCAATATTCCGGTCCAGCCAGGGTGAGACCAGTTTGCTCAGCAGCTCGGGAATCCGATCCTGGGCAGTTTTGCCAATACCCGGGCCGTTGACCTGGGCCAGGCAGTCCCCAGAGACGCTATCCAGCAAGAACAGGCGCAGATTGGTGGTGCCCCAGTCGCCAACGATGTAGCAGGCAGTTGTATTCATGGTATGGCTTCGTGCATTTTCAGAAGAAAAGCGCTGCAGATTTAACATTGTTTTTTAGTAATATAAATACTATTATAAAATTCAGGCAGAGTCCATAATTGATTACCGATAGGGTGCGTCTAAAAATAGTGCATTTTTAGAAGTGCCCTATATTGAATAATTATTAAACAGGTAGTAAAGCATGAAAATCCAGGGCATTCGTTTATATCCAGTGGCTCCCAGATGGATGTTTTTGGCGATTGATACCGATGCGGGTATTACCGGCTGGGGTGAGCCGGTCATTGAAGGGCGCGCGGCCACGGTTGCGGCGGCGGTGGAGGAGTTGTCCTGCTACCTGATTGGCAAAGACCCCCGCAAAATCAATGATATCTGGCAGACGCTTTACCGCGGCGGTTTTTACCGCGGGGGCCCGATTCTGATGTCTGCCATTGCCGGCATCGATCAGGCGCTCTGGGACATCAAAGGTAAAGACCTGGGGCAACCTGTGTACGAACTGTTGGGTGGCACCTGCCGCGACAGCATGAAAACTTACTGCTGGGTGGGTGGCGATGACCCCAGCGATGAAGTGCGTCAGATGGAAGAGCGCCTGGCCCAGGGCTGGGACACCTTCAAACTCAATGGCTGCGGGCCACTGAAAATGATCGACAGCCACCGTGCGGTTGAAAAAGTGGTGACCCGTGTGGCTACCATTCGCGAAGCCTTTGGCAGCCGTATTGATTTTGGCCTGGACTTCCACGGTCGGGTTTCTGTGCCCATGGCCAAAGTGTTGCTCAAGGAACTGGAGCCGTTCCATCCGCTGTTTGTTGAAGAACCCGTACTGGCAGAGCAGTTTGAGCAATACCCCAAGCTCTGCGAGCAATCCAGCATTGTGCTGGCGGCGGGGGAGCGCATGTACAGCCGCTTTGAATTCAAGCGCGTGTTGCAGTGCGGCGGGCTTGGCATTATCCAGCCCGACCTGTCACACGCTGGTGGCATTAGCGAGTGTGTGAAAATCGCTGCCATGGCCGAGGCCTACGATGTTGGTCTGGCGCCACACTGCCCCCTGGGGCCCATCGCACTGGCGGCCTGTTTGACAGTGGATTTCGTGTCCTATAATGCGGTGATTCAGGAACAGTCCATGGGTATTCATTACAACAAGGAAGCCGACTTGCTGGATTATGTGGTCAACAAAGACGACTTTGCCATCAAAGATGGCGTTATCAAACCGTTGCCGGGCCCCGGTTTGGGTGTGGTCATTGACGAAGACGCGGTACAGCAAGCCGCCCGACAGCCCATGAACTGGAAAAACCCCCTGTGGCGTCACGATGATGGTTCTGTTGCCGAGTGGTAACGCCTGTCACCCTGAGCGCAGCGAAGGGTCTGAAAGCCCGGGGCCGGGATTCTTCGCTGTGCTCAGAATAACAGGGACGGTAGTGGCGGGGTAACGATAGTCAGTGGGTTTTCGTTAACAGTTGATAAAAAAGCAGTGGGACTAAACATGAGTTCATCGGCTTATTTAAGTGATATTAAAGGCACATTGGAAAACGCCACCACCGGCTTTTTCCCGGAGTACAAAGACCTTGCCGGAGCGGGTGTGTTTATCACTGGCGGGGGCTCGGGAATTGGTGCGGCCATGGTTGCCGCCTTTGCATTGCAGGGGGCGAAGGTAGGCTTTGTCTCTCTGCCCCAGGACCCGGCAAGCCGACTGTGCGACGAGATAGAGCAGGCCACCGGCAATCGCCCGCAGTTTTACCCCTGCGATATTCGCGATATTGACAGTTTGAAAGCCATTATGGAGGACTTTCAAAGTAGTGTCGGGCCTATCAAGGTGTTGATCAATAACGCCGCCAGAGATACCCGTCACGATGTCGGCAGCTACAATACGGATCAGTGGGACGACGCCATGAACACCAACCTGCGTCCCCACTACTTTTCCGCCCAGTTTGCCGTAGAGGGAATGCGTGGGTCCGGCGGTGGTTCGATCATCAATCTGGGTTCAAACTCCGCCGTTCTCGGCCTGTCCGGTTACCCGGCTTATGTGGCTTCCAAAGCGGGTATTGTCGGTTTGACCAAAGCACTGGCCCGGGAATTGGGGCCCGATAACATCCGTGTTAACTGCCTGATTCCCGGCTGGGTAATGACCGAACGCCAAAGAGAGCTCTGGGTAACGCCGGAGGCTTTGCAGGAATGCCTGGATCAGCAATCCCTGAAAACCACCATTGCCTGTGAAGATGTGGCTCAGTCTGCGCTCTTTTTGGGGGCCAGTGCGTCATCCGTGATTACCGGCCAGTCATTGATTGTTGATGGCGGCCGAGTTTGATAATGGCGATAACACCCGGAATATGATGGCGGCAGAACTCGGTACAATTCACAAAAGTCTTTACGGCCAATTGCCCGACGGTCGTGAAGTTCATCAGTATTGCCTGGGCAATGCCCAGGGAATGCGAGCCAGTATTATCAATTACGGTGGCATTATCACCGAACTCCATGTGCCGGATCGCCATGGCCAGCTGGCGGATGTGGTGCTTGGCTACGACAGTCTCGCCCAATATCAACAAGACAAGTTTTATCTGGGAGCAGTTCTGGGCCGCTATGCCGGGCGTATCGCCGGGGGGCGCTTGAGTATTGCCGGCAATCACTATGTGTTGCCCGGCAACAATGACGGCAACCACCTGCATGGTGGGGACAGCGGCTTTAACCGGGTACTGTGGCAAGCACAAAGCAGGCAGGGCGACGAAGGCCCCAGCCTGGTGCTGTGCCACACAAGCCCCGACGGTGAACAGGGTTATCCGGGTAATCTGCAGGTGGAGGTGACCTACACCTTAACCCGGCACAATGAGTTGAAAGTGCAGTACCGGGCCCGCTGCGACAAGCTGACAGTACTGAACCTGTCGCAACACAGCTATTTTAATTTGTCGGGGGACTTGGGAGCGCCGGTTCTGGATCACCGCTTGCGGGTAAATGCAGACCGGTTTTTGCAGCTGGACAGCCGCCTTATTCCCAGTGGGGAGCTGTTATCCGTGTCCGCAACGCCATTTGATTTTCGCGCAGATCGACAGCTGGGTGAGCGTATCCACATGCCTCACGAGCAGCTGATCAGGGGTAATGGTTACGATCACACATGGGTGCTGGGGGTGGCGCCTACACAATCTCCCGAGCCGGTGGCGGTGTTGTACGACCCCAGGAGCGGCAGAAAGCTGTCTGTATCCACCACCGAACCGGGGCTTCAGGTGTATACCGCCAATTTTCTTGATAACTGTACTGTGGGCAAAAATGGCCAGACGCTCAACCGGCGCGCGGCGGTTTGCCTGGAAACCCAGCACTTCCCGGATTCCCCCAATCGCCCCCTGTTCCCATCAACACTGTTGCACCCGGGTGAGCAGTTTGAGTCTCACACCTGGTTTGCGTTTGGTGTTGGGTAATGGGGTGGTGATTTCGTTGCATGCTGGAATCTGGTTGAACACCAAAATCCGTCATCCCCGCGAAGGCGGGGATCCAGCGACTTTGCTTTTAAATCAGCGTGTTAAAGACACTGGATTGCTTCGCTGCGCTCGCAATGACGAGGGTAACAAC